>CAZWFJ010000076.1:0-17898 GCA_964633135.1 uncultured Puniceicoccaceae bacterium | reverse complement strand
CGGCTCCTCCGACAGAATCGGCTGCACTTCAAACGATCTTGCATAGGCGATGCCCTTCAACCAATGTGGCAGCATGGAGGTGGATTTTCTCTGCGAATCCGCGAAACTCGTGATCGAACTCGACGGCACCCAACACCTCCAGGACGAAGACGCCTGGCGCAGCGACCGGCGCAAGGATATGCTCCTGCAAATGCACGGCTATTTCGTCCTCCGCCTCCTCGCAACCGACCTGGCCAAGGACCTGAACACCGCCCTCGACCAAACCCTGGCCGCCTTGGAACACTGCCAGAAAATCCCGAACCCACGGGATCCCACGTAGCCGATTGGCTATTTCCGTATCAAGGGCAGATCAGCTCAACCTCCGGAAAATAGCTTGCCATACGGGTTGGATCGCGGGTCAGCACCGGGATGGAGAGATCGGCGGCATGAGCGCCAATAAAGAAGTCGGGAAGCGGGGAAATCTTCGAACCCCCTCGACTCCGGTATCGTCGAAAGGCTTTCGCGGCCAAAAACAATGCGTTCAGGGAAGTCTCCTGCAGGTCGATTCGGAGTTCGCCCAGCATTTCGACCACATCTTCAACTTCATCGGCTCCCACGCACAATTCCGAAAAAATAACAGGGTTCACCGTCAGACCTTCGATTGAGTAGCGCTCCAACATCGACTCCGACCAGTCCGCCCAGCGCGGATCCTCGGTGACCAGATCAAGGATCACGTTCGTATCGACCATAACAGACATGGATCAGTCCGTGCGGGTGATTCGCATCACCTCTTCCGTCGAAACCCGGTCTTTCCAGCGTCCTCGAACACTCTTCAGCGCCTGATCCATCGGCAGGGGTTCATCGACAATCCGCACGGCCTGCTCCAGAATCGCCCGAGCCTCTGCCTCCATCGACGTTCCATGCCGCGCGGCCCGCATCCGCAAGCGTTGCTTCACCTCGTCATCCAGTTTTCGGATCGTTAAAACACTCATATCCTTAGGCTAGCAACGCTAGCATCGCTGTCAATCTCACTCCAACCGAATATGGGGCAATGCTAAGCGGTTCGCCCAGCCTGCGGCCCTACAAGGCTGGCGACGCCACGCCGCGGTTGGAAACTCAAAATCGAGTTCGAGTCCTTCAAACTTGGTTGGCCGGCCAAGAGTAGGCGAGGTGTGCACGCGATTGAAGGAAGAAGCTTGATGCATCCCACAGGACTCACCGAAAAGGAGTTTTTTCGATTGGGAGTTCCTTCAGGGAATTCATTCTCGTTCTTCCGGCGTTGAAATTCCCGAAAAGCCTGCCATCATTCAATTTATGGGTATACCGCAGACACAGCAGTTCATCTCGGTCGATGCTTACCTCGAAGGAGAGGAAACGAGCGAAATACGCCACGAATATATTGGCGGGCAGGTCTACGCCATGTCGGGTGGCAGCGAGGCGCATAACCTTATTTGTCTGAACCTTGCATCCGCCATTCGTCAGCACCTGCGGGGAAGTCCCTGCAAAGTCTTTATGGCGGATATGAAACTCCGGCTCAACATCGCCGAGGACGACATTTTCTATTATCCCGACCTCCTTGTCACTTGCGATCCATCCGACAACGAAAAGTATTTCAAAACCAAACCCTCGGTCCTGGTCGAAGTCCTCTCACCCTCCACCGAGCGCTTGGACCGCCGCGAGAAATTCCTCAGTTACATCGCGCTGCCCACTCTCAAAGAGTACGTCCTGATTGATCAGAGCAAACCTGCCCTTACCCGTTTCCGTCAGGAAAACGGATGGAAACCGGAGCATCTGGCCCAAGGAGACTCCCTATCGTTGCCGTCGATCCGTTTCGAGCAATCGCTCGCCGATCTCTACGAGGATGTCGAATGGTCGGCGGATTGAGTTGCACCCTCTGATCTCAATGGCAGAAGAATGACTCGTCTTTCCTCTGCCGGTCCTGCATGGTTTTCTCAAAATCATGCGAATCATCATCATAGCAGGTGCCAATGGAGCGGGGAAGACCTCTTTCGCTCATGAATTGCTTCCCAAGGAAGCCGCCTGCACCGAGTTTGTGAACGCCGACTACATCGCAGCCGGACTCAGCCCCTTTCATCCGGAATCGGTTGCATGGCAAGCCGGTCGACTGATGATGGAACGAATCACACTGCTCAGCGAAAGAAAGGTGGATTTCGCTTTTGAGACGACTCTCTCCACTAGAAGTTACCTGACCCGGATTCGCGGCTGGCAGGCCGCAGGGGCCAACGTGGAGTTGCATTTCCTCAAACTGCCAAATGCCGACTGGGCTGTTCATCGCGTCGCCGAGCGAGTGCGACTCGGCGGACACAGAATCCCCGAAGAAGTCATTCGCCGAAGATTCCGGCGGGGTTGGAATCCTTTCACGCATCACTATCGGAAACTCGTCGATCATTGGACCCTCTACGACAGTTCCGTCATGCCACCGACAAAACTCGATGAGGGGCCGGGATCCGACGCAGTCGGAGAAGAAGTCGCCCCATATCATAGGCCGCCCCGGAAAACATTCGTCCCGCAAAAAGCCGTAGACGGCCTCCCCGCCCTTACCCGGGCCGCCGCAAAAGCGATCGCCCGCGCCCGCGCAGCCGGCCTCGAACCGGTCATCCGTTTCGCCGACGCCGAAACCGAGTCGAAAAGCAAACCCTTAACGGAGTAGCTGAATTTTCTGGCAAGCGGGAACACCAGCAAGCCGAAGTAGGGTTAAACCGCTAGCCTTCGCCCGTCGCTCCTTTTTCCGAATGAGGATTCAATTGCTCCCGCAGATGGAGTTTACGCAGCTCGGTGTGGAGGTCTTCAAAATCGTCTTTCGGCTCGTATCCCAACAACTCCCGGGCCGATGTCGTGTCCATCCGGTTAAAGAGATTATCGGATAGTCCGTGAACGATCGCAAAAGCGAGCTTATCGTCTTCCACGCAGCGGATGAAGAGATCTACCAGATCCGGGTAGGAGACGAAGCAATTCAACCACTTTACATCCTCGACTTCCGTCCGCTCTTTCGCTGCCTGACAGGCACCGATTCGGACGACAATCGAGGAAAGCTCTTGCTGTTCCGCAGCGTATCGCAAGAGAGCCTCCCCGAAAGCCTTCGAAACGCCGTAAAGATCGCCCGGATTCACCGGATCATCGGCATGAACCTGATGCCCCATCGGGTAACCGCTGATCGCGTGAATGGAGGATGCGTATACGAATCTTCGACAACGGTTCCGCAGGGCCGCCTGAACGAGGTGATAGGTTCCTTCGATATTATTGGGTAAAACGCTCTCCCAATCGGCGTGCGGATTCGGGTCGGCCGCCAAATGGACGACCGTATCCACCCCCTCGCAAATCTCGACGAGACGATCCGGATCCTCCAGAGACCCCACGATAATCTCCCCACAATCCTTGACCCCGTCCGCCTTCTCCTCATCGCGGACCATGAGTCTCAAATCGTACCGATCCTTCGCCGTTCGACAAAAGCGGGAACCGATTCGACCGGCCGCGCCGGTCACGAGAACGGTTCTCCTGCGATTTTCCGAAGGAGGAAAAGGTTTCTTTCGAAAAATATACGAATCGCCCATGGTCGGCTACTCCAACAGGTTTCCGGAACAAAGACAACGCTTCTAGCTTCTAACCGCAGCCCATACCCAGAAACAAACGTGTCAAAAAAAATGGGTCCGGCATATACACCCCGAACTCGATGACGGGCCGGGATCCGACGCCGTCGGCGAAGAAGTCCCCCCATACCATAGGCCGCCCCGGAAGACATCCATCCCGCAAAGGCCCGTAGACGGCCTCCCCGCCCTCACCTGGGCCGCCGCAAAAGCGATCGCCCGCGCCCGCGCAGCCGGCCTCGAACCGGTCATCCGTTTCGCCGACGCCGAAACCAAACCCGAGTCGAAAAGCAAACCCTCAGCGGAATAGCTAAATTTTCTGAAATATTTGATTGCACTATGTGTCCTACTACAGGTAGAACACCTTGCAATGATCTCCTTTCCGGTAACGATTGAACCTGGCGAACCAGTCTACGAGCAGATCGGAAACGCGGTTCGGCGAGCAATGGTTTCCGGTCTTCTCAAGCCCGGTGACTCTTTTCCCTCGGTTCGGGCCATCAGCAAGGATCTGCGAATCAATCCGAATACCACTCACAAGGTCGTCGCGAAGCTCATCGACGACGGACTTCTCGAAGTGGTTCCAGGCCGCGGTACCTTTGTTAGCCGCACCCTTCCCTCCTCCTCCCACCTTCAAGATGCTATGCTTCGCCCGAAGGCGGATGCACTCGTCGACGAGGCGAGACGCATGGCGATGAGCGGGGAGGATTTCATCCGATACTGTAAGAAAATCTGGAAAGAAACAACATGAACGCAACCCCCGCCCTCGAGGCCAAAAGCCTCACCAAGCGCTTCCGTGCGCAAAACGCCCTCACAGGCTTCAATCTATCGCTACCCGCCGGTTCGCTTTGCGGTCTCCTCGGTCCCAACGGTTCTGGAAAGACCACCGCATTGCGAGTCTTTCTCGGAATGCTTCGCGCCGACAGCGGCGAAGCGCGGGTTCTGGGTCGACCTGCGTATTCCCTTCGAGCAGACACATTCCAAGAGATCGGCTATGTCGCCGAAGGGGCCGACTACCCGGCCTGGATGACTGGCGCACAGCTCTTCGCATGGTGCCGAGACATCTACCCCGGTTGGGACACCGACTTTTGCCGACGCCTGGTCTCCGATTTTGAGATCCCCCTCCACAACCGACTCGACCGCTGCTCGCGGGGGCAGAGGATGAAGATTCTCCTCATCTCCTCGATCGCCTTCCGCCCGAAACTCCTGGTGCTGGACGAACCCTTCAGCGGACTTGATCCCGTTCACCGCGAAGAATTCGGGGAAGCCCTCCTGGGAATCGCGGAAGTCGGGGAATGGAGTATGATCGTGTCGTCGCACGATGTGGACGACATTGAAAGACTGATTGACCGTGTAGCGATTATCCGAAGCGGAAAGCTTGTGCTCGAGGAGGACACCGAATCGCTGCGAAAGCGGTTCCGACGCATCGAGTCCCGGGTCGCCGAGGAAACCGACGACGAAGTCCGCCCCAAACCTCCGCCCAATTGGAAACATTATCAAAAGGAAGGACGCCGTATTTCCTTCATTGATACGGATTTCGATCCCGATCAATGCGAGCGGGAGCTGGGTCGAATCCTGAATCGGGAGGTTTCCCTCGAGGCCTCCGGGATGAGTCTTCGCGAAATCTATGTCGCTCTCGCCAAAAACTGGAAAGGACCCCGATCATGAATACTCGACAGCTATCCGCACAGATTCGAAAGGACCTCAGCAAAGCGCGGGGAAGCCTGCTCCTCTGGAGTGCGTTGCTGATTCTCTCGTCCGCGCTGGGCTCCGTCTGGTTCCTCGACCTGTTCGGCAGCTCTTGGGACAGGGATCAAATCAGCACGTGGAATGGAATCATCGGTTTCCTGGGTATCGCTTTGCTCCTATCGTTCCCCATCATTCTTTTAAGCGTATTCTATGAGGATGCACCGATTCGGGTAACCGCCTTCCACTTAACGCGTCCCATCGGATCCTTGTCCCTCTGCCTGTCCAAATTCATCCTGCTTTTCCTCCTCGCTCTGGTGGCGCCCGCTGCGGGCGGTCTGGCGGGAGGGGCGCATCTTTCCGGGCTATTGGATCCTTCTGCTTTACTGGTTGCTTTCGGTTCAATCTCTCTAGCTCTGGCGAGTTTGACGCCCCGCTGGAGCGTACTGTTTCGGCTTTTCGGAGGGATGCTCCTTCTCCTCATTGCTGTTCAATTCATTGGCGTCCGCGCAATCCAGGCAAACGATCTCGGCATGAACTGGACGCCGACCACCGAGCCGGGATACTGGTTCTCCCTCCTGACCCTCCCGGTCTGTTTTTTGGTGGTTTACTGCCAATACCGTTTCAGAAAGCCCTTTTTCGGAGCTGTCCTTCTGGTCCTCGGAATGGCTGTGGTTTTTATCGTCTTCAAGTATTTTCATCTCGGGATCGGGGTAACCGATGAGGTTTCAGGAATCACGGACACGGACGTTCGCATCGAGCTGCAAGGTACAAGCCGGGGGAGCTACAATGATGTCGATTACGTTTCGCTGAACTACGCATGGGAGGTGAATAACGTGCCCAGTGACATGGCGATCGCACCGCTCGGTTCCTTGTCCGAAGTCGTGGGCGGCGCGACTCAAATGAAACAGGGGGCAAATGGTTTTTCTGACTTGGATAGAATGGCGGCGGATGCCTGGGGACTTGAAAATCTGACGGAAACGGGATCGAGGCAGGCCACGCTTCTTCGAATTCCCGTGGAGGATCTGCAACGGGTAATCGTGCCCGGTGCCTCCATAGAGACAACCCTTTGGTTCCAAGGAATCCGATTCGGATCCCCGAAGAAGTTTCCCTATGGCGAAACAGGTTCCATGCGGACAGCCGCCGGAAAGATCTATGTCCGCGACTGGATTAGACAGACTCCGAATGAACTGGAGATCGAACTCTTCCAGCTATACCGGGGTGAAGACCGCCCTGTTGCCACGATTCTCGTCGACCGAAATGGGAAGACCTGGCTGGATAGCAGAGGACACGGAATCCGTCCGGGGACATCCCCGTTGTTCCATAAGAGCCGTTTTCTCAGCGAAAGGTGGCGGTCGTCGAGTCGATCCAAAAAGGTCGACGGAGAATGGGTTGAGCGCCAGACTCCCTCCTCCGAATGGTTCGAAGATAGCCAACTGTGGCTCGGAGAGACCGAAGAAACGGGCGTCTTTCGCGTGCGGGCGACGTTCCCGATCCGGGACATTTCACCGGACGGAAACTGGTGGATTCTACCCGTATTCGTCGCCCAACATCATTGGCCCGCCAAGCCCGCGCTCAACGTGTTGAACCTGGAAAGCGGCAGAACCCGGGAGATCGTTCTAAAGGAAAGCGAAAGCGTCGAGCGCTTCGAGTGGTTCCCTCCCGCAACACTTGTCTTCGCAAAACAGGATGGTTCGGTGTGGGCGGTCGATTTCGACTCGGTCGACACGAATCCGCGGCGCATGAACGTTCGTGAAGCGACCGGCGAGGAGGCCCGAATCCTGTCGAAAGACTGAACAGAGATGCCACGATAATCTCCCCAGAATCCTTGACCCCGTCCGCCTTCTCCTCATCGCGGACCATGAGTCTCAAATCGTACCGATCCTTCGCCGTTCGACAAAAGCGGGAACCGATTCGACCGGCCGCGCCGGTCACGAGAACGGTTCTCCTGCGATTTTCCGAAGGAGGAAAAGGTTTCTTTCGAAAAATATACGAATCGCCCATGGTCGGCTACTCCAACAGGTTTCCGGAACAAAGACAACGCTTCTAACCGCAGCCCATACCCAGAAACAAACGTGTCAAAAAAAATGGACCCGGCATATAAACCCCAAACTCGATGACGGAGCGGGATCCAACGCCGTCGGAGAGGAGGTCGCCCCATACCATAGGCCAACCCGGAAAACATCCGTCCCGCAAAAGGCCGTAGACGGCCTCCCCGCCCTTACCCGGGCCGCCGCAAAAGCGATCGCCCGCGCCCGCGCAGCCGGCCTCGAACCGGTCATCCGTTTCGCCGACGCCGAAACCGAGTCGAAAAGCAAACCCTCAGCGGAGTAGCTGAATAAACCTGGCAAGCGAGAACACCAGTAGGCCGACACCCATCAAACAAATCAGCCACCGACGGCTTCGGTAACTCGGCAACCAGGCGAACCCCTTTAGAGCCAACCATGCATAGAACGCCTTGGTCACGCAGATCACTGCGGACACAACAGCGATCAGCAACGAGACATCCCAAAACCCAAACGCCTCCACCTCGAAGAATCCGGGGAGGACGCCGAGGTAAAAGGCCAGCGCTTTCGGGTCGAAGAAGGTAATTCCGAATCCCGCCGCAAACGGACCTCCTCCCCGCCCCTCGACCAGCTTTACCGGATCCGTCCGCAGCGGTGCCACCGACGATCGGATCATCGCGATTCCAAATCCACCCAGAATCAGGGCCGATAGGAGGTTTAGTAAAATACCCGCCTCTTCAAATAGTTGCGCCATCCAGACGGCACCCCGGACTACCACCAAAATAAACACGAGATCAGCGACCAGGATCCCGACGGTCATCCAGACCGCACTCGAGACACCCCGCCGCACTGCCACTCCCGCCACCATCAGATCACTCGGGCCCGGGACGAGCGCCAGCAGGGCGAGGAGAAACACGAGTCCTATGGCACCTTCCGTATTCATCGCACGCTCCGAACTCTCTCCCCCTGCGCTAGCAGCCTGTCGACCTTAAACCAGCCGGGCGAGAACTCCCGCCGGGGTATCCACTGCGATGGGTGCCTTGCGAAAATCCTTCACATTTCTCGTCGCGATCACCTGGGCGTTGAATTTCAGGGCGGCGGTCGTTTGCATCGCATCTTCCAAGTCCTTGAAGTCCAGATCCAATGCTTCGATCATTTCTGACGATCCGGTCGTCGGCACCTCACAAAAAACCAATAACTCGCGGATAAACGCTTCCGCGCCGTCGCGACTCAGATAATGCAGATTGGCCAAGCCGTGCCAGGATACGGAGGCATTGCCGGGATGCTTTTCAGCCCAATCGAGCAAGGCACCGCTCGATTCCACGTGTGGTTCCCTCTCGAGGTAAACATCAAGGAGAATGTCAGTGTCGAGAAACAGGCGCATCGCGGAAGAGGCTTACAGGCCGTATTTCCCGCGCAAGCGCCGGGAGCGCTCGTCGTTCCGGGTCGAAACGGTTCCCTTTCCCGCCCATCTTTGCGAGAAGGAACGGGATTCGCTTCCGCTCCCGTTTGAAATGGCCGGAACACCCGTCTTTTCGCGCAGCAATTCTTCCACCAACGAGGACAAGCTCCTTCCCTTGCGACGGGCATACTGCTTCGCACGATTGGACACTTCCGGGGAAAGCGTAAAAGTCTGCCTCTGCTTCATATTCATATTACAAAATATGCATGAATACTCTGTCAAGGCTGTAAAAGTGAAAGATTGAATCCTTCGGCCCGTTCAAGATTCTTAAGCCATTACCTCGCCTTGCTGGCGGCCGAGGTCCGATGGACGGAAGTCGGTCCCCAGACCGATCGACCTCCACTGCCCCTTTCCCGGCTGAATCGACTTCCGGGTTCGTTCGTTCCGGTCCTCCGTCTTGGGGCGATCAACGAGGAAGCTACCCGCAGTGAAGAGACCGAGGAATTCCTCTGTCAATTGTCGCTCGGCATTCTCCGGGAGTGGCGGGCGGCCGGACTCGAACCGAGCGAGTTTCAGGTGGATTTCGATGCTCCTACAGCTGCGCTGGCGGAGTACCGCATTCGCATTGAGGCCATACGCCGGGCCATCGCCCCCACCCCTCCCCGTGCCAAAGCCCGGACCCTCTGGGAACTCGCCCAACTCGTTCGCCTCCACGGCCTCGAACTCATGGGCACCGAACTGGATCCGGACTGGTTCGTATACCGCGCAAATTTTTATCGCCCTGCAGCAAGTTCCCCTGATCGAAAGAACGAATCTCCCCTCGCTTGGAGAACTTTTTTCAGACCGAAGCGAAGCCATCAAGACCTCAGCCCCCCGGCCGGATCATCGATTCCACTATCGCTATACCGCTGCCGACTACGGCTGGCGGGCCAGCGAACTCCTTCCCGACGACGATCCTCTGACCGCCCGCATTCTTTGGCAGAGCGGACGCTGGCTCATGAATCGAGACCCCGAGGCCGCAGACCGCTTCTACAAGGCCCGGGTCCGCCGTAATCCAAACATCCCTCTCGCCGTGGAAGCCGACACCCTCCGCTGGTTCCCCGCGGAACTGCCTGACGAACCGATTCCGTCACAGCCGGAACCTGTCGTTGATCGGCACTCACAAAGAATACGACCATAAAATCAAGTGAGGCGAACAAGCGGCAAGATGCCGCTTCCACCTTGGATAAGGTACACGTAGCGGATGTCCGCCTTGTCGATCCCCATCCCGAAGGCAATGGTGGCGCAGATGATCGGAAGGCACCCCTCCATGAAATCTTCTTGGACGGCCACTCGTTTTTCGGAAGCCATTCCGGCGTGGTAGGCTCCGGCCGAGAAGCCCGCCTCTTTCAGGGCTTCCGACAACTCCTCGGCATGGCGTTAGAGCGGAAATTTTGGGGAAGGCTTTGTGAGGAAGGTATTTTTTGAGAAAGGGGAAATCCTAATCAACCTCGTCGTGCGGCTCAGGGCTAATCATTTCCCTGATCCACCCGCAAAATCCCTGCGAGCCTGCGACATAGGGGGTGGGTGCCATCGCTGGATCGAATGAGCGGAGGGGAAACGGACTCCCTTCCGGGAAAAAACATTGTGTGCCGGTCGCTTCGAAAAAGGCCATAAAGGCTGCGATGTCCCAGACCTTAACCCGGAAATCGACGGCTCCGGCCAGCAGCCCCAGAGCCACATAGACCCCGGTCATCGTCCCGGATCCGAGCGAGCGGATGCGCTCCTTGTGCAAGAGGGGCTTGAGTGCCTCGACCCGTGAGGGCGGCAGTGGAAACTGGAGACCGATGGGAGTGTCCCCGGCGTCATCGGGAACACATGGCTCGCGGGGTTTCTCGCCCTCAAACAATCCGACCCCGGACCCTCCGTGGATGAGGCGGTCTCCGGCGTAATCATACACCCATCCGTAGACAGGAAGCCCGTTTTCCAAAAGAGCCAGCGAAATCGCGCAATTGGGAAGACCGATGGCAAAGTTGTTGGTTCCGTCGACAGGATCCAGAATCCAGCTGAACCGGGCCGACAACTCCCGCTTCGCCTCCGCTCCGGACTCCTCGCTGCACGGATCGTCCTCGGGAAAAGTCTCCCGCACTGCCCCGAGAATGGCTTCGGAGATTTGCAAATCCGCCTGGGTCACCCGGCTGGCATCCTCCTTCCACCGGCTTTCAACCGAGGCAAACGACTCCCGAAAAAAACCGACCTTGGTCCCCACCCACTCCGTCCCGGAACGAATCCGGCGAAGGCGTTCCGCACCCGGCGGATTCATACCTCGGCCCCCTTATCGGACATTTCCCGAAGGCAGTCATTGGCGATCCCGATTGCTTCCTCAATGGAGTTATCATCGTGGGCGGCACTGAGAAACCAGTTATGATGCGGGTGAAAAAAAGCACCCTTGCGCACCGCCCGCCCGCAAAATTCCTGCATAAGGCGCAAGTTTTGGTCCCCATAGAAATACGGATAGGGGGCGGCCCGTGGACCGCTGCAGCGGAGATCGTAACCGTGCTTCCCGGCCACCTCGGTCAATCCCCGGCAGAGTCGATTTCCGGCGGCCTCAATCCGGGCGGGCACGGCGTCGCGATCGATAATCCTCAAGCAAGTCGCCGCTGCCGCCATCGCATCGGCGTTGTTCCAGTAGCTTCCGGTCAGGAAGACCTTGGCCGCCGCCGTTTTCAGGGAGTCCCTGCCCACCGCCGCCGAGATCGGAAACCCGTTTGCAATGGCCTTGCAGTAACAGGCAATATCCGGTTCAAAACCGAAGCAATGGTGCGAACCTCCCGCGTGCAGCCGGAACCCCACCCGAATGTCGTCGAGAATCATCACGGATCCCCGCTGATTACAGGCCATCTGCACCTTTCGCAGGAAGCCGTCCTCCGGCATCTGGGAGGGGGCGAACGATGGGTGATGATAGGGCGTCACAAACACCGCTGCCACCTGGTCGCTAAGCGCGTCCATCATCCCGTAAAGAGAGTCTGGATCATTCCACTCAAATCGGTGAATGTGCATGCGATCCTCCTCAATAATACCGCCATACCCGGGGGCGCACCAGGCATCGACACCGTGGTAGGCACCCTTGAGCATGAGAACTTTCTTCCGTCCGGTGGCCTCACGGGCAACTTGCAAAGCCCAGGTAGTAACATCCGAACCGTTCTTCGCGAAGACCGCCCAGTCCGCAAAATCAACGCGATCCACCAGCAACTCGGCCAACTCCACGAACCCACGCGAGGGCATATTGAACAAGTTGCCCCTTGCCTTCGCCGCAGCAGCCGCCTCCTCCACCTCTGGATGCCGGTAGCCCAAAACGATCGGACCGAACCCGCACATGAAATCCAGGTATTCATTCCCATCTACATCCTTGAATCGGCACCCCTGTGCCGAATCCGCGAAATACGGAAAAATCCCCGGCAAGCCCGCTGCCGGACTAGTATGCCCGTAGACCCCGCCGGGAACAACGCGCAATGCCCGCTCGAAAAGAGATCGGGACTCGGAGAGACGGGTATCGAAAAATGAGGACACGGGACAAATAGAGTTTCGGAACGATGAACGACGGCGATATGGATCAGGTCTTGGAAAACAACCGAGAAAACTCGTCCGGCGGCGTCGAGACAACTCTGATCTTCCGCCCGTCGCGCATCCAGCTGAGTTCAGTGGCATGGAGGAAGAGCCGTTGCGAGTTATGCTTCCTGCGAAAGGATCGATTCGCCCCGAAATCGCCGTAATTGCGGTCGCCGAGGATCGGGAGGCCGTGCTTCGCCGCCTGAACCCGGATCTGATGAGTCCGTCCCGTGCCCGGTTCGAGCTGCAACAGGGTCAGGGGTATGGTTTCCCTCACAAACTGGAGTTCCGTCCCGGACGTCTCCGCCGCCAATCCGCCGCTTCCCACCCGGACCCGCAACCGTCCGTCTTCCTTGCCGCGCACCAAGCGGTCGCGCCAAAGAAAGGTCTTGCTCGCAGGGCGACCCACGACCACGGCCCGATACGTCTTTCGGACACGTCCCTCCTCGAAAGCCTGGAGAAACCAGTCCGCACGGTCGGCGACCGCCAGCAGCAAAACTCCGGACGTCGGCCCGTCCAGCCGGTGGCAAAGCCGGATATCCGGGTGCCCCCCGCCCGCAAAGCGATAGACCTCCCCGTCCTCCGACCAGGGCAGAGGGAGGACCGCCCGATCCGCATCTCCGGGTCCATTTGGATGGGACAGAACCCCCGCTGGCTTGTCCACCGCCACCCAATCCTCTCCACCCCGTAAGAATTCAACCCCCTTGGCCCAGGGCAATTGCCTCCACTCTTCCTCTCTCATCGGTAATGAAAGGTAATCTCGACCTCGGTTTCATCGCCCAAACGCCGAATCATTTCCTCGCTCCATTTCCCGTAGGGAGCTCGTGCATGGATCGCGTCTAGACAGATCATCGCTCCCAGCTCACTGGCCGTTGATTGATCGATCCGGGCACGCGCCACCGACCCCGCCTTGTTGATATAAAAGATCACGGTAACCGAGGAAAAAGTCGAATCCGCCCCCACAGCCACTTCCCGGATCAATCGGTGCCACTCCGCCTGTATCGCCTCCAACGCGCGTTGGGTGTACTCCCCGTAATCGGTTAGCCGGGAGTTCACCCCCAGCTCTCCCCGGCGCGAAGCGCGTTTTTCCGACTGGTTCAAGGGGGCGAGCAACACCTCCGTGCCCACCTTCTTCCGCGGCAGGGGGCGGGCCGCCGGATTGTTGACCGCCCGAGCCGGAGCTTCCGCCGGAGATGCCTGCGGGCCGTCGTCGAGGGCAATCGAACCCGGACGACGCTCCTCTTCTCGTGGTTCCCGCTCCTCTCCCTCCTCCGCCGCGCGAATCCGGGTGCCTTCGCCCTCGTCCACCGGCTGGATCCATTCCGGCGTCTCCCGCTGCACCTGCGGGGCCAGATCCCCTGCGGTCCCGCTCGTTTTCGGCACGGGTTCGTTCCGGGGTGCCGCCTCGCTGTAAACTCCCGGCTCCAGTCGCTCACGGGTATCTCCCCGCTCCAGAAACGTCTGCGACTCTCCCTCCGACTCCCGTTCAGGAAAATCGGAATCGCTGCGCAGGTCGGGTTCCGGCTCGGCGGCCTGTTGGTCGCGAGCGCCGAAATTTACCGTCTCATCCGGCGGATTCGACGGCAGATTCGGATTCGCCTCCACAAATCGCTCCTCGAACGGCTCCACGTAAACCAGCACATCCCTTCCTTCCTCCTTCGCAGAATGATCCCGCACCGCCAACTGTTCAAAGGTCGCGTTCAATTTTTCGGCTACCACCCAATTGAACGCAAGCGAGCCTACGATAGCGAGAACCCACACCACCGTTCGGACCCAAGGCTTGCGCCCGGCAACATCTCCGAACCAATCCGTCATTGCCTACAAAGAATATGTGCCCGGAACCGTCCCCGCTCAAGAGAAGATCGCGGAAATTCAGCCGATCTCCCCCGTCCAGTCCCGAATGGAGAGGGGACTCACGCGAATTCGCTGCGGTTTTTCGCCTCCCTCTCTTGACACTCGGGAGTCTCCCGCCAGCTTTATCCTCTTCTCAACATCAAATCGAAAACAAAACAGAACCAAACATGATTACAGTAGGCGACAAGTTCCCTGAATTCAAAGTCAAGGCCTGTAACGGCCTCACCAACGACGACCTCATCGATCTTACCGACAAGAGCTTCGAGGGTAAATGGAAGGTGTTCTTCTTTTATCCGAAGGATTTCACGTTTGTTTGCCCGACGGAAATCGTCGAGTTCAACAAGAGCGTGGAAGAGTTCGAGGATCGCGACACCGTCGTCCTCGGCGGCAGTGCGGATAATGAATTCTGCCACATGGCCTGGCGCAACGACCACGAAGACCTTCGCGGACTGAAGTTCCCGCTCCTGGCGGCACCGAAGTTGGCCGCCCAGCTCGGCATCCTCGACCGCGAGGAAAGTGTCTGCCTGCGGGCGACTTTCATCGTCGATCCGACAGGGGTGGTTCAATACGCAGCGGCGAACAACCTGAGTGTGGGTCGCAACGTCAAGGAGATCCTCCGGATTCTCGACGCCATCCAATCCGACGAACTCTGCCCCTGCAACTGGAACAAGGGCGAAGAAACCATCAAAGTATAGGAACAGTGGACCAGATTAAGGAATTACTCTCCGAGCTTCCCGAAGCGGCAAAGGACCTCCGCATCAACCTGAAGCGGGTGCTGGAAGGCGAATCGCTTACCTCCGAGCAAACGTGGGGAACCGCCCTCGCAGCGGCCTACTACATCCGCCAACCCAGGCTGACGGCCGCCGTCCTGGTGGACGCAAAGGCCGCAGACGTCTCCGAGGCCACTCTTGAAGACGCTCGTGCCGCCGCCTCCATCATGGGAATGAACACGATCTACTATCGGTTCCGTCACCTCATGAACAGCGAGGCCTACAACCAGAGGCCGGCCAACCTCCGCATGATGCGGATGCAGCAGGTCGCAGGAACCAAGGAGGATTTTGAGCTGTTCTCGATCGGACCCGCAGCCCTCGCCGGTTGCGAGATGTGCCTGAAGGCGCACGAGGCCGCAGTCAAGAAGGCCGGGATGACCGAGGACAACGTCCACGACGCCGTTCGCATCGCCTCGATTCTTCACGGAATCGCAGTCGCGCTGGATACGAATCCACCCAACGAAGCGAGCTAAAGGCCGCCCCAATCCAGGGCATCATTTTCAGAGGCACTGCTGCAGGCAGTGCCTCTTTTTTTGCTGCCTGAAATCCTCCTTTTCGAGTCGCAACTTGCCTCCTTTTCCCTGGCGGACCTGCCCCGAATGGCAGGTATCCACACTCGGTGAAAGTTTTTGCCACGTACCGGAAGCACTCGCGCGAACCGTGCGCCTACTCCCACTCGATGGTGCTCGGTGGCTTTGAGCTGACATCAAGCACCACCCGGTTGACTCCGTCGACCTCATTGATGATGCGATTCGAAATCTTCCGGATCAAATCATGGGGCATACGGGCCCAATCCGCCGTCATCGCGTCCGCACTCTCAACAATCCGAAGAGCAATCACATAGTCATAGGTACGCTCGTCGCCCATAACCCCCACTGTCCGCACCGGCAGAAAGACACAAAAACTCTGCCAGACTTTGTAGTAGAAATCCGCAGTCACCATCTCTTCCTGCAGGATTGCATCCGCCCGGCGAAGAATTTGCAAATACTCTGCCTTCACCTCGCCAAGAACCCGGACACCGAGGCCAGGACCGGGAAATGGCTGGCGCCACAGCACATCTCGGGGCAGCCCCAGTTCCCGACCGAGCAAGCGCACCTCGTCTTTGAAGAGGTTGCGCAGGGGCTCGAGGAGCTTGAGTCGCATTTTCTCGGGAAGCCCTCCCACGTTATGATGGCTCTTGATCAATGCGGCCGGGTTCCCGTCGATCGACACACTCTCAATCACGTCTGGATAAAGCGTTCCCTGGGCCAGAAACGCAACGTCGCCAAGTTTCTTGATCGCCATTTCGAACACTTCGACAAAGGCATTCCCGATCTTCTTGCGTTTCTCCTCGGGATCCTCGACCCCTTTCAAGCGTTCGAGAAAGAATTCGCCCTGGTCCTCAACGCGTAGGTCCATGGAGAAATTCTCCCGAAAAAGCAGCTCCACCTGCTCGCGCTCCTTCAACCGGAGAAGACCGTTGTCGACAAAGACGCACGTCAGCTGATCCCCGATCGCTTTATGGATGAGAGCCGCCGCAACCGAGGAATCTACTCCCCCGCTCAAACCGAGTACCACATGCTCCTTACCAACCAAGGTGCGGATGTCCTCTACCGATCGCTCGATAAAATTCGCCATCGACCAGTCTCCGGTACATCCGCAAACCTTGAAGAGAAAATTGCGCAGAATCTCGGATCCGCACTCGGTGTGCGAAACCTCCGGGTGGAACTGCAGCCCGAAGATTTCCTTTTCCGAATGCTCTATGCCTGCAAATTCAGAATTTTCGGTTTCCGCAACAGACTCAAAACCCTCCGGCAAGTGTACCAGCCGATCGCCATGGGAATTCCAAACGCGAATCTCCTCTGGCAGCGAAGCCAGAATCCGGCTGGGCCGGACCGTGCGCAAGGTACCGTGCCCATACTCGCGGCGATCGCTTCGGGAAACTTCGCCCCCCATCATGAAAGCGATCAACTGAACCCCATAACAAATGCCAAGAATCGGAACATTGAGATCGAAAATCCTGGGATCGGGCCGCGGCGAGTCGTCACGGAGAACGCTGGCCGGGCCGCCGGACAGGATCAACCCCTGCACGCCCTCCTCGCGCAAGGTCTCGGCCGGAACACTAAAGGGGTAAATCTTCGAGTAGACGTTGCACTCCCGAATCCGGCGAGCGATCACTTGCGTATACTGCGACCCAAAATCCAAAACGGCGATCTTCTGCGATTTCATTAGCAGATTTGAACCACTCGAAATGCTTCAGGCAAGCGATAGTTCTTCCCAAACCGGAAAATCCTGCCCCCCCCAAGTCACGGGCACGGAATCAGCCGTTCGTCTTACCAGCCGAATTCCCTTCCGACTCCGGGTAAGCCGACGCGACCGACTCGGTCTCCCCAGCATCCAAATTCTTCTCGCTCGAGCTTGACGAATTCAGAGCCGCCGGACCCGACTTCTCTTTTTCCTTCTGCTTTTTCGGCTCCTCGTTCATCGCACTGCGGAAGTCCTCCTCCACCTCGGAGGTGGCATTCTTAAACTCGCGAAGAGACTTGCCCATGGAGCGGGAAAGCTCAGGGAGCCGTTTCGCGCCGAACAACAACAGGACAATCAAGAGAATCAGAAAGATCTCCATTGCCCCCAAATTCTGAATAAAGCCTAACATCTCTCCCACCGTACCCTATTCCGGCGAGAAAGCAAATCAAAATCACCGGTTTTCGAGATAGATGGGTGCATAACAAATTTTTTCCAACAGGAACAAATGCCTTCATTTTGGGCATTAAAAATGGCTAGGAACTAGACATTTGGAGAATTTAGTCTCCCGCAGAGGCGCAGTGGCGCAGAGGTTTTAGTGGATGGATGAAAATACAATAGAAACAAACTCAGACCTACCTGCGCCTGTCCGGAAATAAGCTTGGATATTTACTCAATTTTGGAGGCGAAGTGATGAAGGCGGGGATCACACGCTGCCTGAACGGTCTGCCCGCAATGGCACTCGGTTAAGGCCTGAATCGAAATCGCTATCGTACCGAGCGGAGCGA
>CAZWFJ010000075.1:0-18068 GCA_964633135.1 uncultured Puniceicoccaceae bacterium | reverse complement strand
ACCATGGGAGATCTTCCCGAACCGGAATCCACCCACGAATTTTTCTGAAGAGGCTGAGGAAATTGATGAAGAAATCAGCCAGGCCCGCCGGGAGCGGCGGCGAGCGTAAGGCTCATGAGTGCGACGGATGCCTCGGTTGGCAGGGACAGCAAGAAAAAATCACAGGAAAAGCTTTGATTGATTGCACATCTGTGATGGTGGGGGACTACCTGCAGGATCAACGATTCAGCGTGTTTCGATCGCACCCACGTCGCGGCGGGAACCACCGATTGGCTGACCACGCATGTCGTATTTCCAGGGACCGTTGGTCTGCCAAGCATAGAGTTCGTCGATGGTGGTGAGAGCGTCCGCAAGTGTGCCGTGGCATACCCTCATGTAGTCGATCTCTCCCACGAAGGCTTGCCCGCCATCCATTGCCCGGGCGACGAGGAAGTCCGCACCGTTATCGACGGAGGCGTCGCTCGCAAGCGAGGCCGTGCCTTCGCCAGCTTTCTTGCCATCGACATAGACGGTCATCCGCCCGGTCTTGCGATCCACTTCGGCGATTACGTGGTGCCAGTTGCCGTCATTGATGGATAGATCAGAGGCCACTTGGGAATCCTTGCCTTCGCTGCTCAGCGTAAAGACAGGCTTACCCCCGTTCAGGGCGAGTTGGTAGCCGGACTTGCCGTCATGCTTGCCCATGATCACACCAGCCCGCTCCTCGGTCTTCAAGTTCGCTTCGAGCAGGATGTTTTCGGTGGAGATGGCCAAAGTGCGGCGGTGTTCACCGGGGAAGATGTAGTTGGCGTCCTTCGGCATGGTTGCCCTGCGACCTTTGCCTTTGAGAGGTTCGGGGGTCTGCCAGAAGGGGCCTTGGGGCACTTCGCGCTGTTTACCATATTCACCGTCGGGCTTCACAGGATAGGCAGCCAACACGATGTCGGCCCGGAGGTGGCCGTCGCTCACGGAGGCGTAGCGCTCCCCGTCGAAGATCATCGCGCCGTTAGTCCAATCCTCCGAAGGGGATGGCGCATAGTCCTCAAGGGTGGCTTCGTTGAGCAGGAGGTCGGCACTGGGCACGAATTCATACATCATGCGGTGGTAATGGGGTTCGGCCATATACCAGGCGTAGTCGATCACGGAGCGCGGATCGGCGAGGTTCTCCGTAAAGTGCCATTCCCCGACCGTGCCGTGGAGTGCCCAGGGGACGAAGTAGGTCGCTCCTTTGTCGATGGCCATCGAGCCTTCGGAAGGCTGGAAGCTCACTTCGGACAGATTGGCAACGGGAGATGGATCGCCCTTGCCAATGATCGGCTTCTCCTCAGCCTTCCAGCCTAGCTGACCGTAGCGGATCGGGAACGCCAGCATTTCCTCGGAAAGCTTCGCAATCGTATCGGCTTCGATGCCCGGGGAGTCCGGAGCAAAGCGGCCCGGTTTTAACAGGCGGCCCGCTTCGGCGGGACCATGGAAGAGATTGTGGGCGAAAGCGAGGGTCGGCACCCCGCGGCGACCGGATTCGCCAGTATCACCGCCACCCACGAGAGAGGGATCGCCGGTGCGGTCGTTCGCGATGAACTTGCCGTCCGGATTACCCTGCTTGCTGATCGTCCCGACCTCGGCGAAAAGATTGCTAATGACATCGTTGCGGTGCCCGGCACTGCCGCCCACCCCGCTTCCGGTGCGGTAGAAGGTATTGTTGGACAATTGATTGAGGAAGCCAAAAACCATGAAGTAACCCGGCGTCTTGGTTGCATAGGGATCCAGTGACAAATTGTTCGAGCGTGCCCAGACCACATTGTTAAAAGAGTAGATCTTGTAGGCGCCGTCGAGGTAGAGCGGATAGCTCAAATTGGTCGGGGGCGTATTGAACCAGCCAATGCCAGCGGGCATCACCCCGGGGCTGTTGCCGATATTGTTGTTGTAGCAATACTGCACCCCGCCCTGCCAAAGGGAGAAACCTCCGTAGTCGTTGACGCCCAACGCGGTATCCACAGTCTTGTTCTGGAAGATGTGAACCCGCACCAGCGGGAAGTTCGCCACGTGGGTGTGGGATTGTTCCGGATACTGATAGTTCAGTTCAGCGCCGGTGAATATTTGAATACCACTACCGAAACTCCGCTCGACGATGTTGCCGGCGATCACACCGGTTTCCGGGAAGCGCACCGCCAGTGCCTCCACCGAACTCTGGACATTGTCTTTGTGCCGCATTCCGTTGTTGTAAATCTGGTTGCGCAAAATCTCGACATGGCCTAGGCGGCGGTTGTTGTGCGGGTCGGCAGTCATATTGAGCGAGAGGCTGTTGACATCGGTGAAGAGGCAGTCCGTCACCCGGATGTTATTGGCCCAGTCGCCGGGCTTGCCGCCGCGCCAATTGCTGGCTCGGTAGGTTAAACCGTTCTCCACCAAATGGTCGAAGCGGCAGTTCCGAACCGTCACATTCTCAACGTCTTCCTCCATTAGAATACCACTGCCGTCGAAGTGGCGGATGTCTAGGCCGTTGATTAGGATGTTCGACTGGCTGGGGATATCGATGCCCCCGAAAACGCTGGTCAGCTCCAGTTGCATCTCGTTGGGGCTTTCGCCTTGTGGCGGAATGTAAAACATGGTGCCGGTCTTGGCGTCGAAGTAAAACTCTCTCTCGGCGTCGAGATACTGCGGCAGGCCTTCGATCATGTAGCGGAGGTTCTCCTTGAAACCGCCGTAGATGCCGCCGATTTGGAGGGCACCCTTTTCGGGGTCGTAAACCTTGTATTCGACGCCGCGCTTATCCTCGGTTCGTTTGATGCGTTTGGGCTTCGGCGTGCCCATGAAGTGGGCGTATTGCGGCCAGATGTATCCGCCCTCAAAGAAATCTTCGGGATGCCCCTTGAGAACATCCGTATCCTTAAGCCCTCCTTGCACGGGTTTGCCCTTGGCGTCAGTTTCATCGGTGCGTGACCCGCTTTCCACTTGGTGCCAGTAATCGATGACGAAATTTTCATTGCCGGGTTGCCAATCCGGGGTGCGGGCAAGATGCTGCCAATGGCTGCGGCTTTCCTTGTCCACATGGGCGAATCCGATGAAGGGCATGGCCACGCCTCGGTTGCGGGTCGTTTCGGTCATCTCCATCTCAAGTTCGTACTCGCCAGTTTTGTCGTTCATCTTCATCAAAGCGACCTCTTTGATATCCAGTGCCCAAACCGCGTCCGGGTTGGGGATGCGGGCCGGATACTCCACCTCGGTGGCCTTGACCCATCGGGCGGGGAGCTGGCGGGAGCCGAAGAGCATTGCTTCGCCCTCGCCCCAGTAATGGGGTGACGATTTATCGGTGGCCGAGGCGGTCAAAATGATTGGGTTGCCCGGCTCGCCGGACTCGTCAGCACCCAGCCCGCCGCGATACACGACGCCCCGTCGAAAGACGTAAGTGGTCGGCCCTTCGTGTGCGGCTGCCTGACCGGTGGCGTTGCGATCCCATGGATGGCGCTTCCAAGCGCTGTCCTTCGAGGTGCCGTCGGCGTCATCGTTGCCGTTCTCAAAGTCGATGTAGCGGACGACCTCGCCCGCCTCGAAGCGGAAAGGCTTAGGCGTCCACTCAATGTCGCCGGTTTCGGTGACATTGGCTTGATCCTGTTGCCAGATGTAGGGTTGTGCGGCGTCCTGCGCCAGTGCCGGGGACGACGCAAAGGCGGCGACCGCAACGGCCAGCAGGAGAGGTTTTTTCGGGGGGATTCTCATGGAGAATAATTTATCTGAAAACGAAGGGTCATTGTAAATAGAAATCTCGATCGGAAAGGGGGCAACCCACGGTTGGCCGCCAGGCCTACCCTGGGAACCCTTCGGCCCGTTCGGTCGCGTATGCGTTGGTTGGCCCCGTCGGGGCCGGTTTCGCCCTGAAAGGGCGTGCCATCATAGCGATGGGCACCGCCCATCGAAGCGGAACCGCAAGAAAATTTTGCCCTGAGGGGGCCATCCACGGGTGTCGGTTTGTCCGGAGGCTGTGGAGTGCCCCTACAGGGCACGTTGTCGGGGGCGTTGTTCCGAGGGGCGTTGCCCCTCGCTATGTTGGTTGGCCCCGTCGGGGTCCGGGGGGGGGGGAGGAACCCAAGGTGGCTCGTGCCTCGCGACCCTGGGCTGTAGGATGCAACGCCTTTGGCGTATGGGGGCGGCAACGCCGTCGGCGTGGCGTGGGGGGCACCCAACTTGCGAGCAGGGCAAAGGTGCTGGGTTCGGGGATGACCAGCGCGGACCGTTTCAGCGCTCGCGAAGTGCCGTCTTGAGTTGCGACAGAACTGTACCGTCTATTTTTGCCGGAGCTTCCAAGAGATTTTCTGTCTCGGAGGGGTCGCCGACGACATCCCATAGCAACTCGTCCGTGCCGTCGAAACCGGTGACATACTTGTATCGCCCGTCGAAGGCCAGGCGCCAGTTGCCGGACTTCTTGTCGAGGCCGGAGGTGACGATCTCGCGTGGTGGGGCGGCTTTGGGGTCGGCCAGATAGGGGCGCAGCGTTCGGGAATCCCAGTCGGCGGGAACTTCCGCGTCGGCGAGGTCGAGGAAGGTAGCGCAAAGGTCGAGGATCGCCATTGGCCGATCTTCGAAATCGCGGGCGGCGACGCCCGGGCCGGCCACCACCATCGGCACACCTGCCGACTGCCAGTAGGGAACGGTCTTGGCGAAGCGCTCGTGGTCGCCGAGCATTTCTCCGTGGTCGCTGGCGTAAACGATCAGTGTGTTTTCGAGTTCGCCACGGGCCTGGATCGCTTCGATCAGGCGGCCGACCCAGCGGTCAATATTGGTCACCATGGCGGCGTAGTTCTGCCGCACGCCGTTGAGCTGGCGCAGTCGCTCGGGGCTGTTGTCTTCAGCGGCGAGAGGGCCGGGGAATTCGACTCCGTCGTAGAGTTCTTTCATCGATTCGGTGATATCCCAGGGGTCGTGCGGACCGGGGAAGTTGACCTGGATGAACCACGGTTTGCCAGCCGGGGCGCGGCGGATAAGGTCTTCGGCCGTGGCACCCACCCAGTTGTCGCCGTAAGCTTCGTCAGGCAGGGGGCAGGGATCGTTGCGCAGATAGCCGTCGCCCATGCGTCCGAGGAGGTCTTTGACATAGATCTCGCGCAGGCTGCGCTCCTCGAGCATTTGGGTAAAGGGGCCGCCGGGTTTCTCCTCGGCCGCCCAAGCACCGTCAAGCTTGCCCTCGCTGTCCATGCCGTCGCTGAGACCGAAGGCTTCGAGGTGGTTGCGCCCGTCCAGTCCCCAGTCGTGTTTCGGCTTGTGGAGATCGAACTTACCGCAGCCCATCGTGTGGTAGCCGGCATCCTGCAGGCGGTGGTAGAGCAGCACTTCGCCGTCGGGCACGCTCTGGCCGTTGTCATGCACGCCGACGGCCGGGTAAGCCTTGCCAGTCGCCATGCAGGCCCGGCAGGGCGAGCAGAGTGGCGAGGGACTGACGGCGTTGCGGAAAGCCACCCCACGGGCGGCGAGCGCGTCGAGGTTTGGCGTGCGCACCGGGTTGGATGCGTCGAACCCGACATAGTCGGGGCGGTGTTGATCGGGAAAAATAAAGAGGATGTTGGGTTTCATTGACTTTATTATGTATAGTGGAGAAGCCCTCAGTTGGAAAGCATCCATTTCCAGGCGGGGACGACCTCGATCGGAGCGGGGACAGAGGGCGTGGGTAGCCGGGATTCGGCGGTTAAAATGATTTGCCGGTCGATGCTCATACTACTTGCGGCGGGCGATCTCTTCGGGTAGCTTTGTCTCGCACTGCGAGTCTTCCTTCCGGTCGGCCTCCTCGGCACGGGCAGTGAGTTCCTTTACTTCGCACTCCAACTGCTCGAGAACCTTCACCGCGTGATCCTGAGGGTTGCCCGCCGTATGGCGAGTTCGTCCTGGAAGACGGTTCGCACGTCAAAGCAGCGGCATGGTCGATCCCGATCGAGACGACGTACCTCTGGGGGCTGACGCTGCCAAACTTCGCCCCGGTCGACCGGATAGACGCCATACGCGCTACGCTGTTCCGCCGGATCGTCGCAAATTCCCAGTTTGTCTGGGTCAACTCGTTTGCATCACTCATTGCCGAGATCGACACATGGGTATTCCCGGAAGAGGAACTCCTCGCGATGCTCCTCAAGATCAAGGAACAGAGCAATCGACCCGGCAAATACCTACCGATGGGCGGAGCGATGCCGGAGAAAATCGACATTCCCGACGGTCTCCTCTACCACGACATCCGGCCTCAGGGATTTGCGATCGGGTCCTTCCTCGCTGCCTGGTCTTCACTCGGCGTCCGCCGTCTTCCCTTCGGTTTGGCAGTGCGGCCCACGACAGCTTTTCAGCAGCTCACGTTCGAAATCGCTTAACCTGCCATTCCCGTTTGAGGCATCGATAATGACCTCGGAGTGGGACGGAATTCAGGAGACGAAACTTTTTCATCTTGGGCACTTCTTGTTGCCGTGAAATAAAATCTTCCATCAACGGGGTCAACGGACCCGCTATCCTCCGAAAGAGGGAGGCGAGACGGTTTGAAGGGCGGCAGGCAGGCGAGTGAAAATTAAAAATCTGGGAAGTTCCGTCGAATTCCGCAGCAGCATCGAGACCTCCGTGCGCTTTCCGAACGGGATCCGCCTCGGCCTCAGTTTCGCCCATGTCTCCAACGGCGGCATCTCGGACGACAATCCGGGTACGGAGACATGGTCAGTGGTTTTGCTGTTGCCGTTTCCGTAGAACCGCAGCGGTTTCCTCCTTTTTCCGGAGATTGTGAGTGGAACGAAGAGCATGAGCGCCGATCCACAATTTGCCTCCGGCCCCTCCAACGCAGGGCGACGAGCAAGCTCGCACTACCACGGTCCACGATTTCGCCGCCTCCTTGTGGTAGTCGGAGCTTGCTCCGGCCCTCTATGCCCCTCAGCCACTCCGACGCAGGGGCGCGCGCAAGCGCACACTACCACGCCACGATTTCGCCGTATTCTTGTTGTAGTCGGTACCGAGCGCAGCGACATCAACAACTTGCCTCCGGCCCTCTCTGCCTCTCAGCCACCCCAACACCTGATTGCACTTCTCAGTAGGCTTCTTCTGTCTTAGTTGCCGAATTGCGGAGTCAACAGACCGCTATCCTCCGAAAGAGGGAGCCGATCCGGTTTGAAAGGCGGCAGTCACGCGAGCGAAAATAAAAGAAATTGTTGAACCGCGGAATCGCGGGAACCCCGATCCAAAGAGCCATGGACTTTCAGAAACGACCCATACTTCACGTAGCCCGCACCAGACCGGCGGCTTTGCTCTCCTTCGCGCTGATCGGCTGGCTTCTGCTGGAGGGGGCGGTTCTCCTCGAGTCCGCAGCGCGGGGCGTCGACCGAGGGGACGCCTTCGCCGCCTACGTGCCCCTTTTCTCCGTGGTCCTGCCCGTCGGAATGGGTGTGCAATTCCTCCGGCAGGCGTTGGGCTGGGACCCGTTGTTATTATCGGGAAGAAGTAGAGTCGGAGTCGTCCTCGGAGGGCATCCCGATCATTCCGTGGCCCGATCGGGCCGTTGCGAAGATCCCGTAGCCGATTAACCCGAGGCCCACCAGGGCGAGGCTTATGCGGCCGAAAGGCGAGCCGTGGATCGTATCCAGTGCGCCGGAATCGACCCTCCTATTCACCAGACGCGGAACCGGCACCCGGCGCAAAGGTTCGGGCATCCTCCCAATGGAGGATGTTGCATCCCTTGCCGCGCGACGGGAAGGCCTTCCTAATGAGTTATCCTCAAAAAGGACGGTGGGACAGTGCGCGGCACGGCGACGGCGGCCAGCATATGGGTCACCGGTGCCATCGGGATGACCGTCGCGCTGCGACAGTTCCCGACCGCAATCCTTTTGAGCCTGGTGACCTTCGCCACGCTCTACTTCGGTTCGGACGCGAAGGCCCACATTGACCACGGCGGGACGTCGGAGGAGGACGCCCACTGATTCGCTATGGGGCGGGTGTCGGCGCGGGTATCGGTTCCAGCTCTCCCTTACCCGCCCGCCTCCTCAGCCAGTTCAGTCCCTTCCAGACCGAGGAAAAGCGAACGATGCGGAGGACCAGCCGGTCGCGACCGGGGAAATCGAGGAACATCACTCCGGCCAGAAGGGTGAGGATCCCCTGGCCGGGCAAGACCAGCATGGCGACACCGGCCAGGAGCAGGACCACTCCGAACACGTTCTTGGCCGCGATGAAAGCAGGCAGCAGGACGGGATGCCGGATCCACCTCTTCCGGCGGTAAGCGCGGTATCGGCGGAAATAATCGATCGGCAGGCGTCCCACCAGATACGGCACCGCCAAGAGGGCACCGACAAAAAAGACGACCGAGCCGAACCCGATCCAAAAAAGCAGCCATTCGTGCGCGTCCGCCCAAGAAATAAACGCATCCATGCACCCTACCGTTAGCGAAGGTCGTCTGTGATGTCCACGCAAAGCGGGGAGGCCTTCGCGGTGCGGGTGCCATACAATCCACAAGGGACCATGGGATCCTGTTAAAGAAGTCAGTCCTCCTTGCCGAGGCGGCGGTCACTTCCTCCGAAACGGAGCGAAACCGATTCAGCTTCCGGCGTTTTGATGACCGGACTCCATTCTCCGGGGCGGTCCCAGAAATCGATGCCGCGCACACGGTAAAAGCCCACCGAAGGAGCATGGTTGTGCACGCGACAGGTGGCGATCATATCGGGATTAATCCTTTTCCAGGGGCCTTCTTCCTCCGTTGCGTGCTCGATTTCGTAGGTTTTGATCAATCGACCCGCATCATTCCATAGCAAGTAGACATCATCTGCGGCGGCGGCGTAACGTTTAGCTCTCAGACCTTGCACCGGTGACGGAGGCTTACCGGGATCATCAGCCAGAATAATCAACCGGAGCGACTGGCGAGACATTTCTCCCCGCCACGAATAGATGTTCCCGTTGATGTCTTCGGAATCGACGGGCGCCACTTCGTGAGCGTTCAGGAGTTCATCTACCGATGCGCCACGCTGGGCGAGCGCATGGACGTCGCCGTGCCCGGCAGCAATGCAAAAGTGCACGGCCTTTCCTTCCTTGAAAGGCAAGTCGGTGGCATGCCATTCAACCTGTTCAGGAGAATCTCCATACTCGTGGGTATCCACATCGTAGTGGTAGAGAAGCACTGCGACGACACTCCCGATCCGACTCGCGATGCCCCCCACCGTGGCATCCAGATCGAAACATTCGCCCGGAAGCAGTTCGTTGCCAAGTAGCGCAAACAGCACCTGTGCGTTGTGAATCGGGCGTTTGATCAACTGCCCGTCTATAACGGTCATCTGACAGCGTTGAAGCCAATTACTGCTGAGAAATGCATCGTCGAAATGCAACTCAAAGTGCCGAGGCCGCTCATTGCGCCGATCTTTTCCAAGGACAAAACGTTGGAGATACTCGTTGAGAGTTCTTGCTTTCCAGGCAGCGTAATAGGGGGTTGCACGGTGGAGATGTTCGTGGTTCCAAATCCATTCGCGGTCGCACTCGAAATTTTCGAACACCACGTCGCTATATTCCGGATGAATCTCGAGATCACCTAGAACCAGGTCAATAAACTGGTCTACCACCTCGCTCGGTTTTCCTTTGATATGATAGCCGAGAAAATCCATCGGCATCCCTTTCGCCCCGGTGACTTTATTATCCGCACCCGCCACATAATGGCTGATCTGCTGGGGAGTGATCGCCCAGCGTGGATCGATATCAACCCCTACAAGAAACTCGGCATCAGCGTCCTTGACTCCTGCCGCGACAGCCGCGGCTTGTTCGGGGAAAAAGGCCTCGTTTTGGTCCTGCCAATACCAGGTCGAGGCACGCTCTCGACCATAGCGTTCGATCATATGTTCGACAACGCGAGTCACATGTTGGCGGTAAGCCTGCAGTTTCTCTGCGGGTAATTCTCCCCAGAAACGTTTCCATCCATCCAGTTTCTCTCCGTGGAACCATAATGTCTCGCCGTCCGCTTTGGATGGCGCACCCATAAATTCGTAGACCACCGGCAAACCGCAGAATTCGACTACCAAATCAAACCACTCATCAAAAGCCGTCCAATCGTAGGATGGATCGGGTCCCCAGAAACCGTCAACCCGGATGAGCACCTCAGTATTATGAAGACGGATACGCGTAGCCTCGTGTGGGATGCCAGCGATGAGCAGCAGATTACGCGGATCGCGGTGTGGTAAAGTCATGCCTGTGCCTGCCCAAAAGTGAGGCAAGGGACTGGTGGCTTGATTGGCGTGGGTGGTAAATTTATTAATCATGGTAAAGGTTCGCTAAAAAGCGGGGTATTTGAATTCATCATTAGGAAGTTGTTGCCTGATGGGGCGGCACCGTGTGAGTCGAGACAGCTTTTTCTCCGTCCCATCTGGCCGAGATACGACCGCCGCCTTGCGTGGACATATTATAGAACGCCGCTCGTCCCCAACTTTCCGGTATCCCATGGAAAAGGTCGGCCCCACTGTCGTCCGGCAGGAAGAGGGCGTTCAATACGGCGCAAATATAGGCGGCGTAGCTCGTATGAAAGTATGGATGTCGGCCCTCTACCTCGCATAGAGCCCCGCTCTCGGGGTCGAGCGTGGCAAAGTTTCGCTTCAGATATTGTAGCCACAAGTCGCCTTTTCCCCAAGTGGCAGCGGACGCGGCAAAGCCGGAAGCCACAAAACTGATCATTCCGTTTAGGTTTCCATTCGAAGCTAGGCTTTGTGTCAGGGACTGCTCCACCATCACACCATCCAGCATTCTTACGAGTTGTTGGAATGGAAATCCCACATGCATCGATGAGCGAACGCCGAAGTACCCGTCGTCTTTTCGAAGTGCATCCTGCCCGTGACATTCGAGGTAAACTGTATCATTGGAAGGAATGATCAGATGATCGGCATACGCCTCCCATGTCCTGCGGAGGTCCTGATCCACTTCCAGTTCATCCGCCATCTGGGCGGCCATGCGCAGGTTCCATAGAGCCGATAGTACCGCATCGAGCACGGAAACCTCTGTTAAATTCTCGGAAACAGAGTGCAGTGGCGGCGTGAGGTAGCCCTCTGCTTCATCGTCCCATTCGAGCAGGTTCCGCCAAAACTCGGCAGTCCCCCGCAGCGCAGGATAGACCACTTGTTTTCTGTAGGCTGAATCTTGAAACTGTCGATCCAGTCGATAGTAGAAACCGGCAGCAAACCCGTCGATGTGGCGTTGATTGCATCGGCGCATCCGTCCATCCCCGGAGATCGCCACTTGATGGGCAAAAGAGAGTGCGGAAGGGTATTTGGCAGGCGACCGATCTTCGGGCATGAGGAAGTGCTTCCGATCGAGAGCCGGGAATACCTCTTCGAAACGGGGACCTGCTCCTGGCTTCATGAAGAATTCGGTATCGCAGTCTTTTATACGATCAAGGTAGGTCTGTGCGTTGCGCTGCAAGGCGGCGGGCTTCCAGGCCTGAATGGCCATGGCTCGAGCCCGGGCCTCCATCCCCAGCATTGTATAAGCGTAGATACCCCATCCAAATCCGTAGGTGAATGCCACGCCTTTCCACGGTTTGACGGATGCCAAAGGCGTTTCCTGCGGGAGGGCGTGGGGGCTGCCCGAGGCGGAAAAGAGCCAGTAGAGGCTTCGGTAAAAAAGTGACTCGACTCGTTCATCGGGAAGGTCAATCACCGGCGCTTGCGACCACAACGAATTGAAAGCCGCTTCGTGCTGCTCTTTTCGGGTATTGAATTCGGGTTGAACCGCTACGGATGCCGATGCTGCTTCCGTGTAGTCATAGCTTTGTCTTCCAGTACTGAGGGCAAGGTGAAAACAAGCGACATCTCCGGGCTCGATGCTCAAGGTGGCTTCCGGCAGGTCGTTGAAAAGCGCCAATGCGTGATCGGACCAAACCACCCATGCCAGTTGGGTGAAGCTGGATGTCGGGGTGACAGCATGAATCCGGTGCGGATTGTAAAGGTGGCAAGTGCCACCTTCAGGCACCGGTAGTTGTATCCGCCAGTCCAGCCGTTGGCTGCCCGTATTGGTGAGTCTGAGGCAAATGAGATTGGAGTCGGCCTGAGAGGCGAATAGCTCGCTCCGGTAAGATCGACCGTCGTCGAATGTCATCGTCGTCTTTGTAATTCCATCTGCCAGCCCCAGCCTCTGATCATAAGCGACGACCGTTTCCGGCGCGAATGCGCTTTCACTAAGAGTTTGCAGACGAAACGGCGGCAGACTTCCGCGGATAACTGGAGACAGCCAGTAGGAAGCGACGAACAATTCCTCAAATCCAAGACCATCGGGGTGAACGAGTCCCCCAATATCGGTGTTGCCGATGAGATAACCCACCCGATCCGGAAGAAACCGGTCGGTGTGAAATTCATAGCTGGTGAGCTTTTCGATGCGCAACGCTTGGATGGAGGAATTCTCCATGCCGATGGGCAGATCCGTGGTGTTGATTTCGTCAATGTGAATGATGGTTTTCATATCTTTTGTCCTATGCAGATAGATTGTTTCCCGGTTGAGACCTTGAATTCCTGCCAATCGGCGGTAGGACCGTTCATCGTGTCCTTCCATGACAAGTCTTTGATACGCAGACCGGCGGTATCGAAAGAGGTGAACACCGGGGTGCCGCCAGGGGAGTGGATCGCGACGTCCCTGACCCGGCCGCCTTGAATATTCTCCAACACGACGGTTCGTCGGGCATCGACCTCCTTGTATGAAAACTGGATATTGGCGACATCGATATGGGTGGCGTGTCGCAACATCAAGCCGCTGACGGGGAAAGCATCGTTTGGGTTCGGTTTATCGTTGAGGTTTTCGATCAAAGTTGCGGCTTCATCGTTGGTGCCGCCGCCGGAGTAAGTAAGTTTAATATTACGCAGCGTAAGGCCATTGACGGGAGCCTGCGAGTGTCCGCTGATGGTCAAATCACTGACACGCACATTCCGGCAGTTGACGAAACGCACGGCCAAAGGGCGATTCATGTAGCGTTCTGGGACAACCCGACTAGCTTGTTCGAACGCCTTCGCTTCACCCCGGCAGTTGATGATGCCCTGTCCCCGGATGCCCACATTCTCCGCTTTGTCTGCAAAGATGAGTGCGTGGCGAAAAAATAGATGGAAATTGGATTGAACACTCAATTCCGTCTCCGGAAAAGCCTCTAGGTTTTCAATTACCCGGATTGCAGCACCAAGAGTCAAATCGAGAATGACGTTGCTCTTCAGATAAATGGTTCCGCTGTGAAAAATGCCCGAAGGAATTTGCACGATGCCACCGCCACTTTCATGGCAGGCATCGATGGCTGCTTGAATCGCCTCAGTGGAAGGCAGGTCGCTCTGCACCGGTGCGCCGTAATGGCGGATGTCATAGGATACGTTTTTTGCCATCTTAGTTGCTTGGGGGTTCATTTGCCATGCAATATGCGTTCTGTTGTCCGAAACCGCTAAGCAGCAGGAAACTTAAATAGGCTGAGCACGGTCACGGTGGATCCTTGTGGATATTTTCATAATTGTGGGTCTCTGAAAGCGGAAAAATCAGGCAAGGGGAAATTCAAATGTGGGCTCAAGTCTCGCAATCGATCATCACATGAATGGCATCGGCGGATTTGTCGGTGCGCAGGTCGAAGGCCTCCTGGATCTGTTCGAGCGGAAAGGTGTGGGTGACCATTTCATGGGTATTGACCAGACCGTCGATGACCATCTGGATGCTCTCTTGGAAAAATCGCCGCATATCAATGTCACTGCGCGGTTCGGTTGAGTAAATATTTACTCGTTTGCGGTGCATCTTGAAGAAATCGAAGGGTATGTTGCAGGTGCCGATGCAGCCATACATGACGATCTTGCCGGAAAAGGCGACTGCCTCCAAGGCATCGACCATGCCATTGCCTTCCAGTAGACACGGTATGACAACGTCGAAGCCATCCGGGAAATCCTTGCCGACGACATCCATTGTCGGGGTATCTTCAGTCGGAATCCGGTAGGTGTGGGTGGCACCGTATTTTTTTGCCATTTCCAGATTCCGCTCGTGCAAGTCGGTCACTACCAGAGCCTTGGGCGAGTAGCGGGAGATGACCTGCGTGAGAACCAGACCACTGACACCCTGCCCGGTGATCAGCACGGTGCTGTTGGGGCGGATTTCGGACAACTCTGCGGCATGGATGATGCCGGGCAAGACTTCGATTAGGCTCGTGTGGGTGAGGGGAAAGCCTTTCGGCATGACCTTCACATTGAAGGGTGTACACACGATATATTCGGCAAAGGCGCCCCAAACATAGCGGCAGGTGACCACTTGCCCCTCGAGCAGTCCCATTACATTTGCGCCGACCTTCTCAATTGTCCCCGCGACCTCATGCCCTAAACGGGTGGGGAAAGCCATAAATTCGGGCTGTCGGGTTCCCCGAAAGGCTTCGACATCCGAACCGCAGATGCCGACCCACTTTATCTTAATGCGGATCTCATCCGGTCCGGGTTCCGGGATCTTCGCCCAGCTCAGTTCCACTTTTCCGGGCGCATCGAGGACCGCAATGCGCTGCGAGTTAGGAGTACCCTCTGAGACAATCTCGAGAGGGGGTTGAATCATTTTTGTTGCCATATCGGGAGTATAGCACTGAAAACTAAGAAATATATGGCTTAAATCTGTTATTATTTGCCAAAAACAACGATCGCTTATGCGAACTTCTATCTTGTATCACCGCAATGACACCGCGCTTGCTGGAACGAGGGTCTCCCGCCATACGCATGATTTTTGGCAAATCGAATGGATCGGCTGTGGGCAGGCGGAATTTTCACTCGAGAGTGGGGATCGGAAGATTACTGCAGGTCAAAGCCTACTGATCGCACCTGGAAAGAAACATGGCATTCGCTACCCGGAACAGACTGAATATTTATCGATCAAGTTTGTTCTGGCCAATGAGAGCGATGCCCTTCCCGGTTTGGTGGGTGGTCTCGGCGATGCGTATTTCTCGCGTATCATGGGAACTCTGCACGATCTTCTCCCCAAGGGAGAATTTTTGCCACATGCAACCCGGGCGAGGACTGAGCGTTTGCTCGACGGCTTACTGTCCGGCCTCGACGATACCGTTGCTCTTTCAGAAAACGAAAAGGCGAAAAAGCACTCACTCCAACCTGCGGCTCGCGTCTTCGCGCTACTGGATGCTTCCGCAATACCGCCGCGCTCTGTCAAGATGCTCGCCCGCCAGCTCGGCTACACGCCCAATTATTTAGCCAGTACCTTCCTCAAGCGCACAGGAACATCCCTCAAAAGAATCCTTGACCGCGAGTCGCATCGGCGTGCGTGCGCATTGCTGGCGTATTCCGAGAAGAGCATCGGTGAGATTGCGGAAGAACTGGATTACCCGGATATCTTCGGATTCTCCAGATTTTTTAAGCGAATGTCCGGGGTCAGTCCGAAATCCTACCGCTCTACGGTCTCGACAAATCGTAAAATCTTACCGCATACACCCGACGCTTGCTGCTCCGGATGTCGCGGATACACTCCAGCAACTCGTCGAAGGAATCGGGGATCACGCGACTATCGACAGGCGGGTTTTTGAGCAGCTCGTCATCCATCCAGTCAGGCAGGGCTCTACCGTCCCAGGGGTAGTGGGAGGCGCGAACAGTTTCCGCACCTCCCACTACCCCTACGCCGAAGAGCAACTCCGCATGGCCGACGAACAAGGCTTTCTCGTCATCGACGAAGTGCAGGCGGTCGGCTTTGCCACTTGGTCGAGCGAACGCTCCGTTTACCGCGACCAAGTCAAGCCGGAGACGCAGGAACACCACAAGGAACTCCTGCGCAAACTCGTCGCCCGCGACAAAAACCACCCCTGCGTCGTCATGTGGTCGGTCGGCAACGAGGTCAACTCCCAGGAACCCGGCTCCCGCCCCTACTTCGAGCCGATCTTCGCCCTCGCCCGTGCACTCGACCCCACCCGCCCCGTGACCTGCGTCGAGCAGGGTCTCATCCGGGCCCAAGACAGCCACCTTCTCGACCTCAACGATGTCGTCTGCGTCAACCGCTACTACTCCTGGTATGAGGACTGCGGCCAGCTCGACCTCATCACCGGCCAAGCCCGCAAGGATCTGCTCGAATGGCACGAGGTCTCCGGCGGCAAGCCCGTCATGGTCACCGAATTCGGTGCCGACACCCTCCCCGGCTTCCACAGCGACCCGCCCCAGATGTTTTCGGAGGAATACCAGCGCGAATATTACCGCCTCCACTTCGAGGTCTTCGACGAATACCCCTGGTTCATCGGCGAGCAGGTCTGGAACTTCGCCGATTTCGCCACCAAACAGGGCTTCTTCCGCGTCGGCGGCAACAAAAAGGGCATCTTCACCCGCCAGCGCCAACCCAAGTCCGCCGCCTTCCTCCTCAAAGACCGCTGGTGCGCATCCCAAGACAAATAAAACAACACCATTAGCCGACGTTTCACGATTTTTTTTCGCTTATGGCAACGACTTTGCGGCCGGCTTGCGGGATTTTTATCATCTGACCGGGCACCCTCCGTTGTTGCCTTCATGGACTCTGGGACTCTGGGACTCTGGTGGAGCCGTTGGCAGAAATACACGGCGGAGGATCTGCTCGAAATCGTGGGTGAGTTCGAGCGTCATGACGTGCCCTTGTCGACTCTCGTCGTTGACATGGACTGGCACCTGATCGCCAGAACGAGTTTCATAACGGATGGACCGGCTATACTTGGAACCCCGCTTTCTTTCCCGATCCGAAAAGGTTTTTCGAAGCCATCCACGCCAAAGGCGTTCACGCCTGCCTGAATCTCCATCCTGCGGCGGGCGTGCATCCGCACGAAGCGGCTTATGCCGAATTTGCGGCCTTCATGGGGATGGATCCGGCGAGCCGGGAGCCCATCGCGTTCAATCCCACGGATCCCCGATTCCTTGAGGGTTACTTCCGCTTTCTCCATCATCCCCACGAAGCGCTCGGGGTCGATTTCTGGTGGATTGACTGGCAGCAGGGAAAAAAGACGCCTTTTGGCAATGTCGACCCGCTCTGGAAGCACTCAAGCTACGGCGCTCGCTTCAACCCTACCTCTACCGGTCCGCCTATGAAAATGCCCAGGGCGGGTTCCCGCTGACATGCGTCTACTCTATTACCACCACGGGGAGTGCGAGGAGGCCTACCGCTGGCCAGGGCAATACTATTTCGGCTCCGACCTGCTGGCGGCACCCGTCGTCCAAACGGCGCGGCGGACAGTGCAACTGAAGATAGGGCAAGTGCAAGCATCCGGTTGAATGCAGTCATATAATAGTATCTGATGCAAAAATTCCCAGGCCTATTCAAGCGTCCCGGTCGTTTTGACCTCGATTCTGTCTGCAAAATAAAATTCGATATACTCCATGAACCGTCCCAACATTCTTCTCGTCACCACCGACCAGCAACGCGGCGATTGCCTCGGACTGGAGGGCCACCCCGTCCTGCAAACCCCCTACCTCGACGCGCTCGGGCGCGAAGGCATCCATTTCCGCAGTGCGTATTGCGAGCACCCGCAATGCATCCCGGCGCGGCGCACGCTCATGACCGGCCAGACCGCGGTGCGACACGGCGTGCCGCACAACTTCCACGCCCCTCTTGAGGACCCCTACCTGGCCGACGAACTGACAAAGGCCGGTTATCACTCCCACCTCGTCGGCAAACTGCACCTGCACCCGCAGCGCAAGCTTTACGGCTTTATGAGTGCCGACTGGTCGGATGGCCCTTATCTCGGTGCGATGGGCGACTACGGACGCTGGCTCGAAACCGAGGGGATTCCGGCCCGGGAGATGGAGTCACATGGTGCCAATAACAACGGCTGGGTCGCCCGCCCCTGGCACCTCGACGAACGCCTCCACTTCACCAACTGGGCGACCGACCGCGCCCTCGATTTTCTGGAGCGCCGCGACCCGTCCAAGCCTTTTTTCCTCAACCTGTCCTACTTCCACCCGCACCAACCCTGCACCCCTCCGCAGGTTTACTGGGATCGCTACATCAATGCCGACCTGCCCGAGCCGATCACGGCGAATTGGTCGGGCGGGGAAAAGGACTACGAGCCGGGCTTGCCGGTAACCTCTTGGCAAACGACCCTTTCCCCGGCGCTCATGCGGCAATTCCAGGCTGGCTACTTCGGCTGCATCAACCACATCGACGACCAGCTC
>CAZWFJ010000074.1:0-18288 GCA_964633135.1 uncultured Puniceicoccaceae bacterium | reverse complement strand
GATTATGATTAAGAGCACGATTATGAGCTTGAACGGAAACTCCCTTAAACTAGTGTCATTCGGAACAGAGCCTCCCCACGTGCATGTCCGTAGGGACCGCAGCACAGCGAAATTTTGGCTTTCACCGGTCCGCCTGGCCCGTTCCCGACGATTCAGCGATCATGAGTTGCGCTCTTTACAAAATCTGGTAGAAGAGAATAAACAGAAAATTATGGAGGTATGGAATGAGCACTTTAATCGTTGAAAGAGAGACGCTTGCAGAGTCAGTGGGGTTCACGGAAGATTCAATGGTCCTTTATCTTGACGACGGTCGTTCGATCACTGTGCCGCTGGCCTGGTATCCCCGGCTGAGCGCTGGAACCGAAGCGGAGCGAAGCAATTATGAACTCATTGGAGACGGTGAGGGCGTTCATTGGCCGGAACTCGACGAGGATATCAGCGTTGAAGGAATCATTGCCGGACGGGCCTCTGCGGAATCCTCGGACTCTTTGGCGCGTTGGCTTGATCGGCGGTGCTCGAACAAGTCGGAGTGAGGCAACGACATTACGGCTCCGCCCAATGGCACTCGGTTAAGGCCTGAATCGAAATCCCTGCGAAATCTGAAGAGGTTTCGACGGCAGCTTTACAGCGCGAGATGGGTTTTCTTCCTGCTGGGCCTCGTAATGTCTTTTATGAGCGGATATATGATCTACGAAAATTGATCCGATCCATGAGGCTCCAATCCTCACCTACATGAAGCTTTCGGGCATCCAAATAGGACTTCATCTTCAACTTTAATGTCACCAAACTCAAAGACGGGATGAAGCGATATGTCCTCTGATTCCCCTTTCGTGTCCTTGGTGCTCTTCGTGGTGAAACAGAAACTCGAACAAGCAACACCACTCCCGCATGCCCCCTACTCACCTGGATTCTTCACATCGGGAGGTTCGGCTTCGAATCCATGGATGTGCTCCGATTCGCCCTTTGTAGTGACGACCTTCCAGATGCTCCAGAATAACAGAGCGGTTACTCCGCCCACGGAAGCGATCAAAACGAGCCAGCCACCGATGGTCATTGTTCGCCCTCCCATTTTTCGGGCTGCCTGACCCTCATCTGGATTTCCCTTTTTGAGGGCATGATCAAAATAGCGGTGACCAGAAGAAGCAAGATCATCCCCACTCCCAGCCAGGAAACCGGATTGAACTCAATGAACAAATCCTGAATCTTCGGGCTGATCCTGGGTTCTTCGGAACCAAAGGTCTGCCCGAGAACACTTTTATAAAACCACCCGGCAAATACCAGGATAAGGAAGGCGGGGGTGATATATTTGATGATCGGCCCGAAGGTTCCGGGTATCTGGATCGCGGAACCTTCCTGCGCCTCGGCAAGGCCTCTTTTTGCCCCGATTACCCAGCCGAAGAGGAGGACCTGAGTCAGGGCGAGAAGTACCATCAGGAGATTTGTCACCCAAAAATCGATGGTATCCAATAGCTTCAATCCGGCACTGAAGTAGATGACAAGGAATCCGCCGAACCCCGTCACGGCTGCGAGGAGTAGAACCGACTTCCGCCGGCCGATTCGAAGCGCGTCCTCCAGGTAAGCGATACCGGGCTGAAGCATCGAAATCGAGCTGGTCACCGCCGCCAAAAACAAGAGAAAGAAAAACGCGAATCCGAACAGTTCCCCGACAGGCATTTTCGCGAAAACCATGGGCAGGACGGTGAACCCTACCCCAAATGTGCTCAGCCCCATGGAGGCCAATCCCGCGACCCCGAAAAAAGCGACTCCGGCGGGAATACTAATCAGCCCGCCGATCCCAACCTCGCAAAATTCGTTCGCGCTCGAAGCCGCAAGCGAACTCAGGACGACATCGTCGCGGCGGCTGAGATAACTGGCATAAGTGATGATGACGCCAAACCCGACCGAGAGGGTGAAGAAAATCTGCCCGGCAGCGGCCAGCCATAGATCTGGATTGGTCAGCTGTTTCATCAAGCCGACCTCGACGATACGGTACTGTTCGGGATTCTGCGCCGCTTTCTCGCGAGCTCGCTCAATATTGCGGGGGGCGACGATCTCCTGGCGCTGTCCCTCCCGCCAGTCCAATTGGGAAGCCTCATCCGCTGACAGCGGAGGCTCCTCATCCACAGCGGCGCGCTCTACCAAATAAGTTTTTGACGGGTTCCACATGAATCCCAGCCCGGTATCGACATTTTGATCGGGGAGGTCCGAGTCGGGAGTGCCCAGGGTTAGCACCCGAACCAGTATGATCAGAGCGATCAAGATCAGAGTGGGCATGGCATATTTGCAAAACCACTCGATGCCCTTGGCGATGCCGCGGTAGATCAGGAAAAAATTCAGTGCGAAAACCACGATAAAATAGACGCCTACGTGCTCGACGCTGAATTTTACGGCGGAGCCATTTTGCCCTATCCCGACGAGATTACCGAAAAAATCGGTAGCCTGATCCGTCTCCTCAAAACCCATGGCTCCGCGCAGATAGTTAACCGCGTAGGCCAGGCACCAAGCCTCAATGACCACGTAGTACATGTAGATACAGACCGGAATGACAAAGGCGAGGACTCCGAAAAAACGAGCACCCAGCACCTTCGTCGTCGCCCCAAAAATACCGGGGGCACTGTTGAACCCAAACCGTCCGCCGGCGCGGCCCATCGTCCACTCAATCCAGGAGACCGGCAGGCCAATCAACACGAAAGCGAGGAAGTAGGCGATCATGAACGCCCCACCTCCGAATTCCGCGACCTGCCCCGGGAAGCGCAAAAAGTTCCCGAGTCCAACCGCACTCCCGGCCACCGCCAGGATCACGCCCAGGCGAGAGGACCATGTCTCTTTTCGTGGCGACATGGAGAAAAGACTACCCGAACCTCTGGCTGAGGGACAAGCTCTTACATCCCCGGAGTCACACCGAAGTTACCGGTAGGCAGCATACCCATGAGCTGTGACTGGAGTAGCTCAACATCTTTGACCGTCAGTGCTAACGAAAGGACAGCCCGGTCCCCTTCATGTGCCGCATTCAAGGACTCAAGCAGCGGGAGAGGCTCCGCCGTCCGTCCGCCCAGCATCAACTGGGCCAACGAGATCACCTGGCCCTTGAGAATGGACTCGACCGCTGCAGCATCCTCCTGCGATCCGAGATTCAGCCCAATCGCAACATCAAGCGACTCCGCAGCCTTCATCCCCAATCCGATGCTTTGGAGGCTGTTCGCGCTGGAGAGTCCGCGGACATTCATTTGCTCGGCTTGAGCGGTCAAGCCCGGAAGCTGGGCTTTAAACGATTCGGGCAGAATAAAAGAAATCCAGCCCTGCTGGCCGTCGACCAATCCCTCGCTGGGAGCCTGCAATGCGGCGGGAACGGATCCGGATTCGCGGGCCAGGGCTGCTTCGACACTGGCGCGATCCCCAAAGAAAACGACCGTCGACGATTCTCCGGTTACCACAGCGGCAAAGATTTCCGGCGCATCCGGCTCAACCGGGAACTCAATGTACTCGACTCCATCCCCAACGGTAACGGTCATCTCAAAGGATTCCCCATTCTGCTCGGCAATCAATGCAACTGCAGCAACTACCTGCTCGGCGGTCACAGGCTTGGTCGCAAAGATCCCACCGCTGATTTTCAATTGGCTCGCGTCCAACTGCAGATTCTCCAAACCTGAGACCGCAAGCGCGAAGTTCGTGATGTCGTCATCCTCCAGACCGGTGATCTCGGTAATCTTCTCGGAAAACTCGTCGGCTTGCTTCGACTGGGGCGAATCTGGAAGATCCTCCTGCAACTCCTCCACCGCCTCGGAAAAGGATGATTCGGAAATGGCTTTTTGGTCGAAATACATGGCGATGTCGGCCGACTCAGGGAAAGCGCGCAAAACTTGATCCTCGCCATCTTTGGCTGGGCCTCCCGAAGGAGAGCAGGCCGCACCCCAGAAGAGTGTGACCGCAGAGATGAACGCAGGAAGGATTAATTTGGATTTAATTATTTTCATGAGGAAGTTCATGGTTTAAGCATAGATTCACCGAAAAGAAAAGGAAAAGAAATTATCATGAAATACCGCCGCATCGCCGATACCGATATCTCCGTTTCAGAAGTCAGCCTGGGTTGCTGGACGATGGGGGGCCTGAATTGGGTGAATGGCAGCCCCAATGGATGGGCCGATCCCGACGAGGACGAGATCACCGGAGCAGTCCGGAAAGCTCTCGATGCCGGTGTGAATCATTTCGACAATGCTGACGTTTACGGTAACGGACGGGCCGAGCGGATGCTGGCACGGGTGCTGGACCGGCTGGGCGTCAAGACCGACGATCTGATCATCGCCACAAAGATTGGCCACTTCCCCGGCACCGCTGAGCATGCCTATACGCCTCACCATATTCGGCAACAGTGCGAACAATCCCTGATCAACCTGCGGCGCGACCACATCGACATTTATTACTTTCACCATGGCAACTTTGGCGAGGACCGGCAGTACCTCCCAGAAGCGGTCGAGACCATGAACCAGCTGGTTGCCGAGGGAAAGGTTCGCCTCAAAGGCCAGAGTGCCTACAGCGACCAGGATTTTGAGGAGCTGGTTCCAACCGTGAAACCCAAGGTCCTCCAGAGCTGGGCCAACGCCCTTTCCGACAATTTTATTCGCCCGGGGTCCACGCTTCAGACCCTTATGGAGCAACACAAGCTCAGCTTTGTCGCATTTAGTCCACTGGCCCAAGCAAGGTTATTGGACAAATATGATCCGGCGAATCCGCCCTCCTTCGCCGAGGGGGACAACCGCCGCAACAACCGGGGATTCTCAGCGGAAAAGCTCGCCGACCTCAAACCAAGGCTTGCAGTGCTGAAATCCCGCTTCGGCAGCAAAACCGAGGATCTCGCTGGTATGGCACTGCGATTTGTTCTTGAGCACCCGCACGTCGCCTGCGTGATTCCCGGCTTTCGAAACGCTGACCAAGTCGCCTGCAATCTCTCCGCCACAAACTGCCACCTGACCGAAGAGGATCTCGCCTTTATCCGCGAAACTCTTGCCTCATAATCCCCGCGCACGCAGCCACTTCTGATAAAGGCTCTCGCCCACTAAAATAGCCGCTCCGGTCAACAGGGCACCCAGCGCCATCAGGGGACCGAGCCAATCATTGATATGAAAAAGAGCTTCCATAACCCGAATTTCTCGCTTGTGGCCGCAGGCGGCAAGCTCTAATTTCCGCTTTACGATGAGCGACATCGATAAAGCCGTTTTTTCCCAGAGCACCCTCAGAAGCTTTGCCTCCGAGATCTGCTCTGGTGAGGAGGATATCTTCGTAGAGCTTCTGGGCGATTGCCAGGCGGACCTGCGGAACCAGTTTCAAAGCCTGCAGGAAGCGAGGGAAGCAAGGGCTTGGCGAGACTTCAACCGGGCGGCCCATTCGATCAAGTCGGCGGCACGCACCTTCGGAAGCCCGCTGGTAAAAGAACTCTCGCAGAAGCTCGAGGATCAATCGGAAGGAGGCGTCGACGGGGAAGCCCTTGTCGCTCTTGATGCCGGAATTCGCGAACTGCAGCAGGCATCGAAGCGGTTCGAAGAGATACTCGCCGAGATCGCGACCCGCCCTCAGCCCTATCTGAGCTAAATCCTCGCCAATTGCATTCGAACACTGCTGGCTTGGGCCAGTCTATCCTGCCATGCCAGAAACAAGCTTCATTGAACAGACACTCGGAAACCCTTACCTTCTCCTGTTTCTGCTCCTTGGGGCCGGGATGGCTCTCGGCAAGATTACCCTCAAAGGAGTGAACCTCGGCACCTCCGGAGTGCTCTTCCTCGCTCTGGTGGCTGGCCACTTCGGCTATCAGGTTCCCGGCGGCACCGGCACGATCGGACTCCTGCTTTTCGCCTACTGCGTCGGAGTGGGAGCCGGGAATCGTTTTTTCTCCAGCTTGAAGAGGGAGGGACTCGCCCTCTTGAAACTCTCGGCGGTCGTCGTCCTGATCGGCACGGCAACCACCTTCGCCATGGCCTGGGTTTTTTCCATTCCCTTTGATCTGGCCGGCGGCCTCTTTGCCGGTGCGATGACCAGCACCCCTGCCCTCGCCGCCGCTACCGAAGCGTTGCCCGCCGCCGGGCAGTCGAACCTCGTCGTCGGCTACGGCATCGCCTACCCGTTCGGCGTGATCGCGGTGGTCCTTTTCGTCCAGATCCTCCCACGAATTCTGCGGGCCGACTTGGGCGCGATGAAAGACGATCAGGACAACTGCGAAGACGATGTCGTCCGCACTGCACTCGTTGAAGTGAAAAACCCGAACATCCTCGGCAAAAACATCTCCGGAAGCGGCCTCGAAGCTTTCGAGTCCTGCACGGTATCCAGGATCCAGCGAGGCTCCCAACTGGTGCCTCTGCGCTATGAGGATACCTTTTCACTGGGACAAAAGCTCTATCTGGTGGGACGCGCACGGGAGATGAAAATCGCCATCGACTACCTGGGGGAGGAGTCCCAGGAGCCAATTGTTCGCGATGCCGAGAACGAGCGCCGACTACTCTTGGTCACCTCCAAGAACGTAACCGGGCGCACACTGAAAGAAATCGGACCCCTTCGCGAGCATGGCGTGATCATTACGCGAATCCGGCGGCTCGATTACGAGTTCGCAGCGGGAAACAACACCCGAATCGAGAATGGCGACCAAATCACCGTCGTCGGTCCGCAAGAGTGTCTCCAGAAATTTTCGGATTTTGTCGGGCACCGGCCTCAAAGCCTTGGCGAAACCGACCTGATCTCACTCTCGATCGGATTGGCGATCGGAATCCTTTTCGGCATGATCCCCTTCGCCCTGCCCGGCTCCGGTGCCATTACCCTGGGCCTCGCTGGAGGTCCGCTATTGGTGGGACTCATCCTCGGCCACTTTGGCAAAGTGGGGCGGATCACTGGCTACATCCCCCGGCCCACTCGGCTTCTGCTCCAAGAGTTCGGTCTCGCCCTGTTCCTGGCCTCAGCCGGTGTAATGGGGGGTGCCAATATCGTCGAGACCCTTTCTACCCAGGGCTGGAGCCTTCTGGCCGCCGGTGCGCTGATCGTCCTCCTCCCTCTTTGCCTTGGCTATTTCATTTGCCTGAGATTCCTGAAGCTGAACCTTCTCCAAACCCTCGGGGGCACCTGTGGGGCGATGACCTCTACCCCGGCCCTCGGAGTTATCAGTTCCAAAACCGAATCCCCCATCCCCGTGATCAGTTACGCCACGGCCTACCCAGCCGCCCTGATTCTGATGACCATTTTCGCCAAGATTATTGTCAGCACCACCTGATCTCCCTTTCCCGATCCAGACCAGAACCTCAATGCGGGCTGGGGGCAGCTTCCCCCGCTCACCAACCAGAAGGATCTTTTCCATTCCGAAACGCTGGCGGAGTTTTGTCCACTTGCGCTTCCGGGGTCATTTTAACCCGCCTGCCCCCCGCCCGGCGAATCATCGATTTAAAACCTGGAAAAGCTGGTTTTTCCAGGCTTCCGTCTGGGTGAACCGCAGCAGGAGGACATCTATTTTTTCCAGGTAGGGCGACTTTGGAGGCAGGGCGATGCCATAATTCTCGCGGGTGAATGTCGATTTCAACACGTAAATCCGGGTTAGGTCATCCCGGGCAACGTAGTATTCCAGTATCGGCTTGTCATAGACCACTGCATCCCACTTTCCTTCTTCCAGCTCCTTCAGCAATTGCTCGATTGAACTCGACGTCTTGAAAGGGATACGCAGAGACGCGAGCCAATCAGCCGAAGTGGAATTCTGGACGGTTGCCGTCTTCACTCGGCTTAGATCATGAAGATTTTCCACCTTTTTGGCGAGGCTGTCGCGGGTAAGGCTCGAAGCAAATCCGGCGGTAAACCCGGAGATGATGACGATGGCAACGAACATCCACCCCAACCCCAGCACACGGCCAATAAAGGTCTTTGGTGCTTTGTCACCATAGCCAACTGTGGTCATAGTCACGGCCGACCACCAAAGCCCGTTTCCAACCCCCTGCCCCGGTCGTCCCCCAAACTGCTCTGGATTTGTCTTTCGCTCCGCCAACCAAATCAAAAAACCTACCACCGCAAGAAGCAGCAGCAAACCACAAACGGCCTGCAAGAACCGAAGGGAGAAGAGATTCCGCAGGGCCAGGATCCACATCTCTGTTTGTTTGTCCAGGATCGCGATTCCGATTCCGCTCTCAAAATACGAATGGGAAAAATCGATCCGCTCTTCGCGTTCACTCGTGATAGACAAGGCCGCAATGGCGGCATCGAGTTGCCCCCTCTCCAACCCATCGAATATATCCGGGAGATCCATTTCGTGATAAACTGGCGTCTTCCCGATTTTCGAGAGAATCTGCTCCAGCAACCAAACCGACGGCCCCTTCCATTTACCGTCCTCTTCCTTTATGGTGAACGGCGGTGTTTGCTTGATGCCGACGCTGAAGGTTTCTCCATCCGCCCCCTGGACCAAGGGGAGGGCGAGCCAGCACAGGGTGAGAATCGATAGGAATTTCACCCTTCGATTCCAGCTGCAAAAACCCTTTTATGCAACCACGTAGCGATTGGCGATCGAAATCCCGCTGAGCATTGCGCCCACAATGCCAAGAAAACCCTGGTCGGTTCCGCAAAGATAAAGATTCTCAAACCCGGTTCTGCCGTCCTTGGATTTCTGAGACGCCCCGTATACGGCTCCCCCGAGGTGGCCGGTGAATTTCTCTACCGTCAAGGGTGTGAACATGTCTCGGCCCACAAGCGATGCCCCGGGATCCTTGGTCGGGCGGGGTAAGACCTCACGGGCAACTCCCTGCAGATGCTCAAACCAGCGAGCCTTCTCTTCCTGATATTCCTCGGGCGAGAGTTGCTTCCACCGGTCGTAATTGGCCAGAGCCGTAAGCCGGACCAGACCTTCCTTTAAAGACCGTCCCTCCCCGTAGTTGTAGTGATTCGGAATGCAGATGACCCCACTCGCCCCGTCGACCAACTCCTCCTGCGGACGCCGGTAGCGAAACGGGCGACGAGTCGAGAAGAAAGTGATCGTGTCATTCCAGCCAAAGTTTTCCGGATTTTCACGGTAGACCGCAATGGTTTCGACAAAAGAAAGCCGTCCCACTGGCTCCTGCTTCCGGCTGACCCCGCAAAGACGGTCGGTCTCCACCAACCCCGCGCTCGATAAAATCGTTCCCGCTCGAATCCGCGTCCCATCGTCGAGCTCTAACCCATTTACTTTCGTCCCCTCGGTCAGTATCCGGGCGACTCCACATCGCATCCGTCGCTCGCCACCGACCTCCTTCAACTTTTTCAGCAACGCCCGGATGATCGTTCTCACACCATCAACTGGCCGAGCAAACCCCTCCAGATACAACGAACGAAAAAGAATCACAAACTGGTCGAGGTCCAGGTCATCCTCGGTCGCGCTTCCATAGTAGAGAATCGGACATAAGAGCATTTCGCGCAGAAGCGGGTCGGCAATTTTCTCGCGAAGAAATGGCCCGGTCATTTCCTTGCGATCGGCCAAGGCCGTAGCGTCACGCTCTTCCACAAAGCGCACCACCTCTCGATACCCCTCTACCGAATCCGGGAATTTACTGGCAATCTCTTCCTCCAGTCGGCCCGGTTCATTCGTAAAAGCGAGACTCTCCTCTGGAAAATGAATTCTCGACCCAATCTGCGGATTCAGGTCGAAGGCCTCCCTTGGGATGCGCAGCTGGCGGAAAATCTTGTTGAGAGGCGCCCTTTTTTCTCCCCTCTCCGCATAGTTGGTGAGAGCATGAAGTCCCACGTCGAAAACCCGGCCATCCTGCCGGTAAAAGCTGTTGAGTCCACCTGGGGCCTCGTGCCTTTCGAGCACGACGACGGACTTCCCGGCGAGGGCCACCCGGATCGCAGCAGCGAGGCCGGACATTCCCGCCCCGATCACCACCACATCGTAGGAGTCACTCATACGGGCGAACGCATCCGATACCACACCGCCCGATCCCCGCAACCTACGATCAGGCCTTCTCGTTGAACTTCGGAGTCAGGTATTCTCCGCAGCTCTCCAAACTGGCCAGTTTTGGATAATCCTCCTCAGGCACTTCAATCCCGTGCTTCTTACGGAGTTCCATGACGATATCGAGAAAGTCCATCGAATCGAGATCAAGCTGATCCCGGAGCCGGACATCCGGTTTGATCGACGAGGTATCCTCGTCCGGTGCGATTTCTTCGATGATATCGATAACGATTTTCTGAACTTCTTCTTGTGTCATAGTGAGAGGAAAAATTAATCGGCAAAACGGCGAACGATCAGGGCGGAATTGATCCCCAACATTCCGAACGAACTGTTAAGAATCGCATCCACACGGACACCCTCCTTCGGCTCATTCACTACCAAGTTGGGCAATTCACATTCCGGGTCAAGGCTATCCACATTGATCGTGGGATGAACCACTCCATCTTCGAAAGAGGGAAGATTGCCCGCCAGCTCCAGCGCCCCTGCCGCACCCATGCAGTGACCAATGTAGCTCTTCGTGTTGTTGATGTACGTGCTCTCCGATCCGGCAAACACCGTGCGGATCGCTTTGCACTCCTGGATGTCTCCTTGCTTGGTCGCGGTCGCGTGGGTGCTCAGTATGCCAATGTCGCCCGGCTCCATCTTCGCCATTTTAAGGGCACGCGCCATAGACTCCGACTGCCGCTCCGCATTCGGCAAGACGTAATCCGAGGCATCCGAGTTCATACACCAACCAGCGATTTCGCCGTAAATCTTCGCCCCGCGCTTCCGGGCATCGCCGAGTCGCTCCAAAACATAAAGTGCCCCACCCTCGCTGACGACAATCCCGTTGCGATCCATGTCAAAGGGACGGCTCGCCCGGTTGGGATCTTCATGGGTGGCCAGTGCTCCCTGACTCCGGAAGCCAGCGAAGATCCCGAAGCTGCGGATGCTCTCGCTGACTCCGCCCGCAACAGCAACATCGACCTCCCCGAGCATCAGCATTTGTGCCCCCTGAATCATCCCTGCGTTTCCAGCCGCACAGGCGGCACCAATGGTGTAGTGAGGACCGTGGATCCCGAGATTCAGGGTGATCTCCCCGGCAGGGTTGTTGGCAACCGTGCGGGGGTTGTGGTGATGCGACCAAAAACGAGTGTCGTAATCGAACTGCGAAATGTTGTGAACCTCGTTCTCCGTTTCAACGTTGCCATGCTCAGTTGTGCCAACGTAAACGCCAATCCGGTTCGTATCCATCGATTCCCATTCGATCCCGGAGTCCGTTAAGCCCTCCCGGGCACAATAGATCGAGACGCTCCCGGCACGGGTTCCCACCCGCAACTCTCTCTTTTTCTGATACCGCAACGCGTCGAAATCACAAACCCCGGCCGGAGTTTCGCCCATGTACCGCAAATCCAGTTTTCCTATGCGCGGTCGACACTCGAGAAGATTATTCCGAAACTCCGCCAGGTCATTTCCGTTTGGCGAGGTCAATCCCACCCCGGTGATCACAATTCTCCGGTCGTCTTCCATCACTTGTCCCCTCCCGAATCGCCTCCGTCCAGTTCCGCCAGCCGAGCCTTCAGCCGCGTCCTCGACATGCCCAAAAGGGCTGCCGCCTCGCCTTCGTTTTGATCAAAAGAATCCATCGCACGCCGAATCATCGCATACTCCACCGCCGGAAGCAAACCACCCCCTTGCTTTCCACGAAGCAGATCGAAAAGTTGGTCGAAAAGTCTCTCCTCCTCTGGAATCGCTCCAGAATCCGACGAACTCCCTGTCCCCGGACTTCTCGACGTTCCCACAGCGGGAGTTTCCGCCCCCGACTCCTTGTCCTTCGCAAATCCCTCCAAATCGCCCGGCAAGTCCGTAACCAAAATGGTTGGCCCCTGCGCAACCACCGCACTGCGATAAATGACATTCTCCAGCTCACGCACATTCCCGTGCCAGGGATGCCTGGTCATGACCTCCAGTGCCTCCGCCGATATCGTGCGCGGGCGGATCTTCTTCTGCTTCGCCAACCGCTGCAGATGGTAATCAATGATCTCGGGGATATCCTCGCGACGCTCACGAAGCGGAGGAATTCGGATCCGGAAAACATTCAGCCGGTAGTAAAGATCCTCCCGGAAATCCTGGGTTTTGACCATCTCCTCAATGTCACGGTTTGTAGCCGCAATCACCCGGACGTTGACCTTGATCGGTCCAGATCCTCCCACCCGCTGAATCTCTCCTTCCTGAATCGCCCGAAGGATCTTGGTCTGGGTCGGCAGCGCCATGTCACCGATCTCATCCAAAAACAGGGTCCCGCCGTCACAAAGCTCAAACTTCCCCTGGCGTTGCGCAGTCGCACCGGTAAACGATCCCTTCTCATGCCCGAAAAGCTCACTCTCGATCAAATTGTCCGGGATCGCCGCACAGTTGACGGCAATGAAGATCTTCTTCGCCCGCAGGCTGTGGTCGTGAATGCAGCGGGCCACCAACTCTTTTCCCGTGCCGCTCTCACCAGTGATCATCACGGTCGCATCGCTGGCAGTTACCTGCCCCACCTGCTTCAGGACAAGCTGCATCCCCTCCGAACTCCCAACGATCCCCTCCGCGTAATCCTCCACCTTGAGCTTCGGTTCATAGCTGCCCGACGAACTCCGGTCCGCGTGCGCCCGAAGACCTCGCTTGACCAGATTCAGAATCTTCTCCGGCTCAAACGGCTTCATCAAATAGTCGAAAGCCCCGTACTTCATCGCCTCAATCGCCGTCTGCGTAGTGCCGTGCGCCGTCATCATGATCACCACCGATCCGCCCCCCAGTGCCCGGAGGTTCTGCAACGTCTCCATGCCACTGATGCCCCCCATCCGATTGTCCAGAAGAATCACCTCCGGCCTCTCCTTCTCCGACATCTTCAGACCCTCCTCTCCACTACCCGCCTCAAGAATGTCCACGCCCAACTTCCCCAAGACCCGCTTCAGGGAGTAGCGCACCTCCTTGTCGTCATCAACAATGAGTATTTTCGGCAGATGTTCTTTGGCGGTTTCTGGCATAGAAAAACCCGACCGATTAAAGCAGCATCCGCCACTTGGCAAGAGCGGGGTTGACCGATCTCATCTCTCGGGTGCATAACAAATTTCATGAACATGAAAACCTACCTCGCAGTAATCTTGCCCTTGCCTCGGTTGATGTTGTAGGTTACGCACCTACCATTTGACCATCAAAACCTATCTCGCAGTAATCTTGCTCCTCGGCACGAGTCCCGTATTCCCCGGAGATTTCACGCAATATGTGGATATGTTTCTCGGGGTGAAAGCGGTGAAAAAGGACGGCACAATCGGTTCCTCCGGAGGGAATTCGGTAGTGGGTCCGCACGCGCCATGGGGTTCGATTCACCCCTCGCCAAACACCGAAAACGGCGCGACGGATGCCTACCACCCCGACAAGCCAATTCTCGGGTTTTCCCAGATGCATGTGAGCGGTACGGGTGGCAGGGGAAACTACGGGTTCTTCTTTCTCGCCCCCCAACCGGAATTGAATACGGGAGTTCCGGCCAAAGCGAAATCCGAGAAAGCCAATGAAGTCGCCAGGCCGTATTTCTACGGGGTCGATTTGTTGAAACATAACATACGGGTGGAACTGGCACCCACCCGTCATAGCGTCATTTACCGGATCGAAGTTCCCGCCAACAGCAATGTGGTTCTACCGATCAACATGGCCTATTCCACTCATGCGGAGAGACCCGGGCAGACGGGCCGGATGTACAGGCAAGGGGCTTTTTCCATCACCTCCAACACCCTACAGGGGTGGGGAACATGGAGGGGAGGATGGTCCAATCCGGAATTAACCGCCCATGTGTATGCCGAAATCAAGGGAGAAGCCGATGCGTTCGGCCTCTGGGAGAACGACTCTGTTACGACGGGACCCGGCGCCAAGTCTTTCGACCGGCGGAAAAAAGAACAACGGGGCGAGATTTCTACCGGAGGTTTTTTCCGTTTCACCACCGAAAAACCGGATACCCTCTACATAAAAATGGCGGTGTCCATGAAGAGTTCGGAACGAGCCAAGGAGTATTTGCAGGCGGAAATACCGGGGTGGGACTTTGAAAGGGTGAAAGAAGAGACCAGGGATGAATGGAATCGGGAATTGTCCCGCATCGACATTGAGACCTCCAATCCGAACTACCGAAACACATTCTACTCGTGTTTCCGTATGACCATGGTGATGCCCCGGGACCGGACTGGGGACAATCCGGCATGGGAGTCGGAGGCACCCTACTATGACGACCATTATACGCTGTGGGACACGTGGCACACTCTGTTTCCCTTAATGGGTCTGACCATGGAAAGCCGCTACCGGGATATCGTGTTAAGCATGCTCGATGTGCATGAACAGATCGGGGAAATCCCCGATGCCTTTATCGGGGGCCGGAAGGGAAAAAACCAGGGAGGCGCGAACTCCTGGAATATACTCACGGACGCCTATTTGAACCGGATACCGGGCATCGACTGGAATGCCGCCTACGACGCGATGGACGGGAGACCTGCCGGAAATCCAGCTGAAAAGAGCTTCGCGTATTATTGCAAAGGATTGATGGCGACCGAACTGGGGAAGGCCGCAGAGGCGAAATCTCTTTTCGAAAAGTCCGAAAACGAATGGGACAAGAAATGGAACGAGAATTTGGAGTCCCGCGGTTTCAAGGGATTCCTGGGTGACGAAGATCCCGAGAAATGGCAGTGGTATGAAACCAACAGCTGGGCCGCGTCTTTCGGGATGCCCCATGATTTCACCAAATTGGCTGAATTAATGGGCGGAAGCGAGAGGGCCGTGGAACGGTTGGAATATGGATGGGAACACGATCTTTTCCTCGTTCCCTATGGGTTGGGGAACCAGCCCGTTCACAAAATCCCCTTGTGCTTCACCGGTTTCCTGCGTCCCGACAGAACCTCGTTCCACAACCGGAACCACATCATTCCGAGAGTATCCGTCGATCCATACAAGTACATTGGAAACGATGACAGCGGGTCCAACTCCTCCCGGTGGATGTACACGCTCGCGGGAATTTTCCCCCTCGCCGGTCAGGGGATCTACATGCTGCACGGTCCGGCGGTGGACAAAGTCGTGTTTCATTCGGAGAACTCCGGAGATTTCACCATCGAAGGGGTGAACGTGTCTCCGGAAAACATTTACGTGCAGTCCGCCACATTAGACGGGGTTCCGTTGAGCCGAGCCTGGCTGCACTACCACGAGGTTTTGGATGCGGAGAACCTCACGTTTGTCATGGGTCCGGAGCCAAGCCGCTGGGGCACGCGGACTCCGGTTCCCACCATGTCACAATTGCAGTCACGACTTCACTGACGGCCATCGGCCTTCCGAAACAGCATTTGAATCTGCAATGACATCCCGCATTTCGGGGCCTCAAACCGGGGTCTGATTGCATTTGCGATACCCGGGACCGGGGTAGGGGCGGCAAGCGGCGCGACCCCGGGCTGCCTGCTGTAACGCCTTTGGCGTGTCGAAAGATTGCTTCCGTGTTTCTTCTTTATGCCAAATCGGACTATTTTGGTCATGCACCCTCGGGATGCGCGGGCTTTTCCATTGCTTTCTTTTCTCGCACGACTAAGGATCGGCCCATGAACAAATATGCTATGCTTTTCACCTTGTTGGTTTCTTTGGGACTCGGTGCCGCCGGCGGACAGTATGCGACGACGGTGGATATGGATCGGCCTGTGCGCGAGATCGACGGCTTTGGCGTCTCCAGCGCATGGTATGCGGATGACTATGTGAATTCATTGGATCTGGAAACCCGCGCGGCGTTTATCGAGGCCCTGTTTGACCCCGACACCGGGCTTGGGCTGACGCTGCACCGAATGCGCGTGGATCCCGAATACGAGGGCAACAACCGGACCTCCCCCTTTATTGACTGGGAAAAGGAACCGGAAGACGGGATATTCGCCCGCGAAATTCAAGACGCCTACGACCCTTATTTGATGTTGAGCCAATGGACGCCCCCGGGCTGGATGAAGGACAACAACTCCCGAAAGGGAGGCGGAAGCCTGTTGCCCGAATACTATGACGAGTACGCTCTTTTCCAGGCCGAGTACATCCTCGGTCTGAAAAAGGAATTCGGCGTCGAAGTCGACGGGTTCTCGTTCCAAAATGAACCGGGGGTGAAGAGATGGGAGTCGTGCGAGTGGACAACCGAGCAAATTATCGACTACCTAAAAAACCACTTGATTCCGACATTTATTGACAAGGGCCTCCTCCCGGAGGATCCGAGCGAAGAGTGGGGCATCGATCTGATGGTCAATGAGGAAACCCCCTGGCGCGACCACCAACTCAACGCCATTCTGCGTGATCCCGCCATCGAGCCGCACATCACCGTTGCCGCCGCCCACAATTACGGGAATAACTACACGACGCGCAGTTTCGACAAAGCCCGCGACTTGGGCAAACGCGTTTGGCAGACGGAATTCTACCACAAGGGCCTTGAGGGCGAGTCGAACGACACCATTGGTTACGGTCTGTTGATCGCCCGAATCATGCAAAATTTTTTCATCAATAACGATGTCAATTTATACAATTGGTGGTGGATGATGTCCCCCGAGGGCAAGGATATCCAAAGCCTGGTCGACATGACCGACGACAATACCCATTTCCGCATGATGAAGCAGGGCTATGTCTTTGGTCAGTTTTCCAAATTCATCCGTCCCGGCTATCGGCGCATTGCCAATACAAATCCTTTCCCGCAACTCGGTGAAGGCGTCACCCGACCCGTCGATAAAACGGTAACCCTGGGCGTATCCGCCTTCACGGATGCCGCGGGTAAAAGACTGGTCGTCGTCGCCGTGAATGACACGGCGAAAGCCGAAACCATCGATTTGACGATTCACGCGGGGGAGGGTTCTATCTCCACGATGGAGGTCTGGCGCACTTCCGAAACCGAGAACCTTGAAAAGGTCGAAACCATCGCGCCAACCGACAACCAAGTCCCCCTGGCCCTCCCCCCCTACTCCATCAGCACTTTTGTCGGCGACAAATCGCCAACCCCATAAGATCGGCGGAGACTGACCCAAAATTTTGAGAGAAATTTCGGGACACCCATAATTTAGGAGAGCATTCCTGATCGTTTTATTCTCCAGGATATTTCGCCCCGCTCTTCTTCCGGGAAGAGCCGAGTGACCCTCACCGATCTCCAAGGACGGCGATACGGCAGCGAACTTCTCACTGCACGGGGTCAGGGGCGCGTTTCGCCTACAAACTCCAGAACAACGCCCTCACGATCCAGCCCCTCGCTTTGTCCCTGCAGGAGATTGGAGCAGTCTGCTCCGGGTAAATCCTGGCCGGGATGAATGCCCGCCAGGCCGCAGAGAGAGGGGAAGATATCTTCGGTTTGTATGGCTGTGTTGCAGACACGCTTTCCGGGGTTACGTGGATCAAAAAACAGGAACGGCACGCCAACACTTTCCTCAAAGGGGGTGCCTTTCCTCAACCAGCCGTGGCTGCCGCCCATCTCGCCGTGGTCAGAGGTAAAGATAATGATAGTCTTGTTCGCAAGCCCCTCTTTTTCAAGCCGCTCGCGCATGCGCCCCAGGGCGGAGTCGATATGCTCGATCATCGCATAGTAGCGCCGGCGCTCATAAACGGCGTGGTTGCGGCAGTCCAGGTCGTCACCAAGAATGCGGCACCAGAGGTCACTGTTGTTAATCGTTGCATCTTGGGTCAATCGATCCGGCACGTTTGGTGGCAAGTCAATTTCCCGCTCCTCCCAGCTCGCGAGGGTTTCCTCCGGAGGACACAGGGGCGGATGCGGTGCCATCTCGCTCATGAAGCCCAACACCGGCCCATTTTTCGCTCGTTCACAAAAAAGATCGGTAAAGTAGTCGGCTAATACATCCGTGCAGTAGCCTTGGTGTTCCACCGGACGCTCGTTCTCGTCCCATAACACTGGATCGTAAAAGATGTTTTGCCGGTTGGATCCCATGCCTTCCCGGGATCGCCAGGTTTGCCAGCCCCCTTGGTGTTCACGCGGGACGAAGCCCTCATGCAGGCCATAGAGATGCCATTTGCCAACATGCAGCGTGTGATAATCGGCACCGTTGAAAACATCTGCAATTGTTCGCTCCGCAGGACTTATCCGCCAATTGATTGCCGGAACCAACCGGCTGGAAGCCGTCTGCCCGGTCATCAGGCTAAATCGACAAGGCACACAAACCGGGAAACTGCTCACCGCGTGGGTGCAGCGCACCCCTTGAGCCGCCAGTTTGTCGAGATTTGGTGTGTGCGCACTAAGGTCACCGTGGCAGCCAAGGGCCTGCCGACGCAACTGGTCGCACTAGTGTTATGTCACATATCTAATGTTGGATAAAGCCTCTTGAGTTTTCGCCTGG
>CAZWFJ010000073.1:0-18589 GCA_964633135.1 uncultured Puniceicoccaceae bacterium | reverse complement strand
ATTCGATCTGGTTCAATAATCAGCATGGCCGGTATGGACCCCTTTGGAGCGATCGGTTTAAAAGTGTTTTGGTGGAGGGGGATGCGTATTCGCTGAAAACGGTGGCGGCCTATATTGACCTGAATCCGGTGCGGGCAGGGATCGTGGCAGACCCGAAGGATTATCCGTTTTGTGGCTACGGGAGGGCTTGCGCCGGGGGGCGCTTTGAGCGGGAGGGGATTGGTTCTTTGACCATGGACCGTGGGCTGAGCCTGCTGGATTACCGGGCCGTTTTGTTCGGGAAGGGGCGGATCGCCGGTGCGGCGGGGGAGGTCGGTGAGTCCGAATCAGAAGGAATGGAAGAGGTGGAGGATCGGGCAGTGGCTGAACCCCGGTCGGCTTCGTTGCTGCAAACGATCCGGCACTTTGCCAATGGGAAGATTCTGGGATCGGAGGGGTTTGTTCAGCGGGTTATGGAGGAGATTGAAATCTTCCGGGAAGTGGCCACACGAAGACGATGTCCGGTGGATGTGAGCGGGGTGTACGGGTTTTATTCGGGGACCCCGGTTCGTCGGCCGAAGGCTTGCTTGCGGAAGAGGACGGACTTGTAGTCTTGTCGGTTTGCACAATGAGCGATCTCTTGCCCGAACCGATTGAATATGGGGCCGTCCGTACGGCGCTAGCGCCGATGCAGAACGTGACGGATCATGCATTTCTGCATGTGATAGCCGAAATTGGGGCACCCGATTATTTTTTTACAGAATATTTTTCGATCCATTCGACCACTTCATTGGACGGACAGACTCTTCGGGCTATTCGTGAGAACGAAACGGGGCGTCCGATTTTCGCGCAGGTGCTGGGGAACGATCCTGCATCGCTTGCAAAGGCGGCGGCGGATCTGGAATCGTTTCCGGTCGCAGGGATAGATTTGAATCTTGGCTGTCCGGCCCCGAAGATCTACAAACGCAATGCGGGCGGGGGGCTGCTGCGGGACGAGGTGCTTGTTGATGAGATCCTGGCAGCGATGCGCGAGAGGATTCGGGGCAGTTTTTCGGTGAAGTGTCGATTAGGATTTGACGATGATGTTCCTTTTGAGGCCTGTTTGGAGTCGGTGGCGAGGCATCGGGTCGATTTTCTGACCATTCACGGGCGTACGGTGAAGCAGATGTATAGGGGTGATGTTGATTACGGGAGTATGAAGAGGGCGGTGGCCCGCCTCGATTGTCCGGTGTTTGCGAACGGGAATCTGACCTCCGCCGAGGTGGCATTGCGTGTTGTGCGGGATACTGGCTGCAGAGGGGCGATGATTGGACGGGCAGCGATTCGAAACCCGTGGATCTTCCGGCAGATCCGCGAAAAATCGATGGGGCGGGATGTATTTTGTCCGACGCTTTGCGATGTCCGCGACTATATTGACCGATTGAATCGGGCGAAATTCGATCCCCTGGTTGGTGGGCGCTACCGGATTGCGCATTTGAAGCGCTATTTGATTTTCATTGGGGAGGGAGTGGACCCGGACGGAAAATTTCTTTATGATATCCGCCGGGTGGGGGATGAGGCGGAGCTTTTTCGGGTTTGTGATCGGCATTTGATCGAAGGGGGGAACGGGTCAAAGCCGTTTGCTGATGAACCGTTCCCGGGGGTTGTCGCCCGTCCGAATCAAGAGTGAGGCCATCGTTCGGGTGAAAACGAAGTTGAAACTGTGCCCTGGTGGGCGCATTTTTCGCGGATGATGAATGACGCCACGACCATGCTTTCGGAGTCTGCTCTAGAGGGAGAGGTGGGTATTGTGCGCCATGAGGACTTTCGGAGTGAGGAGGAGTTTCGCTTTGAATCGGGTGAAACGATCCCGTCTTTCCAACTGCGGTATGAAACGTACGGGAAGTTGGACAAGGATGGGAGGAACGTGATTCTGGTATGCCATGCCCTGAGCGGGGACCACCACTGTGCGGGCGCGTATTCCCTGCATGACCGCAAGCTCGGGTGGTGGAATCAAATGGTCGGGCCGGGGAAGCCAATTGATACGAATCGCTTTTTTGTTGTTTGCAGCAACTGCCTCGGGGGCTGTCAGGGGTCGACGGGACCGACGAGTCTCAATCCCCGGACGGGGCTTCCGTATCGGCTTTCGTTTCCGCTGCCGACGATTCGGGATATGGTCGCGGCGCAGGCTCGGCTGATCGATCACTTGGGGGTGGAGCGATTGGCTTGCGTGGTTGGGGGGAGCATGGGAGGAATGCAGGCACTGCAATGGGCGATCGATTTTCCGGATCGGGTTGACTCGATTATCGCCCTGGCGACAACACCGAGGCAGAATGACCAAGCGATTGCGTTCAACGCGGTGGGTCGGACGGCAATTTTGCAGGATCCGAACTGGCGGGACGGTAACTTTCCGGTCGGGGAGGGGCCGGATGTGGGTCTGGCAGTGGCAAGGATGATGGCGCACATAACCTATGTCTCGGACGAAGGGCTGGAGCAGAAGTTTGGCCGTGCCCGGCGGCTTTTAAACCCTGAGCAGACCATTGAGGAGATCGAGTTTGAGGTGGAGAGCTATTTGCGGTATCAGGGGGAAGCTTTTGCGGGTCGATTTGATCCGATCACGTACATCTATTTTACGAAGGCATTGGATCGGTTTGATTTGTATGGGGATTCGGGCGTGTTGGAGGATGCATTTGAGAACGTCACGGCCCGAACCCTTGTTGTCGGGTTTACTTCGGATTGGCTTTTTCCTCCGGAGCAGAACCGACGGATTGCGGCGGCTTTGCTGCGCGCGGGAAAAAATGCCTCCTATGCGGAGATTGACATGAAATTCGGGCACGATTCCTTTTTGATCGATTCGCCGGAATTGAGCCGTTTTGTCCGCAATTTTCTGATTGAGCGATGACCGAGAATTATCCCAAGAGTCCGTTTCTGCGGCGGACGAACAAGCGGCGGCAGATCGACTTTGAAATCATGGCGGAGTGGATCGAGGAGGGCAGCCGGGTGCTTGACCTGGGTTGTGGCCGGGGGATACTGCTTCGCGAGCTGATGGATCGCAAGAGGGTGTACGGAGTGGGTGTTGACTCGAATCCGGAGAAGATCGCGTCGTGCGTCAAGCGTGGGGTGAACGCCTTTCAGGAGGATGTTTTGGCAGCCATGAAGCGTTTCAACGGGGATTCCTTTGACTATGTCGTCCTGACGCGGACGCTTGAATTGATCCACGAACCGGGGGAGGTGATTCTCCGGGCACTCTCGCTCGGGCACTCTGTGCTGGTGGGGGCGGTCAACCGGGGATACTGGCGCAATCGGCTTTGTTTCATGCTCCGGGGCAGGGCGATTCGCAATGATGTGTACCCTTTGCTGTGGGAGGACTCTCCCCTTTCGAATCACCTCTCGGTCGGAGAGCTTCACGGCTTTGTCCAACGCAGTGGCATTGAGATCAATCGCTTCGAGTATTTGCGGGGAGATTGGAAGACTTCCTGCCGTTTTTTTCCGAATTTGCTGGCTGGATACGCGATTTTCGAGCTGCGGCAGGGGAGGAAAGCCTGAGTTCGGGGGCGGCGTTTGTTGGCGTGTTTAAGCCTCCCCGGTACCAAAATAGGTTTCGTGGATGGCCTTGCCGACTTTGTTCAGCCGGACTTGCAGGTAGTCCAGATATTCGTGCAGGCCTTGCTCGAAAACATCCTCGACGGAGAGATAGGTCAGGTCACTGTAAAGCTTTCCGCACTCGCGGTCGGCCTCGTTGGCGAAGCGGTCGGCCTTATTGTCGGAGATTCTGCCGAGGTTGTCGCCCAGGAGGGCGAGGGAATAGCGGACGGCGCGGGGAAATTTGGCCGAGAAGAGGAGGAATTCGGTGACCAGGGTCGGGTCGACATTGGTTACGAAGTTGCGGTGATAAGCTTCAAAGGCACTGCACGAGCGGAGAACGGCCGTCCATTGGGCGGTGTCCACGACCCCGCCGACATCGCGCACGCTGGGGAGGAGGATGTGGTATTTGATGTCCAGAATGCGGCTGGTTTTATCGGCCCGCTCGAGAAACTTTCCGGATTCCATAAAATAGTAGCCCAGGCCGCGTACGACGGTTGAGGCGACCATGCCCTGGAAGAGTTGGGAAAAGGTCTGGATTCTCTGATAGAATTGATAGGGACCTTGTCTCCACACCTCCTGCGAGCCGGAGTTGCGCAGCTCAAGATAGGCGTCGTTGATGGCCTCGAAGAGTTCGCTGGGGATCTGGTCGCGGATGATCCGGGCGTTTTGGCGGGCTGCGATGAGGCAGTTGATGATCGAGTTGGGATTCTCCCGGTCGAAGGTGAGAAAGTCGGTGGCGGAGCGGGAACTCGATTCATAGCCCAGCGATTGGAAGAGTTCCCAATCTCCGGTGCTGCGTATGATCGGCTCCCAGTGTTCGACCAGGCGGGAGTCGTTCAAGTCTTTGAAGTCCGTAAGGATGTTGAGGTTAACGTCGAGGAGCCGGGCGATGTTATCGGCGCGCTCGATGTTACGCCCGATCCAGTAGAGGGATTCTGCAACTCGTGATAGCATATTCAGGAGTCTCCGTATAGGACCCACGTATCCTTACTGCCGCCGCCTTGCGAGGAGTTGACGACCAATGAACCCTTGCGGAGGGCGACGCGGGTCAGCCCTCCGGGCAATATCGATATTTTCTTCCCGCACAGGATGTACGGGCGGAGGTCGATGTGGCGACCTTGTATTCCCTCCTCAGTGATCGTGGGATGGCGAGAGAGAGAAATCGGGGGCTGGGCAATGAAGTTGCGGGGATTGGCGGCGATGAGGTGTCGGAATTCGTCGATTTCCTGAGCCGATGCGTGGGGTCCGATCAGCATCCCGTAACCTCCGGCCTCGTTGGTGGATTTGACGACCAGATCTTTCAGGTTCTCGAGGATGTAGGATCTCTCCTTATCATCGTCCGCCACGAAGGTCTGCACGCTGGCGAGCACAGGATCCTCGGAGAGGTAGAAGCGGATCATATCCGGCACGTATTTGTAGATTAGTTTATCGTCGGCGACGCCGGTTCCGATTGTGTTGGCGAGGCTTACGTGGCCTTTGCGATAGGCATCGACCAATCCGGCGACTCCGAGCAGGGAATCGGGGCGAAACACCTTTGGATCGAGAAAGTCGTCATCAATACGCCGATAGATCACATCGACCCGTTTCAGCCCCTCGGTGGTGCGCATATAGACGTAGCTGTTCTCGACGACGAGGTCGCTGCCCTCGACGATCTCGATCCCCATACGGCGGGCGAGGAGGCTGTGTTCGAAGTAGGCACTGTTATAGACTCCTGGAGTGAGGAGGACGGCGGTGGGATCGTCGACTCCCTCGGGAGCGATATATCGAAGGGTGGCGAGGAGGTCTTCGGTGTATCGCTCGACGGATCTTGTGCCGGTGTTGGGAAAAAAGTGGGGGAAGACCTTCTTCATCGCGTCGCGGTTCTCGAGGAGGTAGGAGACGCCGGAGGGGGAGCGGGCGTTGTCCTCCAGGACCAGGTAGTTCCCCTGGCGGTCGCGAATCAGGTCTGTGCCGCAGATGTGGATATAAATATCCTTGGGCACGGGCACGTTCATGAACTCCGGGCGGAAGTGGGCGGCGGACTCAATGTGCGTGCGGGGAATGATGCCCTCCTTGATGATCCGCTGTTCGGAATAGATGTCCTTCAGGAACAGGTTCAGCGCCTGCATCCTCTGGGTCAGGCCGGTTTCGAGGATATCCCATTCATGGGCGGGAATGATGCGGGGAAAGAGGTCGAAGGGGAAGATCCGCTCCGTGCCTTGCTCGTCGCTATAAACGGTGAAGGTGACCCCTTGCCGGAGAAAAGCGCGGTCGACGGCCTTTTGTTTCTGGAGCATCTCGTCGGGGGCCAGTCCTTTCAGGCGCTCATAAATCGCTCGATAATGCGGTCGGACATTGTGGTCCGCATCGAACATTTCATCAAAGAAATCTCCGACTTCGTAGTTTGAGAAGTCCATAAATCAGGAGAGCAGTTTGCATGCCTTGCTGTCTTTGCCAAACCATTTTCGGATGCGGGAGGCGGTTGGGGGAAATGAGCGCGGCGAGCCAGCCGGCGCGGGGTGGCTCTGTTTTCGGGGCTGCGGATGGGTACATTCGGGGTCTGAAAAGAAATCGCCCTGGAAACAGGGATTGAGTTGATTTGCGTAAGGTGGTTTGTCAATCTGCCTCCTTTCCATGCGTTCGTTTTTCACTTTATTCCTCCCGATGCTGCTGATCCTGATGGGTTCTGGTGTCGGCTCCGGCCTTATGGCCCAGGATCCATCCACGCCGACTACGGTCCGTGAGGTACGGGTGCGGTATGACGGATTTCCCTCTGTGAGTGAGGCTCTCATCCGGGGCAACATTCAAGTCCAGCGGGGCGCTCTTTTCGATCAGGCGGCTGTTGACCGCTCGATCCGCTCTTTGTATCGGACGGGATTTTTCGAGTTTATTGCGGCGGATGTGGACGAGACTGGGGACAATCAGGTGGTGGTGACATTCCGGGTGAAGCCGAAATACCGGGTTTCGGAAATCGAATTTCGCGGAAACGAAAAGTACAGCGACAAGCGGTTGAAGAAGGAGATCACGCTCGAATCCGGGGACTTCTTCGACGAGTTCAATGCGAAGTCGGACGAGGATCTAATTTACGCCTTTTATCTGAAAAAGGGCTTTTCGAATGTCGACGTTGATTACACCTTTGTCCGGGACGATGCCACGGGCCTGGTTGACGTCGCCTTCGTCATTGACGAGGGTAACAAGATCCGCGTCGGGGACATTGAGTTCAGGGGGGCTGGTGATCTCTCCGCGAAGAAATTGCGAGGTGTGATGCAGCTCAAAGAGTGGAGTTTCTTTACTTCCTGGCTCTCGGGCAAGGGGCGTTTTGATCCGGATCTGCTGGTTGAAGATCGCCAGACCCTGCTGGCCTACATTCGGGATCAGGGCTATCTGGATGTAAAGATTCCGGAGTCGGCGATTCGGATTGAGTCCCCGGAGGAGGACGTGATCGACATCACGTTTGATGTGGAACTCGGCAAGCAGTACTCGGTGGGCGCGGTCTCGGTCACCGGAAACACGTTGTTTAGCGATGAGCAGATTCTCGAGCAGACGGAGCTGGAGCAGGGGGATGTATTTTCCCCCTCCAAGGTCGCAAAGGCGACCGAAGAGATCCGGCTTTTTTATGGTTCGGATGGATACCTCGAGACTTTTGTCCGTGCCATGCGGACACCCAATCTGGAGACGGGCGCGATTGATCTGACCTATCGGATTTCGGAGAGTCAAAAGTTTGATGTGGAGTCGATCAACCTGCAGGGCAACACCAAGACGAAGAGTATTGTGATCATCCGGGAGTTGGCGCTTTCGCCAGGGGAGACGTTTGACCTCAGGCGGATGCGCAACAGCCAGCTTCGTCTGGAGAACACTCGTTACTTTGATTCGGTGAATTTACGGCCCGAGTCGACGAACGTCCCAGGGAAAAAGGACCTGAGCATCACGGTCCAGGAGGGTCGCACGGGCAACTTGACCTTTGGTGCTGGTTTCAGCTCTCTGGAAAGGGCCGTTTTCTTTGCCGAAGTGAGTCAGGGAAATTTTGACCTCTTCAACTGGCGTTCGTTTTTCCAGGGAGACGGGCAAAAATTTCGGATCCGGTTTCAAATTGGTTCCCAGAGCAATGAGATCGTCATCGCCTTTGAAGAACCCTGGTTGTTTGAGCAGCAGCTGGCATTTGGTTTTGACATCTTTCGCCGTGAAACGGATTTCAACAGTACGGAGTATAACGAACTGCGGACGGGGTTCGAGGTTTACCTGCGGAAGCGTCTCTTCGAGCTGGTGGAGGGTCGGCTGAGTTATACTCTTGAAAATGTGGAGATCTTCGACGTCTCGGACGATGCTTCCAGCCAGATCAAGGAAGAGGAGGGAACCACGCTGGTTTCCAAGGTGGGGGTGACCCTGACGCGCGACACCCGGGATCGGTTGATTATGACCCGCAGAGGAAATCGCGTGGAGTATAATACTCAATTTGCGGGAGGAATCTTCGGGGGGGATGTTGAATACTGGAAGAACCAGGTCTGGGCATCGCAGTTTGTCCCCACATTTGAGGAATTGAACCAGGGATTCGCGGTATTTGGACGCATCGGAGCCATCAACCCCTATGGGGATGGCAACGTTCCGTTTTTCGACCGTTTCTTCCTCGGGGGGCCGAATACCTTGCGCGGGTTTGGCTTTCGCGATGTGGGTCCTGTCGACGACACGGGCGAACCGATCGGGGGGAACTCGTTCGGATATCTTTCCTTTGAATACATGGTGCAAGTCGCCGACCCGCTCGAGGTTGTCCTCTTCTATGACTGGGGTTTCGTTAACTCGGATGAATGGGATTTCAGCACTTCCGGCTACAACGATAACTGGGGATTTGGCTTTCGGGTCTTCATCCTTGGGGCACCCCTTCGGCTTGACTTTGGGTTTCCGATCACGTCCAGCCCCACCAATGACGACGGGATGCAGTTTAATTTTTCTTTTGGGACGCGTTTCTGATACCGTACCTCTTATTCACAAGTCTCTCTCCGGCTGCAGTAGCCGAATTTCGAACCACAAACCACCAACCTGAAATCAAAATGACCAAAAAACACATCCTTCTCGCCGCCGCCTTTTTGGCCGGATCTTTTTCACTCAGTGCTCAGGACGCTCCCAAAGTTGGGATCGTTGACCTGGACCTGGTGCTTCAGCAGTACGACCAGTTCAGCAAAGCCCAAGAGGAGCTGGCGGCTCAACAGGAACGCGCGGACGCCGAGTTGCGCCCGATGGTCGATTCGATCAACGCCCTGCGGCAGGAAATCGAAGCGGTGAACGATCGCATTAACAACCCGACCAGCAGCGAGCAGGCGCAGATGGAGGCCCGCAACGAAGCGCGGCAGTTGCAAATGGAGCTGGAACGCCAGGCTGTCGAATTCCAGCGTCTCCGGGCCGAGGCGCAGCGGACCATTGCCCAGCGCGAGCAGAACATGCTCTCCATGGTGCTCGACGATGTTCGCGGTGCCACGGCGACGGTTGCCGAAGAGAAGGAGATCGGCCTCGTTCTGAGCAACCAGAACCAGATCGTCCTTTACTTCAGCGATGCGCTGGAGATATCCGACGAAGTCCTGGCCCAGTTACAGGAATCCGAGTAAGTTTCCGGCCAGTTGTTCCCCTGATTCCCCTCAATGAGGTTTTCGTTTCCACTGACTGAGTTTCTGGAGTGTCTGGGCGAATATCAGGCTGAGGGGAATTGGACAGGGGAAATCACGGGGATCTCGACCTTAAAAGAAGCGGCTGCGGGGGACCTCTCCTTCCTGGGGAACTCCCGCTATACTCAGGAGGTGCGGGGCACCCATGCCTCCGTGATCCTGCTTCCCCGGAATTTTGAGGGGCATCCGGCTAGGGATCAGCTTTATGTTCGGGTGGAAAACCCCTCCTTTACATTAGGGCAGTTCTGCCGGGTGTTGGAGCGGCGATTCTGGCCGCAGCCCCCGGTGGGAATCCATCCCACCGCAGTCATTGATCGAGAGGCTTTCATCGACGAGACTGCCTCGGTCGGGCCTTACTGCTTGATCTCTTCGGGGGCTCGTGTAGGGGCGGGTGCTGTCCTGTCCTCTCATGTCAGTCTGGGAGCCCATGCAACTGTGGGCGAGGGAAGCCGAATCATGACCCAAGTGACGATTGGTGATTTCTGTGAAATAGGGAAGGGGGTTCTACTAAATCCCGGCATCGTCATCGGCGCCGATGGATTTGGCTATGAGACTGTGAAAGGGGTCCACGAAAAAGTTCCCCAGATCGGCAAAGTGGTCATTGGGGACGATGTCGAGATCGGTGCGAACACCACCATCGATAGAGCCCGGTTTAGCGAAACCAGGATTGGCAGCGGGACCAAGATTGATAACCTTGTGCAGATTGGTCACAATGTTCGCATCGGAAAGGGATGCCTGATTGTCGCCCAAGTCGGAATTAGCGGTAGCACTACGATTGAAGACTATGTCGTAATCGGAGGCCAGACTGGCATCGTGGGGCACATCACAATTGGGAGAGGATCGCGAATTGGAGCCCAAAGCGGCATTTCAAAGTCCATCCCTCCGGGAAGCGAGGTGCAAGGAGCTCCAGCAGTGGATTTGCGCCTTTTCCAGCGAATCATAGCCTTGCAGAGGCGATTGCCCGATTTCTTTGCTCGCTTCCGATCTTTGGAAGAGAGCGTCCGAAAACATCATCCATTATGAAAGAAGCGCAATTGAAAGTCTTTTCGGGAAGCTCAAATCCGGAACTGGTGAGAAAAATCTGCGACTACCTGTGCATCACCGCCGGCGAGGTTACGGTTACCAGCTTTCCCGATGGTGAGACCTTCGTGAAGTTCAATGAGAACATCCGCGGGGATGACGTTTACATTGTTCAAAGCACTTCGGCGCCGGCCAATCATCACATCATGGAGTTGCTGATCATGATCGATGCTGCGCGGCGGGCCTCAGCGAAGCGAATCACTGCGGTCATTCCGTTTTATGGATACGCGCGCCAAGACCGCAAAGATCAGCCGCGGGTGCCAATCACCTCGAAACTGGTTGCAAACCTGCTTGTTGCCTCGGGGGCAAACCGGGTCTTGACGATGGACCTCCACGCTCAGCAGATTCAGGGTTTCTTCGATATACCAGTCGATCATCTTTACGCTTCTCCCGTCGTATATGATCACCTTCGTATGATGGATACGGAAAGTCTCACTGTCTTCTCCCCGGATGTGGGAGGGATGAAAATGGCGGCCGCCTACGCGGATCTCTTGGGTTGCCCGCTGGGGTTCTGCGCGAAACGGCGAATGAACGCCGAGACCGTGGAGGCTTTCAACATCGTCGGGGAAGTCAAGGGCTGCGATGTGTTGATCGTCGATGACATGACCGAGACCGCCGGGACCCTGACCGCTGCCGCGAAACTGCTGAAGGAGTCCGGTGCTCGCCGAGTGATGGCGGCTGTTAGCCATGGGACGATAAACGAGATCGGCTACGAACGACTGCGCCAGGGCCATATCGATAAATTGATCACAACCGATACTGTGAAAGTCGATCCGCGTGACCTCCCGATAACCGTCTTGACCGTTTCACCCCTCCTCGCAGAGGCGATTAAGCGGATTCACGGAAATTCCAGCGTAACCAGTCTCTTTCAGATCAAGGGCTATTAGGCAGGTATGGTCGTGCGCCTCTCGGCGAAATGCATTCCCTTTCGGAAGGGAAAGCGCTGTCGGCGATTGACCGGAGGTCACAGCTTCGATAGGAAGCGGATTGTGAAAGTGAGGACTTGTTTCATTTGGTCGTGTTTCTTGGGGTTAGCCGGGGGGCAGCTATTCGGTGCGGGGGAGCTTGGAAGTGACGGGGACAATCTGGAGGAAGGGCTTGCGGAGGAGGCACAAGTGGTGGAGCGAGCCGGGCTGGTTAGCAGGGGAGGGCCGCCGGGAGTTCGGTCATTTTACTCGATTACCGTGGATGCTCTCTATTTTTCGAAGGCGGATATTCGGGGAGGGAGTGCCGAGGTGTCGGAGAAGGCAGCTGGGATTGAGCTGGGGTGGACACGCGTGGCTGCATTCAATGATTTCACCCAGCTCACAACTTCCTACACCCGGAAGGAATACAATGTGGAGCAGTCGGATCGCCTGGAGGAGAGCTTGACCGAGGTCAATGCCCTTCGTATTGGTGGCACCTTGCAAAGGCCTTTCGGTGATCGCTGGAGTGGATTTGCCACTTCCCGGTTGAGTCTGCAGGCGGCAAAAGGCACTCCGCTGAGCAATGGATGGAACGTTCCCTTTTCGGCGGGGATCGGCTACTTGATCAACCCGCAACTAAACGTATCGGTCGGGGTGCTCGGCACTTGGGAGGCACAGTTGGGGACCCGTGTGATTCCGATTGCGGCCATTCGGTGGATGCCGACAGATCGGCTCACGATCATGACGCTGAACGGGGTGCGTGTGAGCTATAAAATGGGAGAGCGGAAGGAATGGGAGTTACTCTCTTCCGTGATGTACGAGACGTTTGTCTTTGCCGTCACCGATCTGGAGGGCTTTGACGAGGAGCAGGGCGTGGTCTCACAAGAATATTTCCAGGCACAGATCGGATTGAACAAGAGTTTCGGGCCGAAGTTTCAAATCGGGGTCTTTCTTGAAAGCCGCTTCGAGCGCGAATTCGAGTATTACAAAAACGAAAAAAAGTTCGCCGAGTTCGATGTCGATTCCTCGCTGGGATTTCGACTAGCGGGAACGTATCGGTTCTGAGCGGACCGCCTGCGATTCGAAATTTCAGGTCGAGAATCGATCGGAGGCCCTAGGCAGCGAGTTGGCACTTACGGGACAGCGGATTTTCAGGATTCCCGCAAATCCTTCCGAGCCGCCGCCATCAACCGGGCCAGGTGGGATTCGCACTCTTCAAGAGTGGATGCTTCCACGAGAAATCGGAGTTTTGGTTCGGTGCCGGAATAGCGGGTCATGACCCGGCCTTTCTCACCGATCTCCGCCTCGATTGCATTTTGTTCGGACCGGAGGTGCTCGCATCCGCGCAATGGCAGCTTCTCTTTGACCAGCAGGTTACCGGTCACTTGAGGAAGAAGAGGTATGTCCGCGCGCAGTTCGCCAAGCGTGCGCCCGCTTTCTTTCAGAATGCGGAGTAGATAAAGTGCAGCGAGAAGGCCGTCTCCGGTTGTAGAGTAATTATTCAAAATGATGTGGCCGGATGATTCCCCGCCCAGGGAAGCTCCGATTGCGCGCATTTGCGAGGCGACGTTGCGGTCCCCGACATCGGTGCGAACGACCCGCGCACCCGCTTGGCAAACGGCAAGATCCAGACCCCGGTTGCTCTGGATCGTGGTGACCAGGGTCTCTTCCGCCAGTGAACCCTTCCTCATCCCGTGCAAGGCGAAGATTCCCAGGATTTGATCCCCCGGTACGATGGTCCCGTTCTCGTCCGCGAAGATGACCCGGTCTCCATCGCCGTCGTGAGCAATCCCGAGAGCGGCCCCGGATTCGCGGACTTTTTCCGCCATGATGCCAGTGTTCTCACTTCCGCAGCCGAGATTGATGTTCGTGCCGTCTGGGGAATTTCCGATTGGGATCACATTTGCACCCCGGGATACCAGGACCTTTGGGGTGGAATCGCAGGTAGCCCCGTTTGCTGTGTCGCAAACGATCGTTACCCCCTGGAGATCCAGGTGTACGGAAAGAATCTCGGATGATTGCAGGTACGAGGGGAGTCCATCCTTTACTTTGGCCGAAAAATCAGGACTTCGTTGCATGGGAATCTCGGTCGGGACAATCATCATGGCCTCGATTTTCTCCTCCTGGGTCTCGGACAATTTCGTCCCTTCGGCAGAGAAAAGTTTGATGCCATTATCGGAAGCCGGATTGTGGGAAGCGGTGATGGCGATCCCCAGATCTGCTTCCCATGCGCGGACAGAGTGGGCAACCGCAGGGGTTGGCACGATGCCTAGGTCGATGAATTTCCCAGGCACACGGCCCAGGCCTTCAATCAGTGTATCAACAATTTGGGTGCCACTTTTCCGTGTATCACGTCCAACAACGATCCTGGGCGCTTTGGCCCCTCTGGACGATCGCAGATAGCGAATAAGGCCATCCGTAAACGGGATTAGGAACTGCGGTTGAAAAAGAGGGCCGTCGGCTGGTCCCCGAATGCCGTCTGTGCCAAAATAACGCGTGCTCATGAGTTTTTTCGGTTGAAGTCTTCAAAGCGTATAAGCCATTTCAAGAGAGCCTTGTCGTGGATCGCCGCCTTCGCGACCGAGATGCCCTCCTGAATTGAGGAGGTTCGGCCACAGAGGTAAAGGGCCGCGCCCGCATTCAGGCAGAGCGTGTCTAGCATCGGACCGCTGGTGGTGCCATTGGCGAGGGTTCGAAGAATCCCGAGGTTTTGCCCGGATTCACTTCCAAGGATGTCGGACAGGTAGCCTTCGGGCAGGCCGAACTCTGCCGGAAGCGAGGCGAAGCTCTCTCCTTTGAGTTGACCGGCTCCTTCGATGCGGTTTGCCCCGGCCACCGTCAATTCATCCACGCCCACGGTTTCAGAGATCTGGCAATGCACGACCATCGCAGCTTTTAGACCCAACGCATCCAGGGCACTGGAAACAGGAGAGACCCACTCTTGGGAGAAAACTCCCATGAGCTGATGCGCCGGTTTTCCCGGATTGATAAGCGGACCGAGTAGGTTGAAAATCGTTCGGGTCCCCGTCTCTGCCAGTCGCTTCCGCACTGGCATGATCTCCTTGAAGGCCGGGTGGAACGAGGGGGCGAAGAAAAAGCAAAAGTTAAATTCCTCAATGCTTTTGCGCAGAAAGTCCGGGTCGTTTCCCATGGGAATACCGAGGGCTGCCAAAAGGTCGGCACTGCCGCTCTTAGAGGTGATCGAACGGTTTCCATGTTTCATTACCGGGACGCCCATCGCAGCCAAAAGTAGACCGGTCGCAGTGGAGAAATTGAAAGTGCCACTGTGGTCGCCCCCGGTGCCGACGATGTCGATCGCACCAGCCGCGATTTTGTCCAACCCAGGATCAAGAGCCCTTTCTCGAAATTCCTGGGCGAACGCTAAAACCTCTTGGGGGGTTTCGCCTTTCCTCGCAAGCGCGAGCAGAAAAGCCTCTTTTTCCTCAATCGATGGCGATGGGGCCGCGAGTGCCTCCGCACCCGAACGCGCCTCGGGAACCTTCAAAGAAGTTCCTCCGCGCAGTTTTTCGGTAAGCTCCGTTAGCAAATGAGAATGGTTCGGGGTCAATGACATGGGCGTTTCGTTGGGGGCGTATTCGCATACAGTTTTTCGATTCGGTTCGATCTTTTTCCCTCTTGGGTGGAATTTCAAGCCTTCCTTCGGGCCACTTTGCTTCGTTGGTAAATTTTCGGTCTTCGGTATTTTCTCCCGATGGGATAGAGCCTTTCCCGTTTGACCGATCGGCGAAGGGGTTATATCAAGCTCTTATCGAAAAGGTTCGACAGAATTGCGACAGTTGGCGACTCGACAAGCCTTTTGTCAGATGTTTTAGCTCCCCCTTGCGAACCGCCGCAGGGGTTCACCGGAAGCGCCGGGGGTGGCTCCTTCGGGAGTGTCGGGCGGCGGGGGAGTTTTGGGGTGAGGCTGCTCCGTTAGCGGGATTTCGGGCGGACAGGGATGACTGGGAAGAAAGAATCAAGCATTGGCGTCATGGAGGCGATCCGTCTATATTGGGGGAGAAGGGTGCTCTCGGATTTGCAGCCTGGTGCCTGCGGCAGCCACTCCCGTTCACCGTCGACGTCCTTTCGGCCCGCTTGATGAGGGATGTTGAAGATGGAGTGGGGAAGGCACTTCCCTCCATTTCCGGTTCCACCTGGAAAATCAAAATCGGAATCCGCGACGGCGAGGCAGAACGTCTGGCCGTGGATCGGATCCTTGAAAGAGTCGATCCCTCGGTCAGATTTCGACTGGACGCTAACCAATCGCTGGATTTCGAATCAACGGGTGCGTGGCTGCGGTGGATGGAGGCGCGCCCACAGGTTGAGTTCCTCGAGCAACCTATGCCCGTGGGACGTGAGATGGAAATGTATCGGATGGGACATGACAATCTTTGTCGGTTGGCCCTTGATGAATCGGTGGTGGTGTGGGACGATTTGGAGCGGATTCTTGACGAGGGTTGGCCCGGGTGGCTGGTGATTAAGCCCTCTCTCTTCGGATCTCCGGAGCGGCTGTTCGCGCTGCCGGAATCCGTTCGATGCCGATTGGTGGTCTCCTCCGCCTTTGAGTCCGGGGTGGGATTTTCGTTTGTTCTCCAAGTCGCCGCCGGGCTGGGGGATTGGGGAATCGCCCATGGTCTGGGTACGCGAGGGTTTTGCGGCGAGGATGGCATGGACGGGTGGAAGGCCTTGTCTCGTTTCTCGGGCGTGGTCACAAACGCAAACATGGAAGTGATTTGGAATCATGCTTCTTGAGGAAAATTTGAGATCGAATCGCCTCTTTTCGGAGAATGAATCCGAGGATCGGTTTCGGAAATCCCTGCAAAGGGAGATTCTGGCGTGCGAAAGGTTCACAGGCAACATTCGGGAGGTCATTGTTGGAGACTCCGCTCCAGAGTCGGCGGCCGCGATTCTTGCGTCGCTTTTTACCAAGGTGCCCATCCTCCTTGCATCGCAGGCATGGGGCCAACGGACATGGGGAGCCTTTGCGAAGCTCAGGGAAGAGAAGGTGCCGGATGGAGCGGTTCTGATTCGCACGGGTGGTAGCTCCGGTGAACCTAAATTTGCCATCCATACTTGGGATTCATTGCAGGCCGCCGCCTTACAGTTGTGGGTGCATCTTGGAAGGGTGCCGCTCTCCTCCGGGATGGATTTGCCTCTTTATCATGTCAGTGGTCTCATGCCAATTTTTAGAGCAGTTGTCTCTGGGGGGCTTATCGAGTGCGAGTATTCTGCCACCTGCGGAGAACTTCCCGGAATGTGCCTGGTTTCGCATGTTCCTACAACCCTCTATCGCGCAATCGGTGATCCCCATAAGCTGGGGTTGCTGCAACGGGCGGATCGGGTTTTTGCCGGTGGCGCTAGGTTCTCGCCGGAATTGCTGGCCGCCGCCAGAAACGCCCATATTTCCCTGAGTCTCGTCTATGGCATGACCGAGACCGCAGGGATGATCGCAATGCAAGAACCCAGCGCTTTTCTGGCCGGCGAGGAGCCGAAAGTCTCTGCGTTCCAAAAGAATCGTATCACGGTTGATCAGTCTGGCGAAATTTGGGCCGAATCACCGCAGCTTTTCCAAGGCTATCTCGGGCAGCCACGAAGAACGAAATCCCCATGGGAAACCGGGGATTTGGGGAAGATCGACCATCAAGGGAACCTTTCGGTTCTGGGCCGTAAGGGACGGTTCGCTTCCTCTGGTGGCGAGACCGTCTCATTGGAGAAAGTGGAGAAAGCTGCAAGATCCCTCTATGGAGTTCTGGATTCGTATGCTGCCGCAATCCCCGACTCGGAGTGGGGAGAACGCGTTCTCTTGATCGTGGCCGCGATGGAAGCCGGCGATCGCGATTGGATGAAGGAGTTGAAGGCGATCCTCGATCCACACGAGATTCCCGTGAAGGTTCAGATAAGGGCGGAAATCCCGAGGAATCGTTTGGGAAAAGTTGATTCAGACCGTCTTTTCAGCTGAGATCGAACTATGCCGAATAGTTCTTTCTTTCTCCCCCTCTCAAGACGCCCACGCCGCCTGCGCCAAAACAAGGGGATCCGAGCTATGCTGGGGGAACACCAACTGCGCCCAGAGAGGTTGATTCAACCCATCTTCGTCATCGACAGGGAAAGTGCCAGAGAACCCATCGAATCGATGCCGGGAATTGAACGCCTAGGGAAAAAGGAGTTCCTCGAAGAATTGGTGGAACTCATTAGAATCGGAATTCGGGCCGTGGCCGTTTTTCCAAAAATTGACTCCCACCTCAAAAGTGACTCCGGGCGCGAAGCTGCCACTTCCCCCGACGGGCTGATCCCTAGCCTGGCCAGGCACGTCAAAAAAGAAGGACTCCCGATCAGTTTGATCGCCGATATCGCACTCGATCCCTATACTTTACACGGACATGATGGATTGGTAGACCCCAATACTGGGGAAATTCTCAACGATCCAACGGTCGAAATTCTCGCCGAAATGGCCATTAACTACGCCCGCGCCGGCATTGATTGGGTGGCGCCGTCGGATATGATGGACGGACGAATCGGAGCGATTCGCGATGCCTTGGATGATGAGGACTTCGGAAACACCGTAATCCTGGCCTATTCCGCAAAATATGCCTCGGCTTTCTACGGCCCGTTTCGCGACGCAGTGGGCAGCACCACGAAGGATGCCCGGAATTATCTCGATAAATCCACCTATCAACTCGCTCCGGGAAACCAGAGGGAAGCAATGGTCGAAGTGGATCTCGATATTCACGAAGGGGCTGACATCGTAATGGTCAAACCCGCAGGTCCCTACCTGGACATAATTAACAGGGTCAAGGAACGCTGCGAACTCCCCGTCGCCGCCTACCAAGTGTCGGGTGAATACGCCATGATCCAAGCCGCCGCAAAAATGGGTTGGCTGGACTACGGCCCAACTCGCGACGAATCCCTGGTAGCCATCCATCGAGCGGGAGCCGACCTAATCCTAACCTATTTTGCAAAAGAGGTAGCCCAAACCCAGGCCTCTTAAAAACCAGAACCAAAAAATTTCAGAAAAACACTCGAAAGAAAAAATTGTTAACCAGGCACAAAGTACTTCCCTTGGACTCAAATTTCTGATTGGGTAGATTTCTATGAGAAAAAAGCGTATTAAAATCAGCAATAACACAGCCTACTACCACCTGATGAGTCGGACGGTGAATGGGGAGGCCTGGTTTGGGGATGTGGAGAGGGAGGTTCTTCGGAAGATGATTTGGCAGGTGGCCGGTTTTTCGGGGATACGGGTGATTACCTATGCGGTGATGAAGAATCATTTCCATATTCTGGTGGAGGTTCCTCCTGTGGGGACGGAGGTATCGGATGAGGAGTTGGTGCGGCGGTATGGGTTGCTGTATCCGAAGCCGACTCCGTGGCAACCGATGCCGGTGAGCGTGCTGGAGAAGACGCTGAAGGAGGATTCGCAGGATGCGG
>CAZWFJ010000072.1:0-18719 GCA_964633135.1 uncultured Puniceicoccaceae bacterium | reverse complement strand
CGACGGAAATAAGTTGGCCTGCTGCAAAAATCATTTATCTCACGGATTCAGGTAATCGTCTATTGGGATAAGGTTGACGAAATATTCGTTTCCGAGGTTCCAGAATTACCGGGATGCATGGCTCACGGCGAGACGAAGGCTCTGGCGATGCAGCACGCGGAGACCGCGATAGAATTGTGGCTTGAAACGGCTCGAGAGGATGGAATTGCTGTTCCGGAACCCCGGGGCCGATTACTCTACGCGTAGGCTGGGCCATCCAGGCGGCGTAGGCAACCTGGTCTTCATCCCCGCGAGATTGGGAATCCTAAGAACGCTGAACCTCTCAGGCCGGGTCGCCTAGCCTCCACGTTCGACAAAAAAACTTGAAATCCGGAATTAAACCATAATTATACCATTATGGATTTCGAGTTCGATGCTGAGAAGTCGGCGAAAAACAAGGAAAAGCATGGAATCGATTTCGTGGAAGCGCAGGAGCTTTGGGCGGATGTAACCGCCCTTGAGTTACCTGCCCGAAGTGAAACCGAACCACGCGAGGCTTTGATAGCTAGACATTCGACGAAGCTATGGACTGCGATATTCACCCGAAGAGAAGGAAAAATAAGAATCATATCATGTAGGAGAGCACGAGATGGCGAAAAAAGAATCTACCATAACAGCTAAAGAACTGGACCGGCGTTTCGATGACGGCGAGGACATTTCAGAATTCCTGGACACGAAGAAGGCACATCGTCCCAATTTGGGGCAGCGTCGTGTGAACGTCGATCTCCCGAACTGGATCATTGATTCCCTCGATTCAGAAGCGAAACGAATCGGCGTAACCCGGCAGTCTATCATGAAGGTCTGGATATCGGAGAGAATCAAAGTCGAACAAGACAGGTATGCAACCCGAGGTTAACCGCCCGCCTTGTGCTTGATCCCGCAGCTCGAGTGCATACCCTCCACGTTCACAAAAGAAATTGACATTTTAGCGTTTTAGCGTTTTAGTGCTGCCATGAAACGAGCAACCGTATATTTTGAAGAAGAGCTCCACAAGGCTCTGAAAATGAAGTCGGCTGAGATATCCTCTCCGGTCTCAGATTTAGTGAATGACGCTGTCAGGTCTGCCCTACTTGAGGACGCTGAAGATCTTGAGGCGTTCAAAGAAAGAGAGCATGAGCCTGTGATTGATTTTGAAGCCTTTGTCACATCACTGAAAGACGATGGCAAACTATAGAATCGTCATCAAGAAGTCTGCGGCGAAGGAAATCGAAAAGATTCAAAAGAAAGATCGAATTCGAATCGTCGAGAAAATCAGAAGTCTTTCGAGCGATCCGCACCCCTCCGGAAGTAGAAAGCTCTCCGGGCAGGAAAAATACAGAATCCGACAGGGGAGTTATCGAATCTTATATCAAATTATTAATGATGAACTGGTCATCAACGTCGTAAAAGTTGAGCACCGTCGCGACATCTACAAAAACTAGCGTGATCGGGATAGGACTCCCCCATCGCTGAGGAGGAATGGCACTAGTTTAAGGGAGTTTTTGTTTAAGCTCATAATCGTGCTCTTACTCATAATTATAATCCAAAGCAACTGATGATCAATGATTTATGATTTCAAGAATAGAGATTACGATTACGATTACGAGTATGATTAAGAGTAAGAGGTCGATCTCGACTTAAACTAGTGACATTCAAATGGGCGGACGCCTCCGAGGCGGTTCTGGTCGAAGCCTACGAACGGGGTTCTCTTGCTTTTCCATTACCTGTATGGGAACGATTTTTCCTATCAAGTCCACAGAATCTCGACCGGGTAGTTTATAAACTTTGGATCGCGGGTTATGATAGTGAGTTCTTCCTGGATTGGAGCCGGATTTCAGCTGCTTTTTTAGGGAATATTCCCTCCCAAAGCCGAATCGGAGTTGCGCAGGGAGGCTCTTGGCGAAATGCTTGCGTATCGTGGCGAAAACACCCGACAAGTCTTCCTCGCTGGAGGAGGTTTACAAGCAGCGCATCCTGGCCTTGTTTCGGACCCCCCTGGGCACTGGCGAGCCGGATTCCCGGGCGCGGCGGGGATGGGCGCGCAACCGCACCTGCGGGGACGAGGTGACTTTTTACACACTCACTGGCGGGGAGACGATCGAAAGGTGCTGGCAGGACACCGCCGGCTGCGCCATTTCGACCGCCACAGCTTCCCTCCTCGTGGAGGCTTTGGCGGGCAAGACTCCCGTGCAGGCCCGCAATGTCCTCCGTATGATTCACGAACTGGTGATTGAGGGGAAGGAGGTCTCCATCGACAACCCCCTGGAAATACTCCGTGCAGTTCACTCGCTGCCCAGCCGCCACGATTGCGTCGGGGTGGCTCTCCGGGCGGCGTCCGAATCGCTTGGGAAGGAGGGCGATATCCGATGAGTGCCGGCTGCTCTGCATGCTCCCCCTTCGACCCGGCGGCGGAGAACACCCGCTCGAAAGGCTCGCTCTTCTGGCTCCGGCTCGGCATCTCCCTGGTGCTGGCGGGCCAGGGCATGGTCTTTGGCCTCGCCATTAACATCGCCAGCCCTCCCTACGGATCGACCACCTATTGGACCCTGCACGGCGTTCTGTTTGCCACCGCGTTGGTCGTTATTGCCCTCCTCGGTCCTCAACTGGCACGGGAAACCCGGGCCGCCCTGCGTCAGGGCCGGGTCACGGTGGAGGCTCTTTTCCTGGTTACTTGCGCCGGGGCACTGGTCGGCTCTCTTCTCGCCTCGCTGACCGGAACCGGGTCCGTGTACTACGAAGTCGTGGCGATCGTGCTGGCCGTTTACTCCGTCGGCAAGCGGACGGGGACGCTCTCGCGCGACAAAGTCATCCGTGAGGTCAACCAATACCGGGAGACCTTCGACTCCGCCCGCGAGATCCTCGACGATGGAGAGGCACGGATCACCCGGGTCGAGTTTCTCCGGCCCGGCACCCGCGTGCGCATTGATCCGGGAGAGCCGGTGCCAGTCGATGGGGTCATCCTGGAGGGCACCGGCTACCTGGAGCAATCGCAGCTGACAGGCGAACCCATCCCGGTCATTGGCCGCCCCGGAAGCCCAATCCATGCGGGTTCCTGGTCGGTCGATGGAACCTTCGAGGTGGAGGTGCGCAAGCCAGTCGGGGAGCGCCAGATCGACCGGATTCTGGCCTGGGTCGAGCAGGCCCGCGAACGCCCGTCCCGCTTGCAAAACTGGGCCGACCGAACCATCCGCTGGTTTTTTCCGTTTGTGGTCAGCGTCTCGGCACTCACCTTTGCCGGGTGGTTTTTTTGGGGCAGCGGGGGCTGGGCCGAGGCTCTTTTCAACGCGATGGCCGTTCTCCTGGTCTCCTGCCCATGCGCCCTGGGACTCGCGACTCCGATCGCGATCTGGAAGGGCCTCTTCCGGCTCTCGGAAGTCGGACTCCTGTGCCGCCATGGGGAAGCCTTCGACGCTTTTGCCCGATCCCGGCGTCTATTCTTCGACAAAACCGGGACCCTCACCGAGGCCCATTTGGTCGTCCGCGATTTCCTCGCGCTCGACGGGTCACCTTTGCCGACTGAGAAGCTGCGCAACTGGATCGCCACTGCCGAGCAGGGACAACAGCACCCGGTCGCCCGCGCACTGGCCCGGCTGGCAGACGACCCCACCGCCCGCGTCGTCGACCGGCGCATTACCCCCGGGCGCGGCCTGGCGGCCACCGTGCGGGATGGGGGCAGGGATTATCTCCTCGAAATCGGTGCCCCTGATTCCTCCTGTCCCGGCGATCCTGCCCGCCCCAATGACGCCGGGAAGACCGTTCTTGCCCGGATCGACGGAGTCCCGGCTGCGGAGATTCGGGTCGAGGAGACCCTCCGGCAGGAAGCCGCCGAATGCGTGCGGGGACTTCTGGACCGGGGGATCGAAGTGGAAATCCTCTCGGGTGATCCCGATTCGGGCTGGAGCGAGATTTCCGGAATCACTGTCGAGGGGTCGCTGCTTCCGGGCCAGAAGAGAGAGCGCGTGACTGCCTCGGTGGCCCGGGGCGAGGAGCCAATCTTTGTCGGCGACGGCATCAACGACACCCCGGCAATGGCGGCAGGGGCAGCCTCGGTTTCGATCGGCGAAGGCGCCTCGCTGCCCCGAGGCACCTCCGACGCCGTGCTTCTGGGCAACCGCCTGACAACCCTCCTCCAGGGAATTGATCTCGCCCGCCGGGTGCATCGCGGAGTCGGCAACAACATCCGCTTCGCGGTGGTGTACAACGGGGTCGGGATCGCGCTCGCCGCATCGGGCATCCTCCATCCCGTCGTCGCAGCCCTCCTGATGCTCGCCTCCAGCGCCACGGTATCCATCCGGGCACTACTCAGTGCCGAATTCCCCAAGCCCCGTTGATCCCCCGGATGAAAATCTGCCTTGTCACCGAAACCTTCCCCCCGGAGATCAACGGGGTCGCCATGACTTTGGAGAAACTGGCTCTGGGTCTTTCCCATCTCGGCCACGAGGTCTCGGTGATCCGCCCCCGCCAAAAGGCCGAACCCCCACCCCGCCCCGAGTTTCGCGAAATCCCCGTAGCGGGAATTCCCGTTCCCGGCTACTCGGAGCTGAATATGGGGCTGCCCGTATTTCACAAAATTGATCGGTGCTGGGAGGCCTCCCGGCCCGACGCCGTGTACCTTGCCACGGAGGGACCACTCGGCATCGCCGCCCTGCTCGTCGCGCTCGTGCGGGGGATTTTGCCCGTCTCCGGCTTCCACACCAACTTCCACGAGTACATGCGGCACTACAAGCTGCAGTGGATGGAGCAGATCGCCGAACAATACCTGCGCACGGTTCACAATTCGACCCGGCGCACATTCGGCCCCTCACGCGATCTACTCGATCGGCTCGGTCAGGCGGGCTTTCGGAACCTGCGCCTCCTCGAACGCGGGGTCGATACCCGGCTCTTCCACCCCGACCAGCGCTCGGCAGATCTCCGTGAGAGCTGGGGAGCCGCAGAGGTCTGCCCGGTTTACCTTACCGTAGGCCGGGTTGCCTCCGAGAAAAACATGCAGCTCCTCTTCCGCGCCTGGGAACGAATCCGCGACACCCGTCCCGAAGCCCGGCTGGTGATCGTCGGAGACGGCCCGGAGCGCGGGCCGCTCGAGAAGTCCTGGCCCGATGCGATCTTTACCGGTGTCCAGCGGGGGGCCGCTCTCGCCGCCCACTACGCCTCGGCCGATTTCTTCCTCTTCCCCAGCCTCACCGAGACCTTTGGCAATGTCGTCACCGAGGCACTGGCCAGCGGCCTCGTCGTTCTCGCCTTTGACTACGCCGCTCCGGGCAAGTTCATCCGCCACGGCGAGAACGGACTCATCGTTCCCTTTGGCGACGAAACCGCCTTCCTGACCGCTACCAACCTCCTGACCGCGCCGGATTACGATTGGACCCCAATGCGAACCGCCGCCCGCGCCACCGGGCGACAACTCTCCTGGGAATCCGTACTGCAACGGTTCGCCGCCGACCTCGGCGAAGCCATTGCCCAGCAAAAAGCAGACGCCCAAATACAAGTCTGACCCCGGCCCAATGATTGAGATCATCGTCATTGCCCTCGTCGTAGCCGCCGCCATCCTCCTGCCCTGGGTGAGCCAATGGGACCCCGAACTCCTCCTCCTGGCGGTGGCCACAGCCCTCAACCTGATCAACCTCGCCATGACCATCATCAACCTCCTGCAAGCCCACCGCCGCAACCCCCGCTTCCTTGATGCCTGGTTTCTCGGCGCCGTGCAAATCGCCGTCGGCATCGCGCTCGTCGCCCTGTTCCGATCCACCCTCGGCGACCGCCCCGAAACCTGGTGGACGAGCCTGCCCTTCCTGGCAAGTGGATTCCTCGTCCTCCTGCGCAGAGCCTTCCGATAAGCTCCCGAGAACCTCGCTCGTCACGCCACCGAACTCATCCGCCCGGTTGAACACGGGATGGCTTCCCCTCGGCTGGATTTCCGTATGGCCATCCCGATAGAGTTCACCGCTCAATCGATATCCTGCGGTTCTGGCAGGGAGCAAAAGGATTTTTCCAACCCTGGCAGTGCCCCGCAGGTGGTCCCCTTCAGGAGCCACCCACTGGAAAGACCCTCCCTCCAACGAAAGAATTTCCAGCGTTCGGGACAGATTCCGACCCCCCTTTGAGCACTTTGTTCTTGAAGATTCACGGGAATCAAAGTCTTTTCCTGCTAGCTCCTGCGGAATATCAAAATTCAGCCATTATTCGACCGATGAAGCGAACGACAATCTCGCGTGCTCAACGAGGCTCGATCCCAGTGCTGCCGGGCAAAGACGGTGGTTTTGCCCTCATTCTCTCTCTGAGCATCCTCGCTCTGACGATGCTCACCCTTGTACTTCTGGCAAATCAGGTGCGCCTCCAGGCGACGAGTGCCTCTCTGTCCCGTTCCCAATTTCTCGCCAAAGAATCGGCGAAACTTGGATTTTTGATTGCACTCGGGAATTTGCAGAGACACGCCGGACCTGACCAGAGAATCACTGCCAGGGCGGATCTTTTCCGATCGGACAATCCGGCTCTCACCTTCGCATCCCAGACGGATCGAACGAACCGGTTTTGGACCGGCATTTGGGACACCACACAGGAAGCCGCTTACGAAAATCAAACTGCAATCCCGGTCTGGCTGGTTTCCGGTAGAAACTCATCGCCAACCGAGGCGACCGACTCCTCGGATGTCCTACTTGTTCCTGGCTTTAATCCGCAAGGTACTTCCGGCTATTCGGATCCCGAAGCCTTTCATCCCGTGCGGGTGGAACCTGAGAGAGTTTTGGATTCATCCGCACAGTTTGCCTGGTGGGTGGGGGACGACGGGATCAAGGCCTCCATAGCGGTTCAGGACGACCTAATCCGGGAAGTCTCTTCCCTACCAGAGGAAGACTCCTACCTCGACTACGGCCCGTCTTCCGCTCGACTTCTCCGCCAGAACCATCATCCGACTTTTCCATACCCATTGCTTTATGAGTACCATACTGCGAGTGACGACGAGCTAGCGGCAATCGACCGAATCCTTCCCGGATCCGATTTTCGATTAGCCAGTTCCCGTAGTCTCAGTGCGGAAGAAGTAGCCACAGTATCGGCCAACGCCCTGCACGATCTCACGATTGGTAACCGCTTTGTTCTCTCGAATCCGCAGGAGGGCGGGCTGAAACGAGACCTGAGCTATTTGAAGACCATGGATCCCGCCCTCATCACCACCACCGCCATTGAAGAGCTTTATGGGTCCGCCGCCGCGCCTCTCACACCCGAAGCGGTTGAATTCCTCAGTCTGCGTTACGATCCGGTATCGACCCAGGATGAACCGGGTCGACCGATGATTTTCCCGCGATCTTCTCTGACCGACACCCGCGCGCTGGATTCCCGGCTTTGGTTCGCTCCGGTAATTACGGAGTTCCAACTCTCCTGCGGGGTCGCCGCCGAGGGCGGAAATCGCCCGAACGCAGAATCCCCGCTTAGCGACGTTTTTCTCGCCTACAAAATCTACCTCGACATCTGGAATCCGTATACGGCACCGATGCGGATTGGCGATGGCATCGGGGCGGCGGAACCCAATTCCTACGACTTGCGCGTGGAGATTGAAAACCTGCCTTCGGTCACCCTCACCAATACCAATACCGGCGATTCCGTTTCAACGGACCTCCCCGACATTTCCCTACTCTGGAGCGAAACCCACGGCTCATCGCCCGGGAAAACACTTCGCCCGGGAATGAATTTTCACACCACTCTTCCCCGCGACAACGGAGGAGACAACGAATCCGGCGTTTTCCAAGTGCCCCTCGGAATCCAACTCAGTGGAAGCCGCAGCGATGATTATCTTGGCTCCTTCGCAGTTTCGGGACCTTTGGAAATCTCCATTCACATGATCGCAAACGATGGCTCCGAAGCCGAATTATGCCGCGCCCGTCTGGACAACTACCCGAACTTCACGGTCGAATATTTTTATAACTCTTTCTCCAATCGGGCCAGCTGGTTCAAACGGGTCCCCGAAAGCTCAGACGGTGCCTGGGGCCTGAACCATGGTTCCCTCGAGGTGGTCGGCTACGCTTTCGGGTTTCGCTTCCGCCTGCTGGATGAACAGGAAAGCATCGGAACCATTGACGACCTCAGCAGAATTCTCAGCCAAGCGGACATTCGGAGCCAGCTCATCGATGTCGATCTCTCCGATTGGGACATCAATGATGCGTGGGAGGGCGACTCGCCGCTTCCCTACGATTTTACAAGTAGCCCAGGGGAGATCGATCCTGGCTTTTTCGATCCGTCCCATGGGTTTTTGAGCAACGATTTCTTTCATTACGAGAACACGGGAGGGGGAAGGAGGGATCGGGTCGCCCGCGTTTACGAGGTCCCCGCCGTCGAGGTTTCCTCTATCCATTCCCTCCGCAACGTCTCCTTCAAAGGCTATCCGACCATGGCGATCGGAAGCCCGTGGGGCGGCGAGCTAAACGGTTTTTTCGACACCTTTTTTCTCTCCACGCTTCCCGACCCCTCAGTCACTGAGTGGGATGGGGAGCAACCGCTGCGGAATCCGAAAATTGTTAAGTCGGGAGAAATCCCGACCCTTACAACCCCCCTGACCGCCCGGGGGTTGATGATCCAGAACGGGTTCAACGTGAATTCAACGTCACCCGTCGCCTGGACCAGCGTTTTGACTGGACGCTCCTTTTTATCCGACGAGTTTTCCTTCCGGTACGAGAAACCGGATAGCTCGAAATGGCAAGACCCCCCACCTTGGGGAACCGTTTCGGAGCCATTGGAAAACCTTCTTTTCACTCTTCCGGAAACTGCGTCCTTCAACCTGGTAGAACAGCCCGACGGTCCGAGATATACCCTGATCACCATGAGCGAGGAAAGCGACTATCCTGCCCCTTTGAGCACCGCGACTTCGGAGTTGAATACCGACCGCCAACATCCAGCGTTCATTCAGGGATTACGGGAGATGAAAGATGAGGATCTCCAGGAACTGAGCCAGCAGGTGGTTGAGGGCATTCGCGTTTTTGCCGCATCCCGGAACCGCCCGCCCTTTAGCATCGCGGAATTCCTGAACGAGGGAATCCTACGGGACGCCATTGACGCCATCCCCTCAATCAATGACCGGAAGGATAACTTCGACCGGATCCCACGCTACTCTCCCGCCCATGTTAACCAAGGCACGCTCGTGGGGAAAATAGGCGAATTCGCGCAGGTTCGATCCGACACCTTTACGATTCGCGCCTTCGGAGCGGATCTACCTGAGGATTCCCCGCAAAGTGCCCGAATGTACTGCGAGGCTGTTGTCCAGCGAACAAATGAGGAATTCGATGCTCCTCACGCACGGTTCGGTCGAAGATTCGAGGTCATCTCCTTTCGATGGATCCCAGAACCCCCTGAAAATCTATGATCCTCGTTAGAAAAATAGGGTTCCTCTATTTCCTCGGTCTGCTTTGGCTCGGAGTCCCGTCCGCCGGTCAATCGCCCGGAGAGAAAGAGTCTTTCACGTTCAAGTTTACCGTCTTCGGCCTGCATCCGGGCAACTACGAAGGCATCCACTACTTTGCACCCGATGGCGATCCCGAAGAGCTGAATTTCCGGAAACGCCAGCGCTCGCTGACGTATAGCTGTGAGGTGGAACTTCCCGTGGAACCCCTGCGCTTTTTCCGCATTCAATCGTCACCGGAGGGACCCATTTTCGAAACCGTCGCGCAGATTACGCCCAGTCCAGGCTGGTCGGAGATGCTTTTTCTTTTCACCGAACCGCAGCAGAAGCAAGATTCCTTTCCGCTCACGGTTTTTGCTGCCGACGACGATGAAAAGGATTTCCCCTTCGGCACGATTCGGGTTCTGAATCTGACCGGAATTCCTCTGGGAGGCAGTATCGATGGACGGAGCGAATACATCAAACCCAAAGACTGGACGGATGCCTTTCGAATCAAAAGAGCCGGAGAGGTCGACATCCTCTTCGCAGCCGCGACCTCCGAGTCCTTGCATCTCGTTTACCGAAAGACGATGCCCCTTTGGGAGAACAGCAGAACTCTTCTGATCCTGCGGCCACCCTCTCGACGAGGTTCCATCCGCATCGGCGCGACGACCCTGCAGGATTTCGAACCCGAGGAATAGACGGGGCTGACGGCGCAAGCGCGACCGTTAGGGGAAGACGCTGCCAATCATGGCGAAGCCGTTCAGCTCTCCGTAAATTGAGTCAACGAAGCCAAACGCTGAGGACCACCTGCGGCCTGTCGCAAGCGGACGCAGAAGATTCGCAGGCCCAAAAGACAGGGTGAAAAAGCCGCCGGGGACTACCCGGCGGCTTGACAGGAAGGATAACCATCGAACGCGCGTTCTTACTCGCCACCAGTGGTGTCAACATCGATCTCGGTACGGAAGAACTCGGCACCACTGATCGGGTTCACCGTGCGGAGCACCACCGTGCTGTCCGCAGCCACATCACCATCGACGACGCCCGATTCGGCGACCATATCCGCCGGGTCGAAGGAATCTAGGTCGGTTGAGCTTTTCACAACCACAGTAAAACCGTCGCCAGCGAAGGTTGCCGTAGCGGCATTCCAGGCAGCCGCCTGAGCGAAGCTCAAGGTCAGCTCGAAGTATTGGTCATCTCCGTCGTCCACCGTCTCCCCGGCGGGGAGGACCGAACGGTCGGCGACGAGCGGGCTGCCCCCGTAGACGAATTTCGCGGCATTGGGAACGCCGTCGTTGGCCGGATCCGCGCCGGGAGCGCGGTCTTCCGGCGGCAACTCGCCAAAGCCATCAAGGAAGTCCTCAAACGGGGTGCCGTCGGGACCCGACGATTCGATGATGTCGGCCAGCGAGCGTACGGCGACACTGAAATCATCGTCCCTTTGCTGGACGATCGCGATGAGATCAACGGTGCCGGACGGGATCTCCGCACCGGTGATATCGGACCCTCCAAAGTTGTTGCGGAAACGCCCCACAAAGCCGCTGACGCTCGGGTCGGTGATGTCGGTTCCCTGCCCGCCGTCACCGAAGAGACCTCCGGCGTCCTCAAATTCAACATCATTGATCCGAATCAAAAGTGCCTGATCGTCGCTGGAAAGGGAGTCCAAAGTGCGGACGACCGGCACCACAGGATTTCCGGTGGAAACCGGTGCCCCGGGGTCAAACTCCGGAACCCACTGCAATTGGTTGCGAAAGGCACCGAGCGTCCCGACAAAGCCCTCGATATTATCGCCTACACTGTAAGTGGTGCCGATGATTCCGCTGGCATCGTCGATCTGGATACCGAATCCGGAAGCATCTTGGAAATATTTCGTGTTGCGGAAGCCATCGCCGCCTGTGTAGGTGATTTCCCCCGTCACACGGTAGAGGCTGCCGAATGGCTGTGCCCGCAGGGCCGCGATGTCGGTGACATCTGTCGGGAAGGTGTAGGTGGCCGAAACAATGGGGCTGACCGACGAGTCGGACGTGTCCACCGAGATGGCACGAAGCTCAACCGGACCGCTGCCGTCTTCCACCAGAATACCGGTTTCATCATCGTAGACGCTGCCCACGCCTGTTGCCGGATCCGTGCCGTCGAGTGTGTAGCGAACTTCGACGGAAGCATCCAGGCTGTCGAAGTTGCTAATGAAGACGGTTTGATCCTCGAAGTAAGTTCCGAAAGGAACGTTGAAGACCGGAGCCGTAACATCGACGGAGGCGGCATCCACCGTTACATCCGCCAAACCGATCTGACGCGAAGCCCCTGCGGATTCTCCCCGGTTCGAGGACCAGGAAACAGTGAAAGTTTCCCCATCTGCGATGCTCAATCCGGTGATGGTGGCCGAGACCGTCTCGTCGACACCAGCACCCGTGCTGTAGGACAGGGCGGGCACTTCAGCACCATCGACTTCGACCGTCCAAATGGGCAGGCGGGTCTGATCTGGCCGCTCGACGCGGCCCAGGTAGGACACGTCCAAGGCGGTGATTTCTTCCCCGGTATCGTTGGTCATTTCCAGCCTGATCGTTACGGTTCCCGTGCTGCTCGTATGCTGGTAGCCCAGCACACCTTCAGTTGCTTCCTCTCCCGGGCCTCGGAATCCGCCTGAGCTGCCACTTCCCCAATCGCCGCCAAAACCGTCGACCTCCGCGATCACGGACCACCCCTGGGGAAGGGAATCCAGCCCGGAGAAGGTAAGAAAGCTTTCCGAGTAGCCGGCTCCGGTGAGGGGTGCGGGGAGGGAAAGAGTGGTTTCGGTAATGGGGGCGGAGTAGGTCGTGCCGGCGTCCGAGGTGGCGAAGAAACGAACCGAATAGGATGTGCCAGGATCGAGTCCTTCAAAGTCCACGAAAACCAAGTCAAAGTCAGGGTCAAACTCGTCGAAGAGACTGATCACAGTGGTGTCAGAATCGCCGATGACCGGATTCGGCTGGAGTTCGGTTTTGGCGATGACAAAGCCCACGTCTGTGATCGGGTCGGAGCCAGCTTCTTGGACACCGGAATCAACGCTGAACCCTGTGGAAGTAACCGGGAATTCGATCGGATCCGGAAAGGTGATGGGGAGGACCGAGGGCTGAATAGAGGAAGGGATTTCGAGAGAGACAAGAAGATTGCTGATGCCGATCTGCTTGGAGGAACCGCTACCCCCGCCTCGCTCCGACGACCACGTGATTTCAAAAGTCTCGCCGACTGGGATGCTCAACCCGCTGACGACGGCAGTTTTCGTAACGTTATCCCCCTCGTCAGTGGAGTAGCCGAGAGTGGCAACCGCGACCTCATCGACCGCGACGCTGTATTCGGAGCTTCTGCCCTCTCCCGCCCGCTCGACACGGCCCTCATAGCTAAGGAAAAGCTCTGTAATGGCAGCACCGCTGGTGTTCTCGAGGGTCAGGGTCTTTACCGCAGTCTCAGTGCTCCCGGTGTGCTGAAAACCGAGAACGCTGGCGTTGCCACGCGGACCGTTGGTAGTACCTGATCCCCAATCCCCTCCGTAGTCATTGTCACCGGCATGCACAATGCTCCAACCATCCGGCAAGGTCTCGGCACTGACAAAACCGCTGAAATCTTGTGTGTAATCGGTAACTCCATCGAGTCCGGGAACGATGACGGGAGCCAAAGTGGAAAAGGCCGCGATGCCGCCCACAGCGGTTTCCACACCGAAGTCATAAATCGCGTATGCTCGAACCGCATATTCGGTGTCCGCCGTCAGGCCAGTGAACTCGACGCTGATAGGATTGGGCACCGGCCTCGAGGAGAAGTCGATGGTGTCGGCATCCCCGTCACCCGGCATCGGATCGGAGTTTACCGAGTTGTCCGCGACGACAAATCCATACTCGGTAAAATCCGTCGCGCTATTGGGAGCAAAGGACGCCTCAGCGATTGCACTGGTTTCCGTGATTCCAGTGAAAACAGGGGCACCGATCGTGGGTTCCGTCAACTCCGGGCCATCACTCGTAGCCGTGATCGAAAGCGTGGTCCGCTTGCTGTCCGGCTCGGTCCCGCCATTGCTTTCAAAGTTATTGCTTTCAATGCCTGCATAAGTAACGGCCGCATCGCCATCCGGTACACCGAGGATGATGGAGAACGGCGTCCCGTTGTTAATCGCGTCAACCAGCGAACTTTCCAGACTTCCAGAAAGAGTCAGCGTGTAGGTATCCACATCACCAGTATCGGCCTCTGTGAATGTGCCCGTTCCAAGGCTTTGGGAGGCCGGACTGTCGGAAAACTGGCTGTCATCCAATCCGGCAGCCGTCCCATTGTGCGAGAGACCGGAATAGTCCCCGCCACTGACGGTTGTATCGAAAGAAATAAAGAACTCGACCGGTCCGTCCGAGGTGAAACCCGCATTGGCCTGCATGTAAGAAATCTCCATTTCGGAGATTCCGTCGATTGCGGCAAATCCAAAATCCGAGGCAGCGAAGGAGTAGCTCGAAATACCATAGCTTTCAAATTGCCCTGGAGCTTGGGCGTTGTGAAACCACGGGCTTCCCGACGGTCCGTTCTCTCTCTCGGATCCCTCGATCGTCTCGTTGCTGGCAGCGACCTTCGACCGCGTAGTCTGCCCATTGCCAATAGACCCAAGCCCGACCGAAGCGATCAGAGCGATGAATGTGAGTTTGCCGATCAATTTCATGATGTTGCCTTTATTGATTTATGAAAGTGCTCCGCAGTTTTGCGGCTCGAATTCTGGAGTGGAAGAGTCGGTGGAGGCCTGAAACAAAACGCATCAGGTCGCGATCCTGCTCTCGCTGAAAAAAGAAGCGAAATACCTCGCGTGGATAATGTCATTGTCGAATTCCCCATCGATCCTTACCAACAAGATTAATGCCCGGAAGATAGCAAGGAAAGAGATGTTACACTCTTGTCACGTTTGTAAACCACTTTCCGACAAGGATCTTTGAAAGCATTCCCATCGTTCTCCAGATTGTGGTCCTTTCGATTTGCCCCTGCTATCCAGGCAGGGTAAGTCGTCCGCAAACTGCCGATATGACCATTGAAAGCCATCTTACTCGCCTTCGATCATTCGAAACGCGGTGATCTGAAACGAATCGCGTTTTTCGGGCGGCATCAGCACGTAGAGAGTCCGCCGATTGGGGACAAAGCGAACATTTGTTTCCAAGACCACTTTAAAATTCCCCTCATAACGAACGACAAGCCCCAGCATCACATGCTCACCCGTATCGATCCCGGAAGTCGATATGGGATCGGACAAACCCGGGGGGATCACAAAGCGATTCGACGCAAGTATACCCTGAAAAGTGGCACGGGTTCCATTAAAAAACGCAATCTCGCCCGGTGCGATCGACTCGCGTACCGAATTCATCACGGCAAGATTGAAAGAACTACGATCCGAAGCGTTCGTGGCGGGAGTCAGGAAAAAGAGCAGCTCGGAACCCTTGTCGGTAAGGTCCGCCGAAGCCACTTCCGTGTACACCGGCTCCCCTTCAGGGCCAGCCTGCCTGCGAAAAATCCCGAACTCTGGCAAACCCGTGTATTCGTAGAAGCGGGATTTCTGACCGTAGTTGATCTCGAGACGTTCGAGCTTCTCTGGATTCTCGAAATAATACAGGTCGCTGTAGTCCGCCCGCCCACGCACATAGACTTGGAACGAAACCGAGATGAAATCCTCCTCAATGTCGTTCGCTGCGTTTCCGGTCACCGGTCCAGCGGAGCTCTGCGCGTCTGTCGACGGAACATGAGCCAGAAAGATTGCCAAGATAAGTAGATATAGAATTTTCAATTTTTGAGCCATGAAAAGGAAAGAACTTTAAACCTTCTTCCAAAGACGGACAGTGCGGGGTTGGAACCGGCGGAAAGATCTGCCAGGGGAGCAATTTCCCGTTGAACAATCGCTTCCAGGGATGCGCCGGAGATTTGCTCGTCATCGACCTCGGACACCGCGTTCGCGTTCACCCGAATCCGGAAGGTGTCGGAACGAACGGCCATCAGCGGAGCGAGATGAGCTACAAGATCCGTCTGCTGCAACGCGGTCGGTTCGTAGCCGGTCCGGTTCTCGTTCAGCGGGCTGACTTCTAATATCTCAAGGGACGTATCGTTGATTTGCGGACCCACCTCGTCAATCGCCTCCTGGAGAATGCCACTGTTAATGAATTCCGCGAGCGTGCCGAAAGGACGACCCCGGTCCTTTATTCTGTCAACGATGAGGAAAGCCAATTGGTGCAATTGGTCCTGTCCTTCCGAAGTGGCCAAGGTTCTGTAGCCGTGTCGGAGTGCTTCACGGCGTCCCTGCGTGGTAGAAGGATCTCCAATCCCGTCTTCGGTGAGTCCCGGGGTAAGTTGAAGCGCGCCAGAAGGCAACCGGGCGAAGTACCGGTCAAGCAAAAGCCGATTGGGAGGGGAACTGTTGATCGGATGACTCCAAACCTCACGGTCACGGGTGGACTGACTCAAGATCGCCCTCCACGCATTGATCGAGGTGGAATTGACGTTGAAGGCACCATCGATGTGGAGAAACTCGGCAGCGTTCGGCCCAAGCAGATCAGCCGATTCTGCGAGGTCCGGATCCGCAGCAACCAGCCATGGATTTTCATTACCAAGAGTATTGGGATTCGCCAAATCGGGTTTGGCGATGAAGAAACGATCAAAGCTGCGGTTCAGATCGCCTCCATAAGGACTTGTCAAAAGAAGCGGCGGCTGATCGACAAAATGGGCGTGCCGGTAGTCGGCAACCGTCACAGCCCCGTTGAGCGGCACATCATACAGCCTTACGTCCGCATAACGGTCACCAGCATTGACCGGTTCGGCATCCTGCAAGCGGGTCGCGCGATCACTGAACAAATCGAGGTCGGGACCTGGGAATACATCGCTGATGGAGTCCTCCACTTGAGTAGGAATCATCGGCGTACCGCCCGCAGTGTGGATAATGTCAGAGAGATTCCTTTCGGCCTCGGTTCCGTCCGATTCAATAACCGTGAAGGTCTCGTCATAGTCGATGCGCGGATATCGCAAATCGTGAAATCTGAGAAATTCCGCAAGGTCGGCGCTTCCGGGTTCGTCGCCAAGCCTGAAGTGAAAGGCAAAGATATAAGAGTCCAAAACATCAACATCCGAACTGTAACCCGCTCCAGATATGTATTTTTTCGGTCCGGGCCTTCCGCGACCGCTCGCGGGGCGTCCATCCGCACGCGGATAATTGAACCGAAAGAATGCGGGGTTTCCTTCGTAGGGAATATTGACAACCTCGAAAAGAGAAGGATCCCCCGGAAGTCGAGAATTACGGGCACCATAGACTAAGCGCACGTTCAAACGGCCTTCATCCGCTCCTCCGGGTGCCCGCCCCTCCACCAGAATCCTCTCGTTGCCAGCAACATCCTGAGGGCTCCGGGCAAAGGATTGCAGGAGACCCTGAGGTTGAACCTGGGGATCCGGATCTTCCAGGCGATAGGTCTCACCCGGCATTAAAAAGGGGTCTCCCCGGTACGGGCTTCGCGGATTTGTTGAAATTGTAAGCCAGGAACCGGTTTCGCGAGCACCATTATTGAACATGCGGAGGCTGTCCATCGCGACCCAACCCCCCGAGTCGTCGACATATTCACCATCGGAGTCGAAGCGAGATATTTTCAGTTCCGGCAGTCCATCCACCAGGACAGTGAACGCTCGCGGGTCGTTGTCATCGCGCAGAAGAATGGGAAACGAATAAGGATTGTATAACTCAACGTCGATGTAGAACCGGAGAGCGGGTTCGGAATCTCTCTGAAACACTGAAAAATAAATGGCGAATTCGGTGATAATCGGAGTCAGGTGATGAAACGCCCGGTACTCGCCCTCCGCTGCAGACGGGTATACGGCCTCCCAATTGGAGGGCAGCCGATTCCCTACACCATCCAAAGTGAGAACTCTCCCGTTGAAGTTTCCAATGTCAAACAGCGTGAAATTCGACTGCCGATCCACAAACGCCGCCAAGTCACCATTCAGAAAGGGATCGTTCGGATCTGAAGAAGTCGGCGAAAGAAGATTCTCGCGCAGAGCACCAGTGGCGGAATCAACCAAGAGTCCACGCGATGTAGTGGTCAAATCGTGAATAAACTCACTTCCGAGCCTTGCACCGACATCATCCAGCGCAAGAGGCAGGTCGCTTACGTTCAAAACCTTCTGAATCTCTTCCGCGTGCTCAGACTGGATAAAGTCAGGTTCAAGCCATTCCTCAAAACCAAAGCGTTGGGCGATTTGAAGCTGGGGAATCGCTTCCAACAGGGAGGTAGCCGGCTCATTGACCTGCTCCCGGACAGTCGCCTTGACTCCCTCATCTCCGATCCACCAGGCAAACGACCCTCCCTCGAACTCGACCACAGGCGCATGCACATAATTTTGAGAATGGCTCTCGACGGATTCGGGGCCGATGATTCGCGAATCGGCAGCGGAGCCAAGGCCAGGATCCTGCCCGGAGACGAGCCACCGGGGAGGCGCCATCGGATTGGTCGAATCCCAAACACCCGTCCAAAAACGGCGCCCTAGAGGGTCATTCGACTCATCCAGCCTCCCCGCATCTACATCATTCCCGGGTGTCGTTACCCAATTGTAAATCTCCCCCCGCGCAGTAACTCGCTGATCGGGACCAGCGGCCAACTGCAACTCCCCCAAGGCCACGGCAAAGGCCAGGCGGGCCGACTCCTGCGCCCGAATCCGCCCTGTCTCCAAACTGGTCCCCGCCAGCGACACCCGCAATTGTCCAGCCAGCAAAATCACCGACATCATTACGATGGCCATAACGCTCAGGCTGACGATCAGGGCGAACCCTTCCCGGCGCGCAGAACCGGCCCGGCGGAAGCGACGGGCGGAATGGGAACTCTGTTGGAATGCGATCACAATGATTCCCTAGCAAATACGATGCTCATTTGGTTCGCCAATCGTCTTCGACGAAATCCGCGTTACAAAGCTGTCACAAGCACCCGGTCTCCCATCGCCGGACGAGGGGGCGATCATTACGGACCCTGCTGATCCCGTAGCCAGCGATAGCCGAGCTTCCTGGGGTAGAGAAGGTGCAGGTAGAGCCAATTTTGTCAACCAGGTCAATAATACTGTTGTCTACCCGCCATTTTTCCGGGATATCGGCCTTCCTGCGAAATCCCCTGACTTTTCTGATAGGATTTATCACTCAAACTCACTATTGGTCCCCGCTCCTCGCCAAGCGCCCAACACCAACCTGCAACCGCACCAACCGTCCGTTTATTGTAAACCAGGTTAAAACACTCGTTGTGGCACCTCAAGGAGGCGGACTAGTAGCTTGTCACACATTTTCTTTCGCAGCCGGGTTGCATAAGTGCCCGGCTTCGATTCGGAACCC
>CAZWFJ010000071.1:0-18726 GCA_964633135.1 uncultured Puniceicoccaceae bacterium | reverse complement strand
AGAAATTTACCCAATCAGAAATTTGAGTCCAAGGGAAGTACTTTGTGCCTGGTTCTCAAAATTAGGCAATTTTCTGCAGAAATATGAATTCTTGCTTTGGATGGAAGGGATGTCAGGCTGGTGGGATGTCATCATGTGTTGCTATTTCTGAGTCGATTTCGTTTTCGAACCGGGGTCCTCTGGTTTTGATGGCGGGGGTGAATGTGTTGGAGTCTCGGGAGCTTGCTATTGAGGTGGCGGAAGAGATGGTAGCGGTTACTTCTCGGATGGGGGTTCCTTATGTGTTCAAGGCTTCGTTCGACAAGGCGAACCGATCTTCGGTGCATTCGTTCCGGGGGCCGGGTTTTGATCGGGGATTAGAGATATTGTCGGAGATCAAGTTGCGATATGGGGTTCCTGTATTGACGGACATCCACGAGCCATTTCAGGCGGGGCCGGCTGCGGAGGTTTGCGATATTCTCCAGCTTCCGGCGTTCCTTTGTCGGCAGACGGATCTGGTGGCGGCTCTGGCGGAAACGGGGGCGGCGATCCAGGTAAAGAAGGGGCAATTTTTGGCACCGGAAGACATGCGCCATATTTTGGAGAAGTTTGCGGAGTGCGGGAATCGCCGTGTTTTGCTCTGCGAGAGGGGGGTCTCGTTTGGGTATCACAATCTTGTCGTGGACATGCTCGGATTTGGGGTCATGAAATCATTGGATGCACCGGTGGTATTTGACGTAACGCATTCGCTGCAAGTGCCGGGAGGCCGGGAGAGTTCTTCGGGGGGGCGTCGCGCAGCGGCATTACAGTTAGCAAAGGCGGGGGTTTCCCAAGGCATTGCTGGGCTATTTCTGGAGGCTCATCCCGATCCTGACAAGGCCTTATGCGACGGCCCGAGTGCCCTACCCCTATCGGCATTTGAGCCATTTCTGAGGCAGGTGATTGAGGTGGATCGCCTGGTCAAATCGCAAGAGGAACTGGATTTGAGCTAAGGGCACGCTGGACAACCCCTGATTGCGGGGGGATCTTGACTGGGATATTGAGGCATTCAAAGAAATCGCCTCGTTCGGTTATGAGGCCGTTGGAGAACAGGATGCAACAAGCTGGCAAGTTTTGCGCGATAATTGGTGCTTCTCTTCCCGATCCAAGCGATAACAGATCAGCAGCGATGGTTTGCGGTTTTCTAGAGCCAGTAATCAAAGTCCTGCTCATGCCGCTGTTTGCGGAAAATACGGAAGATATGGCCTGGACATGCGTGTGGGTTTAGTTTGATGAAGTTGCGCGCTCCGTTCCAGAGGTAGTTGGCGCGGGGCATATCGCCGCCTGTCTCGGGGAGAAGATCCTGAACGAGGAATGGGTGGCCGGGGTCGATGCCGTAATCCTCCAGTGGAATCACGATCCAGCCGGTTTGTTCGTTGTAGGGGTCCAGGTTGACGACGGTGAGGATAATATCGAGTCCGCCTGGATCATGCTTGATGTAGGCGATAAGCTGAGGGTTATCGGTCTCGACAAAGCGAATATTGAAGGTTCGCTGCAGGGCTGGGTGATCGCGCCGGATGTGGTTAATGCGCCGAATGATGGAGCAAAGGTTCCCGGGAGCGGAAAGGTTCCATGATTTAATTTCGTATTTCTCGGAGTAGTTGTATTCCTCCTTGCCTGGAAAGGCCTGATGGAGGCACTGCTCGAAGGCGGGGCCATACATTCCGTAGTTGGAAGAAAGGGTTGCGGCGAGGATCAGTCGTTGGACGAAGGCAGGTCGACCGCCATACTGGAGGACTTCGGGCAGGATATCGGGCGTATTGGGCCAGAAGTTGGGCCAGAAGATCTCGCGAAGCTCCGGGGCGCACAGTTCTGTGATGTAGGATTCGAGTTCTTCCTTCGTATTGCGCCAGGTAAAGTAGGTATATCCCTGGGTAAAGCCGGACTTGCCGAGGCGGTATTTCAGCTTTGGGCGGGTAAAGGCTTCGGCGAGGAACAGCACATCGGGATAGACGGTTTTGATCTCCCGGATCGCCCATCGCCAGAACTCGAAGGGCTTGGTGTGAGGGTTGTCGACGCGAAAAACCCGCACGCCACACTGAATCCAGTATTCAAATACGGATTTGAGCTCCTCCCAAAGTTCTCGCCATGTCCCGCACTCGAAATCGAAAGGGATAATATCCTCGTATTTCTTCGGAGGGTTCTCGGCGAACTGGACGGTGCCATCGGGCCGCCACTTAAACCATTCCGGATGTTCGTTCACGTAAGGGTGATCGGGGGAGCATTGAAAGGCGACATCCATGGCCACCTCCATACCGAGTTCGCCGGCCTTCCAGACGAAGTCCCGAAAGTCCTTCAATGTGCCGAGGGCTGGGTGAATGGCCTTATGCCCGCCCTTCTCCGAACCGATGGCCCAGGGACTGCCCACGTCCATGGGGGTTGCCTCCAGGCTATTATTCTTGCCCTTGCGATGGGTGCGTCCGATCGGATGGATCGGGGGCAGATAAACGACGTTAAATCCGAGGGAGGCCACGTTTTCGAGCATGGAATGGGCTTCCTCGAAGGTTCCGTGCTGGCCCGGAGTTTTGGCGAAGGATCGTGGAAAAAACTCGTACCAAGAGCTAAAGGCGGCCCTCTTGCGTTCGACCCAAATCTCACGGGTAGGGAGGACGGTCTGATGCACGCGATCGGGAAAACTTCTGGCGAGGGCACTGAGTTCCTCGCCGAGGAGCAGGTGAATCTTCTCGCCCATGGGCACACCGGACTCGCGCAGGAGCGCGGCCATCTGGCGAAGAGTCTCGCGGCTGTCCGTCTTCGCTCGGCCTTGCAAGTCTTCGACGAGCTCGACCCCGGTCCCTAGTTCGACATTCAGGGTTTGTGCGGATTCCACTTTCTTGCGAAAGCCATCTTGCCAGCTGAAAAACCGGTCGATCCAAGCACAAATTGAGAACTCGTGGATTCCGATTTCCTCTGGATAAAAGCGGGTCTTCCACTCGTCGTTAGGGAGGGATTCAAGAGGTATCTCCGACCACTCGCTGTTGCCGAGCCGCCGGACTCTCAGGAGGGCGCGGATGGTATCGTGGCCATCGGCGAAAATATGAGCAGAAGCGTCGACCGGGTCGCCGATCACTCTTTTCACGGGGAATAGTCCGCCCTCACAGGAGGGTTCAACTTTCTCGATGATAACTCGATTGGGACCGGAGGAAAGGGGATCGGAGGGAATCATGACTTTTTCCGAATGGATTCGTAAAGGCGGGCGGTCTCCTCCGCGATGGATTTCCAGCTGAAGGTATTGACGGCCCGCTGGCGTCCGGCAGTGGCGAATGCCAGTCGCTGCTGCGGATCGGCCATGATCCGGTTGATTGGACGGGCGAGGTCGCGCGAAAAGGTTTCGGGGTCGCGTGGGGCGAAGGGTGCCTCCTCCTGTTGAGCGAGGGGAATGAGGTGTCCGGTCTGGCCATGGACGACAACCTCCGGGATGCCACCGACCGATGCGGCGACCACGGGCGTCTCGCAGGCCATTGCTTCCAGGTTAATGATGCCGAAGGGTTCGTAGATGGAGGGGCAGCAAAAGAGGGCCGCGTGGGAGTAGAGTTGAATCATCTGCTCACGGGGGAGCATTTGATCGATCCAGACCAGGTGCTTGCGGTGGGCGGCGACACGGGAAAAGGCTTCCCTCATCTCGGTGGCGATCTCTGGAGTATCGGGTGCTCCGGCGCAGAGGACGACCTGGATCTCGGGATCCAAGTATTGGAGTGCTTCAACCAGATAAATAATGCCTTTCTGCCGGGTAATACGACCAACGAACAGCAGGTAGGGGCGGGCGGGGTCAATTCCGTTGGCAAGAAGGGCGTCGGTTTCCGGGACCTTGTGGTATTCCTCGGTGTCGATGCCGTTGTAGATGACCTTGATCTTGGCGGGGTCGACACGGAAGTTGCGCAGGACATCATCCCGGGTGCCTTTCGAGACGGCGATGATGGCATCGGCCATCTCAATGGCAGTGCGCTCGACCCACAGGGAGAAATCGTATCCCCCGCCCAATTGTTCGCGTTTCCACGGGCGCAATGGTTCCAGCGAGTGAATCGTGATGACGAGGGGAATCCCATAATTCAGCTTGGCAAAGATACCGCCGAGGTGGGTATACCAAGTATGGCAATGGACGACATCGGCATCAATCCCGGCCATATTGAATCCGAGGCAACGCTGTGCGGAGTCGAAAACGGATTTCAGGCTGGGTGGGAACCCGTGCTCCCCGCTCAGACCCGGGTATCCTTTGGCGTGAAGATTCGTCTCGCTGAGTTCCTGATCTCCAAAGCAGCGGACATCCACCTCCATCTGGCGAGCGAGGTGGCGGCTCAGGTAGTCGATGTGGACGCCGGCTCCTCCATAAACGTTAGGCGGATATTCGTTCGTCAGGAGGAGCGTTTTCATTGGGCGGGTAACTCGGCCTCTTGCTCGGCATGGACGCCCAGTTTCCGGAAGCGTTTGTAGCGGTGGTCGAGAAGGTTTGCTGGCTTCATTTTATCGAAGCGGTTCAAGTATTTGGCGATGGCGGTTCGGAGGCTCTCGGAAGCCTGGGCGGGATTGGATTGCGCGCCGCCAAAGGGTTCGGGGATCACCTCATCGACGACCCCGTGCTCCAGAAGGGACTTGCCGCTGAGTCCGAGGGCCTCGGCCGCCTCCGGGGCGAACTTACGATCCTTCCAAAGGATGGCCGCGCAGCCCTCGGGCGAAATGACGGAATAGTAGGCGTTCTCAAAGATCAGGACTGTATCGGCCAGGGCGACCCCGAGGGCACCGCCCGAACCTCCTTCGCCGATGACGACGGCGATGATCGGCACTTCGAGGAGGCTCATCTCGCGAATATTCACGGCGATCGCCTCGGCGACGTGCCGCTCCTCGGCACCGATCCCGGGGAATGCGCCCGGGGTATCGATCAGGGAAATGATCGGCATGCCGAACTTGTCGGCGATGCGCATCAGCCGTAGGGCCTTGCGGTAGCCCTCGGGATGGGGACAGCCAAAATTCCGGCGGAGGTTGCCCTTCGTATCGCGCCCTTTCTGCTGGCCGATCACCATCACCGGGCGACCGTTGAAGAACGCCGGTCCTCCCACGAAAGCTGGATCATCCTTGAAGAGGCGGTCACCGTGGATCTCCTCGAAACCCCGAAAGAGATTGGCGATATGATCGAGCGAGGTCGGTCGCTTCGGGTGCCGGGCCAGCTGAACCCGTTGCCAGACGGTGAGACCCGAGTAAACCTCACCCTTGGTTTTCTCGATCTTACGCTCAATGGCCGCGATCTCCTCGGACACGTCCATATTGCTCTGCTGCGACGTTTCCTGCAATTGCCGCAACTGGCCTTCGAGTTCCCTGAGTGGCTTCTCGAATTCCAGAGTAAACTCGGATTTTTCCATAGGAAGAGCTAAAAGACCGGTTTTATTGATGTCAATGGGGATGGCTTCCCAACCTGCTCGGCTTCGTGGCGACCGGGTCAGGCGTCAAAGGTATGGATGGCGAATCCCGAACGGAGCTTCGGCTCGAACCAGGTGCTTTTCGGTGGCATGACGGCATCGGCGTCGGCAATATTCATCAGTTGTTCGACCAGAACCGGAAAGAGGCTGAAAGCGATGCCAGCTTCGCCCTGATCGACTTTCTTCTCGAGGAAATCGGTCCCCCGAATGCCCCCGACAAACTCGATGCGCTCATCGGTCCGGGGATCGCCGATCCCGAAAATGGGGGCCAGAATGAGGTCCTGGAGGAGGCTGACGTCGAGGGACGAGACCGGGTCGGCTCCTTCGTCCGGTTCCAGGCGGACGCCATACCAATGCCCGCTCAGGTAAAAACGAATCTCGCGGGGTTCGGAGGGCACGGCTTCGACATCGCGGCGGACGGTCGCCACGGCCTGGATTCGGTCGAGAATCTCCACGTCGGAAAGATCATTCTTGTCGAGCACCAACCGGTTGTAGGCGAGGATCTTCAGTTCCGGGGCGGGGAAAAGGACGGAGAGGAACCAATTATAATCCTCCTCTCCGGTATGGTTTGGATTGGCCTCGCGGGCCTCCCGACCGACTCTTGCGGCACTGGCGGCGCGGTGGTGACCATCGGCAATGTAAAAGGCACCGACATTCTTGAAGGCCTCGACAAACTCTTGGCCCCCCGGGATCCTCCAGACGGTGTGCTGGATCCCATCTGGTGCGGTCAGGTCGTAGAGAGGCTTCTCGCGGCAGTGACCGTCGATGAGAGACCGGATGCGCGGATCATCCCGAAAGGTGAGAAACACGGGTCCGGAATTGGCGGCGATCTCTCGCGTCAGCCGGGTGCGATCGTTCTCCTTCGCGACCCGGGTGCGCTCATGCCGTTTGATCTTTCCGGCATCGTAATCCTCGACGTGGCTCACGGCGACGACACCGGTTTGGCTGTGATCGCCCATCCGCTGCCGATAGAGGAAAACGCACGGCTCGCTCTCCCGGACAAGAGCACCGCTCTCCTGGAGTCGTTGGAAATTCTCAACCGCTTTCGCGTAAACCTCGTCCGCGTAGGGATCCTGCCCCGCCGGAAAATCAATCTCGGCCCGGACCACATGGAGCATGCTCTCGGGATTCCCCTTCGCGAGTTCACGAGCCTCCTCCGTGGAGACTACATCGTACGGCAGCGAGACTACCCGGGAAACCGCATCGGCGGAAGGCCGGAGTCCTTGGAATGATCGAATACGCATAGGGGGACGCTTCTATCCAATCATCGACCTCTCATACGAGGATAAATTTAAATCTTTTGGGATGCCCGCACGGTGGAGGGATTCGAAACTACGGGATCGGGATTCGAAACGGGTTCCCCGTTCCGCTACGGGACAGGAGATTCGAAACGGGTTCCCCGTTCCGCTACCGGACAGGGGATTCGAAACGGGTTCCCCGTTCCGCTACGGGACAGGGGATTCGAAACGGGTTCCCCGTTCCGCTACGGGACGGGGGATTCGAAACGGGTTCCCCGTTCCGCTACCGGAATCCGGGACTTTGGCTGTACGCGGCTCTCAGGCCTCCTCGGCGTCGACTTCGACGATCCGGCAGATTCCGACGAGCTTATCTTTCTCGCCGAGATTGATGCAGCGCACTCCCTGGGTGGTCCGTCCGATGATTCGAATATCCTTCACCGGAGAGCGGACCGCCTGGCCGGCCTTGGTAAACATCATGATCTCGTCGTCTTCGTGAACGCTCAGTGCCCCGGCGACGCCCACGGTTTTGATGGCAATGATCCCGCTGCCTCCGCGGCTCTGGAGCCGATATTCTTCAAACTTCGTGCGCTTGCCCTGGCCATTCTCGCCGCAGATGAGGAGGGCGGCCTTCTCGTCGACCACCTCCATGGTTTCGACATAGTCATCATCCTTCTTGAGGGTAACGCCCTTCACCCCGCGAGTGGCCCGCCCCTGATCGCGGAGATCGGTTTCCTTGAATCGAATCGACATGCCCACATGGGTGATGATGACGAGTTCGTTCTCGCCGGTGGTGAGTTTCGCGTTCACGAGTTGGTCGTCCTCATCGATTTTGATTCCGATGAGACCACCCTTGCGATGGTTGCGATACTCCTTGAGGTTGGTCTTCTTCACGACGCCCTTGCGGGTACACATCACGAGGTGGAGTGTCTCGTCAAAATCCTTCACACAAATCATAGAGGCGATGTGCTCATCCTTGGACATCTCGAGGACGTTCGCGAGCGAGCGGCCTTTTGAAATGCGCGTCCCCTCAGGAATGTCGTAGACTTTCTCGACGAACACCCGACCGCGATTGGTGAAGAAGAGGATAAAATCGTGGGTACTGGCGGTGAAGAGGTGTTCGACGAAGTCATCGTCATACTGGCCGGCACCGATCACACCCTTGCCCCCTCGTTTCTGGGAGCGGTAGGAACTCACGCTCGTGCGCTTCACAAAACCGTGGTGCGAGACGGTGATGATGCAGCCCTCGTTGGCGATCACATCCTCCATCCGAAACTCGCCTTCCTCTGGGGAAATCTTCGTGCGCCGCTCGTCGAGGTACTTGTCGGCCGTCTCGCGAAGCTCGGTCTTGATGACTTCGAGCAGGCGAGCCTCCGTCGCGAGGATCTCCTCGAGGTAGGCGATAAGCTTCATCAATTCGATGTATTCGGCCTCGATCTTCTCCCGCTCGAGACCGGTCAGCTGGTAAAGGCGGAGTTCGAGGATCGCATTCGTCTGCCGCTCGGTGAGCGGGTATTTGCTCATCAACTTCGTCCGGGCCTCGTCGCGGTTCTGCGAGGAGCGGATAATTTTCACAAAGTCGTCGAGGTTATCGAGGGCAATTTTATAGCCCTCGAGGATGTGGGCACGGTCGAGAGCCTTGCGGAGCTGGAACCGGGTGCGGCGCAGTATGACCTCACGGCGGTGCTCAATGTAGCAGTTGAGCATCTCCTTAATGTTCATCTGCTTCGGCCGGTTGTCATCCAGGGCGAGCAGGATAACCCCGAAGCTGGATTCGAGCGGGGTGTGCCGGAACAGCTTATTCATGGTCACCCGCGGGATCTCGCCGCGCTTGAGTTCGACCACGATCCGGGTGTTCTCGTCGGACTCATCGCGCAGGTCGCTGACTCCGGGCAACACCTTGTCCGAAACCAGTTCTGCGATTTTCAGCACGAGGCTGGCCCGGTTCACATTGTAGGGAATCTCGGTGATGACGATCTGCTCTTTGCCGTTTTTGAGCTGCTCGGCATGGGCGGTGCCGCGCATGCGGACGATTCCCCGTCCGGTCTTCATGTAGTTTTCGATGCCCTTGGTACCGTTGATGATCCCACCGCCGGGAAAGTCCGGTCCCGGAAGCACCCGCATGATCTGGTCGATGGTGGCCGTGGGTTCGTCGATGAGCAGGCAGGTAGCATCGATCAGTTCCCGGAGGTTGTGCGGGGGGATGTTGGTGGTCATCCCGACGGCAATCCCCGTCGATCCATTCATCAGGAGATGGGGCAATGCGGCGGGAAGTACCTTTGGCTCGGTGGTGCTCTCCTTGTAGTTGGGGGCGAAATCCACCGTGTCCTCATCGATCCCGCGAAGCAATTCCTCAGCGATGCGCTCCAAGCGACATTCGGTATACCGGTAGGCGGCGGGCGGATCCCCGTCGAGCGAGCCGAAATTGCCCTGTGGATCGATCAGAGGGTAGCGCATCACCCACTTCTGGGCCAGGCGGACGAGGGTATCGTAGACCGAGGTATCCCCGTGGGGGTGATAGTTTTTCAGGACTTCCCCAACCACACCCGCGCACTTGTCGAAGCTGCGGCTGCGCAAGAGTCCTTCCCGCAGCATCGCGTAGAGGATGCGTCGTTGCACCGGCTTCAACCCGTCGCGCGCGTCGGGAAGAGCGCGGGAGACAATGACGGACATCGAGTAGTCGATGTAAGCCGTCGACATGATCTCGGTGATGTTGGTCGGGATTAGTTTTTCCTTATCGGTGTACATTTAGTCGTCGTCTTATGAGTGGAGAGGGGGGATAAACGCGATCAAAACCCATGAGGGGTTTTCCTGCTTTTCCCACACTTCTTTCTTTGTCATTCAGTTCGTTCCGTCCGGGAGCTGGTCACACGTCGAGGTAGGAAACATTCAGGGCGTTGTCCTCGATAAATATGCGCCTTGAGGCCACGTCTTCGCCCATCAGCATGGAGAACATCTGATCGGCGGCGGCGGCGTCCTCGATGTCGACCTTGAGCAACTTGCGGTGCTCGGGATCCATCGTGGTTTCGTAAAGCTGCTTCGGATTCATTTCCCCAAGACCCTTGTAACGCTGGATGCTCATGCCTTTTCGCCCGAGGCTGCGGATGTTCTCGATGATCTCGAAAATCGAGCGCAGTTCGATAACGTTCTCCTTGGCCTCGTCCCCCTGGTTCTCGATCAGGTGGTAACGGGTTTCCTCGGAGGGGGTAAACCGATTCACATCAAGGCCGATCTTGGCCAGCTCCCGAAGCAGCTTCGTCATCTCGGTTGCTTCGAAAATCTCGTGGACGGACACCCTCTGCACGAGTTTAGCACCGTCAACCTCCACATCGCGGGTGATCATATTTTCGTACAGATCCTCGGTCAGATCCATTTCCAAGTAAAAGCGGGAGCGCTCGTCCTCGGATCTCAGGAAGCGGAACTCCTCGACATTGCCGGTGCGGACCCGGGCGAGGAAGCGCGGCAGTTCGCGGGTTTCCGAATCATGCTGGTCGAGGAAATTGTTGAATTCGCAGCCGTAGCGGGTGACGCCCCCGCCGAGGGTCTCGAGGCGGGCCAGCTTCTCGACGATCTTTTCGATCTGGCTTGACTCGAATTGGTGGTTGTCGCGCATCCGCACCAAGGTGACTCCTTCGCTCCCGAGTTCGAGGAGGATGCGGCTCATCTCCTGGTCATTGTCAATGTAACGCTCCTTGGAACGCCGCTTGATCTTGTAGAGAGGGGGCTGCGCAATGTACACAAACCCGCTCTCGATCAGGCCCTTCATGTGGCGAAAGATAAAGGTCAGCAGGAGGGTGCGGATGTGGGAGCCGTCCACATCAGCGTCGGTCATGATGATGATCTTATGGTAGCGGGACTTGGCGGCATTAAAGGCACCATCGCCCTCGTGATCCCCGATTCCGGTTCCGGTGGCGGTGATCAGCGTGCGGATTTCATTGTTGTTGAGAATCTTGTCAAGCCGTGCCTTTTCTACATTCAGAAGCTTGCCACGAATGGGTAGAATCGCCTGATAGCGGCGGTCCCGCCCCTGCTTGGCCGAGCCACCGGCGGAATCCCCCTCGACGATGTACAACTCGCACACGGCCGGATCTTTCTCCGAGCAATCGGCGAGCTTGCCGGGCAGTCCTCCCGATACGAGGGCACTCTTGCGAACCGTGTCCCTCGCCTTGCGGGCCGCCTCGCGGGCGCGGGCTGCGTTCAGACCCTTGTCGATGATTTTCTTGGCGACGGAAGGAGTGGTCTCGAAGAAATACTTCAGCTCCTCCCCGACGATCTTCTGGACAATGCCGTCTACCTCGCTGTTGGAAAGCTTGGTCTTCGTCTGGCCCTCAAACCGCGGCTCCGGCACCTTCACCGAGATCACCGCCGTAAGTCCCTCGCGGACATCATCGCCGGTGATGGCGGCATCTTTTTCCTTCACCAGATTATTCGCCTTGGCGTAGTTGTTGATCACGCGGGTCAATGCCGTGCGGAAACCCGAAAGGTGCGTGCCACCCTCAATGTTGTGAATCGAGTTAGCGTAGGCGTAAATCTGATCGTTGAACCCGTCGTTGTACTGGAGAGCCACATCGACCACAATCTTCGCCTCGCTGTTTACTGTGGGCGCGTCCCCGTGGAAAACGATCGGGTCCGGGTGGATGAGAGTCTTGCTGCGATTGATGAAAGCAACGTATTCGGCGATCCCGTTTTCAAACCGGAAGTTCTCCTCCTTCTTGGCGATCTCGTCGCGCAGGGCGATTTCGATCCCGGGATTAAGGAAGGCGAGTTCCCGAATGCGCTTGGCGAGAATGTCGTACTTAAAGTCGAGTACGGAAAAAATCTCCGGATCCGGCTTGAAGGTGATCTTCGTCCCGGTCCGCTTGGTGTCGCCCACCACCTGGAGCTTCTGGGTCGTCTTGCCCCGCTCGAATCCCATCGAGTGGACCTTGCCATCGCGGCGGACCTCCGCCTTGAACCACTCCGAGACCGCGTTCACGCACTTCGCGCCGACCCCGTGCAGCCCCCCGGAGACCTGGTAGGCTCCCTTGCCGAACTTGCCGCCGGCGTGCAGGTTAGTCAGCACCAGCTCGAGGGCCGGCATCTTATGCTTCTCGTGCATGTCGACCGGAATACCCCGGCCATCATCCTCAATCGAGCAGGACCCGTCCAGGTGAACCGTCACCGAAATCCGCGAGCAGTGCCCGGCCAGTGCCTCGTCGATCGAGTTGTCGACGATCTCGAAAACACAGTGATGGAGTCCCCGTTCATTGGTGTCTCCAATGTACATATCCGGGCGCTTCCGGACCCCTTCCAGCCCCTCCAGCTTCTGGATCTTTGAGGCGTCGTAAATGTCGTTATTTGCTTGGGAAGAGTTTGAGTCAGCCATTTGGCGGGTATTTCCTTCGGTTTTCAGAGAGTGGATCGGATTAAACCTCCTAGACAAACACGAATCACCTCCCCTGACAATCCTCAATCCTGAGGAATTTTGGGACGGGACGCAATTTTTTATGCGGGCGAAGTAGAAGTGGCTTCCAGCCGCTTTCGCTCCTTAGCAAGCGGCAAGATGCCGATTTTACCTTGCAGAAACCCCTCACAAAAAATTGCACCCTTTCGGATGGATTCTGTGCTGGCCTATTCCCTCCCTCTGGCTACGGTCGACTCCCATGTCCGAGGAATTATTTACCCAGGAAGACCGCGAGAGCCTGATTCGTTGGCTGGAGAGCCGGGGAGGAACACGGGACCAGGCCGGGATTGCGGCCCGCCAACTGATGAAACGGGCGGCGATGATTGCCGAGCGCGAGGGCATTGCTCCAATCGAGGCGATGGGGCAATTGCTGAGCCGCGTGGCGGAGGCGGAGCGGATTCTCGCCGGGAATCCAGGGGGCACACAGGGCCAAAATTCTCCCGATTTTTCCGATAATCCGTCCCGAGAGGGCTAAAATAGGGCTTTTCGTCGTTTTTCCTTGTTGACTAGAGTCCGATAACCCACCTTTTTGGGGAGCGAATCAACTAACCTCAACATACTATACAAACCAATGAACAAAGCTGAACTCGTAGAACAAATACAAGCCAACCTCGGTGCAGACACCACCAAAGCCGCCGCAGAGCGCTCCTTGAACGCCGTCCTTGACGCGATCAAGACCAGCATCAAGAAGGCTGGTAAGGAAGTGAAACTCACCGGCACCGCGAGCAAGGCGGAAGCCGTGCAGCTCGTAGGCTTCGGAACCTTCTCCGTTGTCCGCCGCGACGCTCGCTCCGGTCACAACCCCGCCACAGGCGAGTCGATCAAGATCAAGGCTGCCAAGAACGTGAAGTTCAAGCCCGGTGCTGCTCTGAAGGAACTCCTCTGAGTACCCCCGAAACCGATTTCAAAAAGCCCGCCGGATTCGTCCGGCGGGCTTTTTTCTTGCACCTGCGGGCCGGGCGCGAATGCTACTCTCAAGTATGTCCGCCGTCGAAGTAGCGTTTAAGAATCGATACGGGAACCCGCCGCAATGCGTGGCGCAGGCTCCGGGTCGCGTCGAGTTTATTGGCAACCACACCGATTATAACGGGGGCGAGGTCCTCGGTGCCGCAGTCGACCGGTTCTTATGGGCGGCGGTCTCCCCGCGAAACGACTCGCGGCTGAACTTTGCCTCCGATGGAAACCCGGAAGGCGTCTCCTTTCCGGATTGGGAAACAGCACTGGCTCAGGGTTGGGGCTGGGTGCAATATCCACTGGGGGTTCTCTCCCTGCTCGCCGAGCGGGGAGTTCGCCCACCCGGTGGTTTCGACTTCCTGGTCAGCAGCGAAATTCCCGCCGGAGCTGGTCTCAGTAGCAGTGCCGCCTTTGAGCTGGCCTCTTCGATCGCCTTCGAGACGTTGGCAGGCCAGGAACTCGACCCCCTCGAGCGGGTGAAGCTCTGCCGGCGGGCCGAGAATGAGGTGGTCGGCGTACCCTGCGGAATCCTGGATCAGGGGGTGTCGGGCTTCGGCGAGAAGGATCGGCTCGTGCATATTGATTGCGCAACGGAAACCATCCGCACCGTGCCCGGTCCCGCCCAGACGCGCCTCTGGATTTTCGAGTCGGGCAAGAAACACAATCTGGTCGAGTCGCTGTATACCGAGCGACACCGCGAATGCCGAAAAGCTCTGGAAATCATCCGCAAAAGGGTGCCGGGCCTCAAGCACCTCGCCGAGGTCACCGAGGCCCAGCTGCGAGAGTCCGAGAGTATTCTTCCGGCGGAGATTTTTCGCCGGACTCGCCATGTCACCGAGGAACATCGCCGGGTTCGGGAGTGTGTGAGAATTCTGGCCGACGGGAACTTGGAGGGGGCCGGCCAGTTGCTGTGCGATTCCCACTGGAGTTCAGCGGGGCTGTTCGAGAATAGTACCGAGGAACTGGATACGCTCGTGAAGCTGCTCTCTGAAGAGTCCCTGGTCTATGGTGCCCGTCTGACCGGTGGAGGCTTCGGCGGTGCGGTGATGGCTCTCTGCTGCGATACCTTTTCCGAGGCGGATGCCTCACGCGTCGCGGACCGGTTCGCAGGCTGCTTCGGCAAAATCCCGAAATTCCGGGGTCTGGCCATCGCCGAAGGAGCGCGCAGGAAATTATGAAATCCGATCAACGAAACATTCGGGTGGGGATCATTGGTGCCGGAGCAAATTCCCGCCTGCGCCACCTCCCCGGCTTTCAGCAAATCGACGGCGTCCAGGTGACTGCCGTCGCCAACCGGTCCCGGCAATCGGGCGAGACAGTAGCGGCCGAATTCGGCATCCCCCGGGTATTCGACGACTGGCGGACCTTGGTCACCGATCCGGAAATCGACGCCATCTGCATCGGCACCTGGCCCTGCCTGCACTGCGAAGCGACCGTCGAGGCACTGCGGTCGGGAAAGCATGTACTTTGCGAGGCACGCATGGCTCGCGATCTTGCAGAGGCCCAAACAATGGCCAACGAGTCTGCAAAGCATCCCCACCAGGTAGCGCAACTGGTCCCCTCCCCTTTCACCCTCGGGTTGGATCATTGGATTGCTTCGACAATCGCGAGCGGAATTTTGGGCGACTTGCTGGAGGTCCGGGTTCGCTTCCTAAACGGAGCACTGCGCGATCCGAACGCACCGATGACCTGGCGCCTGGATCCCGAACTCAGCGGAAAGAACACCATGGTTCTCGGCATTCTCCACGAGGCGATTCTGCGCTGGATGGACTTCCCCGACCTGCAGGTGAGTGCCTCCGCAGGGTGGGGTTCGGCCGCCCGCCCAGATTCGAGTGGAGAGCTGCGGCCCACCGTTATCCCCGAAAGCCTGCAAATCGTCGGCCACTCCCCCAAGGGACCACGCCTGCTCTACGATCTCAGCCAGCTGCACACGGGACCAGCCGAGAACCGCATTGGGATTAACGGCACCTGCGGATCGCTCGACATTGATCTGGCCCGGGAAGAAGCCATCCTCTCGGTCGGTGAGAAAACTCCCGAGAAGCGGAAAATCGAGGACGCATGGGACGTGGAGGGCGAGTTCATTCGCTCCATACGGGAAGGAACACCGGTGATTCGCACTTTTTTTGCCGACGGGCTAAAATACATGGCCTTCACGGAAGCGGTTTGGGATTCCTGGTCCAGAAGAATGCCCTGAATTTCCGCCGCATCCTTCTCAACCCAATCGGACGGTGCTGCGGACGGAATCTGACGACAGAAACCAATCCTTCCTCACTCCTCAAAGGCCGCAACAGGGACAAAACGCCCCGTTCCGCAAAGATTTTATGCCTGGTTCTTAATAGTAGATCCTCCGCACCGTATTCCGAAAACAGTGGTAATCTTGCACGCCACCCCTCACCTACCTTCTTTGTCTTTTTATAGGATCCATTTTCTGGCAAAACCAACCAAAGTCACCAATTTTTGTTAACCTGGTAAAGCCGACCCGGACTTAATGTAATATTTTTGTAAAATCCATCAGGTTTCTCCTGCTCCGAAAAGATTGGCCCTCAAACGAGCTTCTTGGAGGCTGGTTTGGCCGGTGAAAACGATATTCTGGGCGGTATGGGGGCACCGCCTTTGCGCGATCGCGTTGAGGGGCGCGTGCTTGTTCTTTGTCAGTGGATCGCGTTGCGAACGGCATCGCAGATGTGCGAACTCGAAATGCCATGGAAATCGAGCAAAGCATCGGGAGAACCGGAGCGGGAGACTTTTTCAATGGCCAGGTGCTCGGAAGAGAGAGGTACGCCGCGAAGAGCGGTAAATACGGCTTCGCCGATTCCTCCTTCGCGATAGTGATCCTCGACCACGATCATTGCCCCGGTTTCCTCGGCGCATCGCAGAAGATTCTTGCGGTCGACCGGTTTGACCGCGTAACAGTCGAGAACCCGAACCCGGATCCCCTCCTCCTCAAGTGTCTTCTGTGCTTCCATGCATTGAAATAGAGAGATTCCCGCCCCGATGAGAGTGGCGCGGTCCTCCTCGGACTCCTTCCATACCTTGGAGCCGCCTGGCTCGAACCGTTCGTCTTCCCGGTAGATCCCAGGAGTCTTTCCCCGATTCAGGCGGATGTAGGAAATTCCGTCGTGATGGGCGGCCAATTCAACGGCGGCATGCGTGCTCACCGCATCGGACGGATAGAGGACCAAACTTCCCGGGATGCTCCTTGCCATTGCGAGATCCTCAAGTCCCATCTGCGTAGGTCCGTCCTGTCCGATCGCCACTCCAGCGTGGGAGCCAGCCAGGATAAGCCTGCTTCGGGAAATTCCAGCCATCCTCAGCTGGTCGTAAGCGCGGGTGAGGAAGGCCGCAAACGATGCGGCACACGGCAGTATGCCGCTTTTTCCCAACCCGATGGCGGTTCCGATCATGTTTTGCTCGGCGATGTAGCATTCAATGGAGCGGTCGGGATACTTGTCGAAAAATTCCTCCAGCTTGGTCGAGTTCTTTACATCCCCGTCAAGAGCCACGAGTTGATCGCAAGCTTGCCCGAGGTCGAGCATGGCCCTGCCGAAGGCTGCCCTCGTTGCGACTTCTTCCCCAGTCTCGTAGTTTCCCCGACCGATTCCGCCGTTGATAACAATGGAGGGAAAGTCTTTGGTGCGCTCGGTGGGCTGTATCTCGAGTTCGCGCTCCCGACTATGATCCTTTGCGTCTTCGTCCAGGGCGTCCAGGGCGTTCTCCAGGGAGGGGGCCGGCTTACCGTGGCTTCCTTTCTCGCCCTCGATCTCCGGAACGCCTTTGCCCTTCTCGGTCTTGGCGAGAATCACCGTCGGTTTATCGTCGCTTCTCCGGGCGGTTTCGAAGGCTTCGATCAAAGCGTTCACATCGTGGCCGTCGACCTGAATGCTTTCCCAGCCGAAAGATGCGAAGCGGCTTTGGTACGCTTCGAGGTTGTCTTTCAGCATAGTGCCTTCGCTCTGGCCGAATTCGTTAACATCCACGATCGCGGTCAGAGTCCCGAGGCCTTCGTGGGAAGCGAGCGAGGCCGCTTCCCAGACCGAACCCTCTGCGGTTTCCCCGTCGCCGAGGAGGACATACGTACGGCTGTCCGTATCATAATGCCGGGCGGCCCAAGCCATGCCCAAGGCCATGGGCAGACCCTGCCCGAGCGATCCAGTGGCCACATCCACCCAGTCGTGCCGGGGAGTGGGATGGCCCTCTTGCGGGCTGTCGATCTCACGAAGCGAATGGAGCGCACTGCGGTCGATGAGACCGCCCTCGTAATAGACGGACCAGAGAGCCGGAGCGGCGTGTCCTTTCGACAAAACAAAGCGATCGTTGTGGCGGTTGCGTGGGGACTCCCGATCAAGCTTCATCTGGGCGAAAAACAGAACGCTCAAAATTTCGGCGCAGGAAAGGCTGGAAGTCGGATGCCCCGAACCCGCCTCGTCGGTAATCTCCAAGCTGTGTCGGCGAATCCGGTTGGCGGCCGCGCGAAGAACCTGAATTTGTTTTTCCTTGGAATCGATTTCGTTTCGTTTCATGGCTTTCTCCTTATGGATCTTCAGAGATCCTCTGTGCGATCCTTTCCTTCTTCACGTTCCTGAAACATCGTATTGTGTTCCGCTTCCCGTACTCCGCGCCGCGCCTGCTCTTCGGCGATGAGTTGTTCGTCCTCTTCTGCGGTCTCGTCGCCTTCCTCTACCAGGTCGGCGGGGAAAGACGGCGCAACCTGATCTCTCGACGGAGTCTCGGGCCGTTCGCTGGGAACGGAAGACAGCTCTTCGAGAGCCTGCTGCCGATCTTCTTCCCAAACGACATCATCAGGTCGACCTTCGATACGGGCAATTTCTCTCGCCCTGTCCTCAACGGATTGGGAAACAGCATCCCTCTGGGCGAGTCGCTCCGCGCTCACGCCCTCGGGTGCATTGAAGGCTCCGGCTTGTTCCTGAGAGGTATTTCGTTCTTCATGCATGATCGTTCCTTCCGGTCGATGTTTTCGAAGGTTTCGCGATTTTTGTCGGAGAGACCCTGGGTTCTGACAAATCGGGCTGCTCCGCTAGAGGCTCTTCGTAGGAAGTGCCCTTCCTGTAGTCTTCGGAAGTTTTCTTCCGCCTGGACAACGGTCCGACGGTGAAAATGGCGAATGACAGTAGTAAAATAACAATACCGCCGATAATAGCGAAGATGTATCCATACATGGCCGTTCCTTTCGTTTGGGGTGAATCAGCGAATCAAGGTAAATCGAAAAACTGGCAGAATTTCGCGAAACATAGGACAAACCCTCCTCGCGAGAGTCGTGCCAATTCGAATTTTTAAACGAATCGTTCGGCAAAACCCTCGGATCATTCCCTTCACGGAGTTCCACAGGGGTTCTCGTTGAATCGCCTGCAGAAGAGAGAGGAGTTCTCTTTTCGGCTAGAGCATGCCATTTTGCACGATTTGGGCTTGCGGAGATTGCAAATTGTATGCCAAGTAAGTCTAGCGTCAGTTGGTCCGAACACGCGCCCTTGGATCGTTCGGCCATTCTGCATTTCTTTTCCTGTGTCCGGGTCCGGCGGAGCCGGAAACCGCCTGTGTTCCCTTATGTGCGCTTATGGTTTGCGTGTGCTTGCCGCCTGTGGTGTGAAAGCGTTCTAGTATCTTGTAACAAAATCAATTTCGTATCAAAGCGATAGGGGTAGGGATG
>CAZWFJ010000070.1:0-18734 GCA_964633135.1 uncultured Puniceicoccaceae bacterium | reverse complement strand
CGTAGCCGCAAAAGCGATAGTCCTTCGGGTCCGTCACCAACCCCGCACGCACCGCGTTCAGGTCGATATAGGCCGCTACCATCCGCAGTGCCCACGACTCCCCCTCTACCAGCAAACTCTTGAACCGCGCCGACCACAGCGGCCCGAAACGCTCGTGCGTCCGGTTGAACCACAGCGAATAGCGCAGTTTCAGCGTCTTCATAAACTCCGAAACATCGTGCATTCGCGACAGCAGCTCCTTCCGCAACTGCCGCCCCTCTCCGAGGTTCGCCTTCAAGTGCTGCTCCAGCACCTCCCACTTCATCGGCTGCCAGGGAGTGGGCTGTGGATACAGCAGCCGATACCGCCGCACCAGCTCCTCATCCGACACCTCCTTCGCCTTCTCCGGCACCTCCACCAAAAGGTGGAAATGGTTATTCATCACCGCATAGGTGATTACCCGCACCCCGGAAAACTCAGCCACCTTCCAGATCATCTTCCGGAAAACCTCCTTCTCCACATCTCCAAACAAAACCTCCCCATTCACCGTCCGACTCATCAGGTGGAAGTAACTCAGGTGCTCCGATACCTTTTTTCGTTTTTTAGCCATGTGAGTAGTTCACTCGAAAAATCCTAAACCGGTCAACCAAAAAATAGGACGTTGCTAAAATAATATCATTGAAATGTCACCTTATGAGCGCATTTTTCTACAATCAAAGCATGGCCGTTGTTTTCGAAGAGCTTAGTATTGGTCAGCACCTTGATTCTTTGCGCGAAAAACGATTGCGTCTCGTATTAGCCAGGCGTGATGTTTTTTCTGAATTCAATGGGTGCAACGGGAAAGAAAGTTCGTCTCGACCAGATTCTGCTCGCTCGGGGAATCTGTGAGAGCCGCAATCAGGCGCGGGCCTTAATCCTTGGCGGAAAGGTGCGGGCCGGAACGACGATTCTCGACAAGCCGGGGAAGGAGTATGCCCCGGATCTTGGACTGTCAGTTGAGCGCCCGCCCCGCTTTGTAAGTCGAGCTGGAGAGAAGCTCGCTGGGTTTCTGGATCGATTTGGCTACGATCCAGCAGGGAAGACCGTTCTTGATGTTGGTGCCTCGACGGGGGGATTTACCGACTGTTGTCTTCAGCGGGGTGCCGTTCACTCAAGCTGCGTCGATGTGGGCCGAGCGCAGCTTCATCAGAGAATGCGGCTCGATTCCCGGGTCTCCAACCACGAACGGCTCCACGCCGCAGAGCTTCCCAAAGCGGATCTCCCCTATCCGGCCTACGACTGGGTCGTGATGGACCTATCCTTTATCTCACTGAAAAAAGTGCTCCCGCCCGTCTGGTCGCGCCTGAAGGAGGGCGGGCTGATGATCACCCTGATCAAGCCTCAATTCGAGGCGACGCGCGAGGAAGCGGACCAGGGCAAGGGAATTATTCGCGATCCTTTAATCCGGGAGCGGATCCTTGACGATGTCATCAATTTCGCGGTGCATAACCTCCCGAGTTGCCAGCTTCTCGCCCACGCTCCCTCCACTCTGGCAGGTACCGATGGCAATCTGGAATACCTGGCCTCCTTCCATCGAACGGCAACTTCACCTCAGAAGCCGGATGCCGAGAGTCCGTTCTAAACATATTCGCCCGAAAAAAAGGCATTGGCGACGCGCTGGAGGTCAGGAATGGGGACCTTGGACCAGCCAGAGTGCTTCTTCGTTTGGGAGAATGCGACACTGGCGATAGCCACTCCCTTGGAAGGGAAGATTATCCACAAAGCGGAGGAGATCCTCTCTCGATTTAAACTCTAACGCCACCAGGGCGCGGCCGATGCGCTCACCCGAGTAGCGATAGTTGAAATAACACAAATTAGCCTCCCCTCGTACGACGTCACCGAGGAAGGCACTTAATGCGCCCTTCCTCTCGTAGAAATCAATCTCCAGAAAGACGGGGTGGGAAAGTGTTGCAGGATCGCAGGGGATGGCCCGGAAGCGTACTGGCGCACTTTCGTCAACCAGGGACGCATCGTAGCCACATTTCCGAAGCCGAGACATCAATTCATCGGTTTCGTCATCGGTCAGGACGAAGCCGAATACTGGCCACGCCCGCTCCCTGTGGATTTTGCCGTATTGAAAATCAATGACACTCAACCCTTCGAAGGCATCCAGGAACAATTGAAGCATCGACCCGCCTCGCTCGGGAATATTGACCCGCAGGTGCCGTCGCCGCCGTCCTCCGATACCGGCAAGATCGGAGATGCGGGAGAGCTGTCCGAAATCAATATTCGCTCCGCAGGCAATCACCAATGCCCGCTCAAAGGGGATCTTTGCCCCGTGCTTGCGAAGGCCAGCGAGTCCCATTGCACCCGAGGGCTCCTGCAAACAGCGGAGTCGTTCCCAATAGAGTCGGATGGCATCACTGACTTCTTCATTGGAAACCGTGACAAACTCATCGATCAACTCCGCGCAGATCTGATGTGTCAACACCCCGGCCCGCCGCACGGCCGTTCCGTCACAAAAAATATCCAGGTTTTCAAGGCGTATCGGCTTACCCGACTCGACTGCGGCCGCCATGGAAGCCTGACCGGTTCCCTCCACGCCGACAATTTGGATCCCCGGATAAAACTTCCTCAACCAGGTCGCCACCCCGGCGGCCATGCCCCCTCCCCCGATTTGCAGATAGGCCACGTCAAAAGGCCCCTTGCCGGACAAGACAACCTCGTCGGCGATCGTGGCCTGGCCGGCGATCACGTAAAGGTCATCGTAAGCGTGAACAAATATTCCGCCTCGCTCCGCCGACTCTTTTGCAGCGGCAAGGGCGTCATCGTAGCCATCGCCAACAAGGAAAATCTGAACATTGTCTCCGCCCTTCTCGCAGACAGCGGCGCGCTTCACCTCGGGAGTTGTCGTCGGCATGTAGATCCGCGCCTGCAACCCGAGAATTCTGGCGGCCAGTGCCACACCCTGAGCGTGATTCCCGGCCGAAGCCGCAACTACGGGCTGGTTCCGATCGTCTCCCTCAATCAGGGCCATGCGATTAAACGCCCCCCTCCACTTGTAGGCTTTGATGGGGGAGATATCCTCGCGCTTGACAAAAATCTCCCCAAACCCATCCAAGTCGAGCCGCTCAAGCGGAGTCGGCACGCCCGCACGATAAACGCGCTGCCGGGCGTGAAGAATCTCGTTTTCCAACTCGGTGCGATTCCAACTCATTGGCAAGGTCCTCGCCCATTCGGGTTGGATCTGACGGTCATGATTGGCCCACCGTGGCAAGAATACCGTTCAGGGTCGTGCTTGGACGCATGGCCTTCCCGGCTTTCTGATCGTCAAAATGGAAATAGCCACCGATATCGACTGGTCCGCCCTGCACGGCGATCAGCTCGCCAACGATTTTCTCCTCGTTCGCCGAGAGCTTTTCGGCGATCGGTCCAAAGATCTCCCGCAACTCTTCATCGTCACCTTGGGTCGCCAACTCCCGCGCCCAGTAGAGGGCCAGATAGAAGTGGCTACCCCGATTGTCGATCCCCCCCAGTCGCCGCGTGGGGGATTTGTTGTTTTCCAGGAAGGACCCGATCGCGGTGTCCAGGGTTGTTGCCAGAACCCTGGCCTTAGGCTTGTCGAATGCCCCGGCAAGATGTTCCAGCGATACGGTCAGAGCCAGAAACTCGCCGAGCGAATCCCACCGCAGGTAGTTTTCTTTCAAGAACTGCTGCACATGCTTGGGAGCCGATCCTCCCGCACCCGTCTCAAAGAGGCCTCCCCCTTTCATCAGTGGGACGATCGAGAGCATCTTTGCGCTGGTGCCCAGTTCGAGGATCGGGAAAAGATCTGTCAGATAGTCGCGAAGGACGTTCCCGGTGACTGAGATGGTATCCAGACCATTGGACGCCCGCTCCAGGCTGAGCCGACAGGCTTCGGAGGGGGGCAGGATGCGAATGTCCAGTCCATCGGTATCATGCTCCTGCAAATACAGATTCACCTTGCGAAGAAGCATCGCGTCATGGGCACGCCTCTCGTCGAGCCAAAAGATTGCCGGAGTCCGGCTGTCGCGGGCGCGGCTAACGGCCAGCCTGACCCAATCCCGCACTGGTTCGTCTTTGGTCTGGCAAGCCCGCCAGATGTCGCCCTCGTCGACTGCATGTTTGAGGAGAACCGCCCCGGAGTCGTCGACGACGCGAATGATGCCCTTCCCAGGTGCCTCAAATGTCTTGTCGTGCGAACCATATTCCTCCGCCTTCTGCGCCATCAGGCCGACATTTGGCACTGTTCCCATCGTCCGGGGATCGAAGGCTCCGTGCGCTTTGCAGAAATCGATCACGGCCTGATAAATTCCTGCATAGGAACTATCCGGGATGAGTGCCAGAGTGTCCTGGGTCTGATCCTTTGCATTCCACATCTTGCCGCCCTCGCGAATCATCGCCGGCATGGAGGCATCGACGATCACGTCGCTGGGGACGTGGAGGTTGGTGATGCCCTTGTGCGAGTTGACCTGGGCGAGGTCGGGTCCATCCCGATACGCCGCCTGGATGTCCGCTTCAATCGCCGCTTTCTTGTCAGCGGGCAAATCCTGAATCTTTGCGACCAAATCTCCGAATCCATTGGTAAAATCAACATCGAGTTCACGGAGGGTTTCGGCGTGCTTCGCGATCAGATCGCGGAAAAAGACACGCACAGCGTGCCCGAATATAATCGGGTCAGAGACCTTCATCATGGTTGCTTTGAGATGGAGGGAAAAAAGCACGCCTTGCTCCCTCGCAAGGGCGATCTGATCCTCCAGGAAGGCAACAAGAGCCGTCCTGCTCATGAAGGTGCCGTCGAGGATCTCGCCTTCCTTGAGAGGCGTGGACTCCTTGAGCACCTGCGTCGAACCGTCAACGCTGACAAATTCAATGCGCACATTGTTCGCCTTCTCCGCGATGGCCGATTTCTCATTTGAGAAGAAATCGCCCTGTCCCATCGTTGCGACATTCGTCTTCGAATCCGGAGACCACTCGCCCATTTGATGCGGATACTTGCGGGCAAATTCCTTAACTGCCCTGGGTGCCCGCCGATCCGAATTTCCCTCGCGAAGCACCGGATTCACTGCGCTGCCTTTGATCTTGTCGTATCGGAGCCGGATATCCGTTTCCTCCGGCGACTGTGGATCAGCGGGATAATCCGGTAGTGGATATCCCTGTCCCTGCAACTCTCGCACGGCAGCGCAAAGCTGCGGGACCGAGGCACTGATATTGGGCAGCTTGATGATATTCGCCCCTGGATTTTGGGTCAATTCCCCCAGCTCGGCCAGATGATTACCGGCCCGCTTCTCCTCCGGTAGCCAATCGGGGAAGGCAGCGAGAATACGGCCCGCCAGGGAGATGTCCCGGGTCTCCAGCTTGATGCCGCATGGTCGTAAAAATGCCTGGACAATCGGCAGAAGCGAGTAGGTGGCCAATGCCGGTGCTTCGTCAGTCTTCGTGTATATGATAGTGGGCTGATCAGACATGCCCTATTTACCTAGGGGTAAATCGCACCGTTTGAAAGGGATTTTCCCAACCATTTGCCAAAAAGTTTCCATTCGATTCGTTTGAGCCGGATCTCTAGGAGCAATTGGCAGGCACAAACGGAGGCTCTTCCCCGAAAACCAACTCTGTTGAGTTTCGCCTTGCCGCTCCCGCCACGCCTCCCGACGATACAAACTCGTCTTGCTGTATGAGCCGTATTGAAATACTTCCCGACCACGTAGCCAACCAAATCGCCGCTGGCGAGGTGGTGGAGCGCCCGGTGGCCGTCGTCAAAGAGTTGCTCGAAAACAGCCTCGACGCCGGAGCCACCCGCATCCAGGTTGAGGCCAGGCGGGGGGGCAAATCCTATATCCGTGTCACCGATAACGGGGCCGGAATGTCGCAAGAGGAAGCACTCCTCTCGCTGAAGCGGCATGCTACCAGCAAAATCCGCCTGGCTGAGGACCTCCTCAGGATTGCTTCCTTTGGCTTTCGTGGAGAGGCCCTTCCGTCGATCGCCAGTGTGTGCGACTTTACTCTTCAAACCCGGGCCACAGATTCGAAGACCGGAACTCGCGTTGAGCTTCGAAATGGCGAAATTACCGATTGCCGCGAGGAAGCGATCCCGGCAGGGACCTCCATCGAGGTAGCGCGACTCTTCAATACCGTTCCTGCACGCCGCAAGTTTCTGAAGACCGATCAAACCGAGGCCGCTCACATCGTTCAAATGGTTCGCCTCTTCGCTTTGGCCCATCCACGCATCGGATTCACTCTCAAGGTCGATGGCCGCGAAACCCTGTCCTCCCCGCCCTGCCCTGGTCTGCCGGAGAGGATTGCGGAGATCTGGGGAAAAAAGATGCTGTCCGACACCCTTCCCTTTGAGCGGCGGTCCGGCCCGGTCTTTCTGTACGGACGCCTGGGAAAACCCCCGCTGAGCCGTGCCTCCCGCCATGATCTCATTTGTATTGTCAATGGACGTCCCGTCGACAGCCGCACCATTCAATATGGAATCCTTGAAGCCTGCACCGGATTTCTTCCCAAGGGTCGCTATCCCGTAGCCTTTTGCTTTCTGGAAATTCAACCGGAGGCGATCGACGTCAACGTTCACCCGACCAAGCGGGAAATCCGCTTTCGCGACGAGCCTCAGGTCCGCCGCATCGTCGTGGAGACCGTTCTTGATCTCCTTCTTGATCACGGAGCCAACGAGGGGTTTGATTCCTCTGGCAACCTTTCGTTTTCCGGATCGAATTTTGAGGCCGTGCAACCCGCTCCCGCAAAGCCGGATCCCACCCCCCCGCCGCCCTCCACGCCGCCGCCCACTACCCCCCGGCCTGCGGCTCCCCCACCAGTGCAGCCATCCCACCGCCCTCCCCCTTTGTCGGCTTCCGACGAGCGGGTGCGCCGCCCGGAACCATCCGACAGGAGTCGGCCTCACTGGCAGTGGATCGGCCCCCTCGGGCCTTCCAGTATTCTCTTTCGATCCCCGCGAGGTCTCGTAATCCTCCACCCCCGGGCCGCATCGGAAAGGATCCTCTATGAGCAATTCCTGCGCGAGACCGAGAAGGGCGATCTTCACATCCAGCCGCTGCTAATTCCCCAGACATTTGAGTGGGATCCCCTCCCGGCTCAATGCCTGGAGGAAAACCGGGAGACCTTCGCCCGCCATGGATTCGAGGTCGAGTCTTTCGGCAAGAACTTCTTCCGTATCTCCTCCGTTCCTGCTTGGTTTGAGCCAGGACAAGCCGAGCGTTTTCTCGGTGATGCGATCGCTCTCATTCGCGAGGGAGCCATTCGTCCCGAAAAAGCCGGACCTTTTCGGGAGCGGATCGCCGAACTAGCTGCCCGCACCGCTCACCGCAAAGATCGCCGCCTCTCCGAAGAGGAAGCCCAGCGACTGGTCAGCCGCCTGATGCAGACCTCCACCCCACACACTTGCCCCGCCGGAAAGCCCACCTTCCTCGAGTTTGAGGAGGGCGAACTCGAACGCCGTTTCGGGCGTCCACTCTGAGGGGGCTTGTCAATCCTGGAATTTCGGATCTCCAGTGGTTCCTGCTAGATCACTTAGTGAAGCAAAAGTAGAAGTGGCATCTTGCCGCTTGAAAGCGGCTCGAAGCCGCTTCTACCCTCGATCCTAAGCCTTAACTAAGTGCGATTCCTGCTAAATCCCATTTTGCCCGGTGCCCTATCCTCACAGCTCTTGCTGAATCGGTTCCAGAATCTGGATACGATTTCCGTCGAGGTCGGTGACAACCCATTGGTGCCCCCGAAAGGTATCGGAGCGAAATGCCTCGCCGGGATCAAGGGATTGCGCCAGCTGTGGACTTCCCTGTTCATCGATCCAGAACACCAGTCGCTCTTCCTCGGAACGGTTGCGAAAGTCGAGGGTCGCGACATCTGAGGAGTCGCGCGACCGCAGTCCTGCCGCGATCTCTCTGGACTTATCGATGAGGACGCGATTCTTGCTGGGAATCATGATGACGTCCTCCCCTTGAAAACTGACGACTCCCTGTGGGCCACGGACCTTCATGGATGTCTCGTCGCCCAGCATGATCCAGTGCGGTTCGGCGATTACTTCGGCGATGCGGGGATCACCCAGTGCGGTTTCATCCCCGTCCTGGAGCCGGCGGGCTGCCTCCTGAGCTACTTTGCGAAACTCCTCCGCCTTTTGGCGATCGGTCTTGGCTCGCGCTAGCGTTTCCTCCAATCCCGCCCTTTTTGCCGCGTACTCGGACTCTACTTCCCGGAGGAGTTTGAGTTCGTCCCGAGTGCCCGCAAGAGTGGCCTGGACGCTCTCCAGCTCCTTCCGGAGTTCCTCAAGTTCCGCTTCCAGCTCTTCCTTTTCGGGGTCGGAGGATTCGGGATCGACGTGGACGGTTGATTCCGGCTCCTTCTGGTTGCCCAGAAAAAATCCGATAGCGATACCCGCTCCAAGCAGAAGGAGGAAAATGACAATTTTGGTGAGCTTCATGGAATCAATAATAGTGCGCGGATTCTTTGGTCTAGGAAAATAAGGTCCCCTGATCGCCATCGGGCATGGGAAGGCCGACGGTTTGCCAGCCCTTGGCGGTGAGCATGCGGCCCTGGGCGGTTCGTTGCATGTATCCTTCCTGGATGAGGAAAGGCTCGTGAACGTCTTCAAGGGTTTGGACCTCCTCCCCGACTCCGACGGCGAGCGATTTCAGACCGACGGGTCCGCCCCGGTAATGCTCGGCCATGAAGCGAAGCAAACGCTTGTCCATTTCGTCCAGCCCGTTGGCATCAATCTCGAGCATTTCGAGTGCGCCCGCAGCGGTTTCACGGTCGAGAACGCCATTAGCCCGGTCCTGAGCGTAGTCACGGGCAAAGAGGATGAGGTTGTTCAGAATGCGAGGGGTCCCCCTCGCCCGAGAGGCGATCTCGAGCAGCCCCTCGTGCTCGGCCTCCATTTCCAGAAGGGAACAGGAACGCACGGCGATGGTGAGAAGATCCTTCTGGTCGTAGTACTCGAGACGGGATTGAAGCGTGAAGCGATTGCGCAGCGGGGCGGTCAGCAGCCCGACCCGCGTCGTTGCACCCACCAGGCAAAACCGGGGAAGGGAGAGCCGCACAGTGCGAGCGTTAGGACCCTGATCAATGAGGATATCGATATAGAAATCCTCAATGGCGGTGTAGAGATACTCCTCCACCGTCTTGGGAATGCGGTGGATCTCATCAATGAAAAGGATCTCGCCTTCTTCGAGAGAGGTGAGAACACCGGCAAGATCACTAGGCTTGTCGATCACAGGCCCGGAGATCACCCGCACCCCGACGCCCATTTCCGAGCCTAGAATGTGCGCCAAAGTCGTCTTGCCGAGGCCCGGAGGGCCGCTGAGGAGGACGTGGTTCAGGGAATCCCCACGGGAGCGGGCGGCCCGGGCCATGACCTGCAGGCGGTCCACCGTCTTGCGCTGGCCAGTGAAAGAGGAAAAATCGACCGGGCGCAGACGATTGGCCTGCTCGGGGGACTCCTCCTGGCTGGCGGTCCGAAGATAGCTGGCTCCATTCTGGCGCGGAATTTCCATTCCTCACTCTGTGCGCCCAATCTCGCTATTGGCAAGCCTCGCATTCGCCACCATTCATCATTGCGTCGATACTGCAGGCAGTTTTTTCCTCGGCGGTGAACTCCTTTTTTCCTGCGTGCCCGCGCACTTCCTTCTTCACGCTCACGGTGGCCTTTTCGATGTTGGAGGCACCGAGGGAACGGAGGTAGTAGGTGGTCTTGAGTCCCTTGCGCCAGGCGGCCCGATACATGTGGGAGAGGGTTTTCAAATCCGGCGAGGCCAGGAAGAGATTGACGGACTGGGACTGGTCAATCCACTTCTGCCGACGGGCGGCCGCATCGATAAATGCTTCAAAAGGGATACCAAAGGCGGTCTTGTAAAGCTTTTGCAAATCGTCGGGCACGCCCTCCACGGAGGCCAGCTCGCCGTCGAAATACTTGAGCTGATCCCTGATCTCCTTGTTCCAAAGTCCTCTTTCCTTGAGAGCACGCACCAGCGAACCATTGAGGACGACGAAGTCGCCCGAGAGGTTGCTCTTGACGAAGAGATTTTTGTAGGTCGGCTCGATGCACGGCGAGGTGCCCATGATGTTCGAGATCGTAGCCGTCGGGGCAATGGCGAGAACGTTGCTGTTGCGCATGCCCTGCTTGGCAATCTTCTCGCGCAGGGGCTGCCAGTCCAGGCGACCGCCGTGCGGAATTTCGAGTGGAATGCCACGCTCTTCCTCAAGCAGCTTGAGGGTGTCCTGCGGGAGTAGCCCTCGATCCCATTTCGAGCCTTTGTAGCTGGAGTAGGCACCGCGCTCTGCCGCCAGATCGCTCGAGGCTTCGTAGGCGTAGAAGGCGATGGCCTCCATGAATTCGTCGTTGAACTCGACGGCCTCACTGGATTCGAAGCATTGGTTCCGCCGGAAGAGCGCGTTCTGCAGTCCCATGACCCCGAGTCCGATCGGGCGGTGGCGCCGGTTGGATGTCTCGGCTGCTTTGGTCGGGTAAAAGTTGATGTCAATGACGTTGTCGAGAGCCCGGACCGCAGTGCGAATGGTGTCCCGCAGCTTTTCCAGATCCAGGTTGCCCTCGCGGTCGAGGTGCGAGTCGAGCACGATCGAGCCAAGATTGCAGACGGCCGTCTCATCCTCGCTGGTGTTCAGAGTGATCTCGGTGCAGAGGTTGCTGGAGTGGATGACTCCGACATGATCTTGCGGGCTGCGAACATTACAGGGGTCTTTGAAAGTAATCCAGGGATGCCCGGTTTCGAAGAGCATCTTCAACATCCGCTTCCAGACCTCAATGGCCTCCACCCGCGTACCGTTAATCTCTCCGGCTTCCACCATGCGTTCGTATTGAACGTAACGCTCCTCAAAGGCCTTGCCGTATAGGTCATGGAGGTCGGGAACCTCGTTCGAGCGGAAGAAGGTCCACATGCCCCGCTCTTCCATCCGCTTCATAAAGAGGTCGGGGATCCAGTTCGCGGTATTCATATCGTGGGTGCGGCGCCGGTCGTCGCCGACGTTCTTGCGGAGTTCCAGAAAGTCGTATAGGTCGTTGTGCCATGTTTCCAAATACGCACAACCCGAACCGCGCCGCTTGCCGCCCTGGTTCACGGCGACGAGCTGATCGTTGTGCAACTTCAGGAACGGGATCACTCCCTGGCTCTCTCCGTTCGTACCCTTGATATAACTGCCGGTACCGCGAACGGAGGTCCAGCTGCCGCCGAGTCCCCCGGCCCATTTCGAGAGAAAGGCGTTTTCCGCAATCCCTCGGACCATGATTGATTCGATACTGTCGTCCACCTTGTAGAGGTAGCAGGACGAGAGCTGGGAGTGCAGCGTGCCCGAGTTGAAGAGTGTTGGAGTCGAGGAGCAGAAACGGCGATTCTTGTAGAGTCCGTAGAGAGCGATGATGCGGGCTTCGCGCTCTTCCTCCTCACCAATAAAGAGTCCCATCGCCACGCGCATCCAGAAAAACTGCGGGACTTCGAGCCGGATCTTTCGGGAACTTTTCTTATCGATGATCAGGTAGCGGTCGTAGAGCGTCTGGACCCCGAGGTAGTCAAAGTCCAGATCGGCAGACGGGTCGAGGGCGGCGGCCAGGGCATCAAGATCATATTCAAGCAGCCTCGGGTTGAGCCGCTCAATCTCAACACCATGCTTCAGGTAGCGGCGAAATCCTTTGACGTGGGCATCCTTGAGGGCCGCGATGCCGTCCTGGACGATGTCCCAGGGCAGCACCTCTTCGTAGATGTAGGTCAACAGAATGCGACCCGCAAACCGGGCGAAGTCGGCATCGGTCTCGATCATCGACTTCGCGTTGAGGATGATCGTCTTGCGTAGGTCCGCTTCTTTCATCTCCGGATAGACCGAACGGCGGAGTTCCGTTTCGATTTCCTCCGCAGTGAGGCTGAGCTCGAGTCCAATCATGCCAAACTCGATCCGCTTTTTCAGGTCAAGGCCATCCCAGAAGAAGGAGTCGCCGTTCTCCCTGCGGACGACAATCATGGCGTCCTGCTGCTCCTCGGCGACTTCGGTTGCGCTCTCCTCAACCCGCTGGCGGGCGCGGTACGCCCGGTATAGAATATATGCCTCCGCTACTTTGAAGTGACCCTGTCGCATGAGTTCCTCCTGAACGATGTCCTGGACGTCCTCAATGTGAACGAAAGCACTGCCAAGAGCGAGAACCCGCTCCGTTACCCCGCGGGAGACTTCGACCGCCGAATCGGAATCCAGCTCCAGGGACAGAAAAGCCTTGCGAACCGCTACCTCGATCTTGTTCCGGTTCCAAGGCACGACCAGCCCATTGCGCCGGATAAGTCGCAACCGGGCCAGCTCGGCTGAATGACCCCCGTCCGTCCCCTCGCCATGATCGTCGTGCCCGACAATCCGCGAGAAGACAAAGCTCTTGGCAACATCGTGCGCCTCATGTTCGATCAATGCCTTCTCAACCAGGAGGGATAGGTCGTTTGAGGAAAGAGCCAACTTCCGACCAACGGATGACTGACTCTGCAAGCGCTCGCCTACCTCCTTCGCGACACGGGCCACAAAGCTCTTGTTCTTGTCGTTATAGATGTCCTCTTCCTGCCGGGACAGCAGGAGATTGGTCAAAGCCTCGCCAATCCAGTCGGCGATCTCGGACAGGTTGAAGTCGCGAAGGTCGGTGCCGTCCTGAATTTTCACGGACGGGCGCAATTCGTTGTCCTCTGGCACGAGTGCACGCCAGTCGAAACGGGGCTTTTCGTCGAGCGGTGCCCGGGCGAAACGCTTGAGTTCACGGTCTTCTTCGATGGTGATGCGGGAGATCATGGCTTTGTAGTGTTGATGGCGGTTAGGGAGTGGAGTACGAGAGCGGTGGTCTAAAGTTCGTCGTCGTCGACGGCGGAGAGAGAGGAGGATTTCTGGTATTCGGTGACCCGGCCTTCGAAGAAGTTCTGCTCCTTCTGGATGTCCATCATTTCGGCGAGCCACGGGAACGGGTTCTGGATACCGGGGTGGAGGGGTTCGAGGCCCACCCCTTCGAGACGGCGGTCCGCGATGTAATCGATGTACTGGAGAAACTCCTCCGAACTCAGTCCCAGCGCGTTTACGGGCAGACAGTCCCGAATAAAGGCTTTTTCGAGTTCCACCGCCTCTTTCATGAGATCGACCATTGCGGTCTTGAACTCCGGAGTCCAAATCTCCGGGTTCTCATCAATGAGGTCCATCAGCAGGTTGCGGCATAGCTCGATGTGATTCGATTCGTCTCGCAGGGTGTAGCGGAACATCTGCCCGATGCCAGGGAATTTGTTCTGGCGATACAGGCTGAGGACCATCCCAAAGAGTCCATAGAACTGCGTCCCCTCCATACACTGCCCGAAGACGAACAGGTTCTTCGCAAACAGCTGCTTGTTCTCCGTCAACTGCAGATCAAGGTCACGTCTCATGCCCAGAGATGTCTTGGTCACGAAATCGTTCTTCATCCGAATCGTGTCAATCTGCTCAAACATGGCCTCACACTCGTGAGGATTCACCCCGAGCGAGCTGATCATGTAGAGAAGACTGTCGGCGTGGATGTTCTCTTCGTGGGCGTGGCGGCCAAGCACAAGCTTGAGTTCGGGAGCCGTGACCAGCTCGCGGATGACATGGATGATGTTGTCGCCCACGATCCCTTCGGCAGCCGAGAAATATCCCAACCCCATCATGATGATCCACCGGTCCACTTCCGATAACTCAGAGGACGAACGCCACTGCTCAACGTCTTTCTGCATCGGGATGTCCTCCGGTTCCCAGTGGTTCGCCTTCATGGTCCGGTAGAGATCGTAGGCCCAGGCATATTTGAGCGGAAGCAGGTTGAAGGTCATCGTCTCGCGCCCGAGAATAACCTTTTTGGCAGAGAAGGCCTCCTCGGCCTTTTCTTTGTCCAGAACGAAGGTGCGGTCGCCAATTTTGTAAGTCGATTGCATAGATAGAGTGAGTGATTGATTGATTTTGAGTGGATTCGGTGAGAGTGAAAAAAGCGGTCCTGGCCCGCGACTCGACGTCTCTCTGGCCCAAAATTTCCCGGTACGAGGGGGGGATGCACCCAGATGGATTGTAAGGGAGGATGGACAGAGAGAACAAACGATAAGAACCCAATGACAATGATTCCAAATCGTCAGTCAACCACCAAATAAAGGAATTTTTCGGATTCCGAACACAATATCTAGTGGTGTGGGCGTTTTAACCCACATTTAATCGATTTTACGGACCCGTCCATACGGGTTACTACCCACGCGCCCAATTTTCCAGTTTCACTAGAAATTCCGCCGGAATAGCCCTCGCCTCCATTTCATGCACCCCCTGGCCGGTTCGGCGGACCACATGCACGGTCGTCAGCTTCCCCCGGGCAACCTTTTCCCCCCGCTCGCCATCCACTATTCGAAAAAAAGCAAAGACAAACTCGATGGCCCGCACTTTTACTTCGGAGACCATCAGGGCGATCTCGATTTCCTCCCCAAAGGAGATCGGTGCCTTGTAGTCACAGGAGGCCCGCACCCGTGGCCAACCATGCACTTCGCCCTCTTCCCGGCGAATTAACTCCTGCTCCATTTGCCGAAAGAAGGCATCCTCGGCAATCTCCATAAACCGAAAGAAATTCGAAAAATGGACAATACCAGCCATATCCGTCTCGGAGAAGGCGATGCGGTGGCGAACGGTAAACTCTTTTCTGATGGACATACGATCGAAGGGAAGGAGAACACGCCGGGCGGCAAGGAAATGGCGAAATTTATTTTGAAATTATTCCGGCGGTCTCTCCGCATCGCCAGCAGATTCCAGCATTTCCCTTCGTCGGCGACGGCCCTGCGAGATCACCCGACCGATACGAATGATCAAGTAGCCAACCACAAAAATGGCCAGAATCCCAATGACCAGTGGGATGAGAAAGGCCAGACCCGCCACGGCGATGCTTCCCCCCGTTTCCGCTGTGGCCACGACGGGATTGGCCAGCCCTCCGCTCGTTGCCGTCGAGGCACCCCGGGTCAAAACCGTGGCCCCCTGGACCACCCCCGCAGTGCCCCCACCGAGCAATAGCCCTAGTCCCCATTGCAAAGCAGAGTTCATCTCCGGCAAGAGTGCGGTGGCGATTAATGTCCCGCTCCCGATCGCCCCCGGGGTAGCCACCGTATCAAGCAGGTTGTCCACCCAGGGAATGTAATAAGAAGCGATTTCAGCCAGGGTCGCCGTCCCCAGCACAAGGATGATCATGGGATGATTGAGCCACTCGAACCGATCCCCGAGATCGACGTAGCCCATGCGGCTTGCGATGGCCAGGGCAAGCATCGGCAAGAAAACCCGCAAGCCCGCCGCAGCACTCAAAGCGAGGCCAGCAAAGATCGCCGTGACCTCCGTCAGCTGCTCAGGATTCTCGATCGGACTCATCCCCTGCCTTTCGCTCGAACCGAAACCTCATCGGGCCTCATCCCCAAGGGGCGAGACATACCAAGAACGAAAAGGGTCCGGGGACTCAATTGCCTCTTCCTCAATCTCGACCTCAGTCTCACCCTCAACCGCCCTCTCTTCGGCATTTGTCTCCCCCCCAAACTCCTCCTCGACCACGCGGATGGCGGGGTCGAGAAAACGGATCGAATGGGCGACGCCGCTCATGACCCCACCGCTCTCAAGATCCTCCAGACGCTTCACCGAGGAGTAGCGAGGATCCACCTGCGAAAAGACGAGGATCGCCCGGTCGCCCAGCGGCGGGATCAAAAGGGTGAAACGGGCAAACATCCGATTGCCCTTCGTGTCGGCAAAGGAGGCAAGACAGACGAATCCCTCCACGGATCCGATCCGGGTCAAGAACGGTTCGGAAATGCGGACATCGGCCCAGCCGTCCAGATACTCCTCTTCAATCTTCCGGCGCAGTTTGCCTGCAGTCTCCCAGAGCCGCTCATTCCCACTCTTCGCCGGCAAAAGAAAAGGAAAAATTCGCAAGTTTTCGACCAGCTGCATGTCCGGTCCCGCAAGACTGAGCTTCAAAACCTCTGGAACTCCTTCTTTCTGATAATCAATGTAGAGATTTTCCGTGTTCTGCGGTACCGAGAAAAGGAAGAAAGGAATGCGGGCGGTAATGCCCTGGCTCTGAAGAAAATCTCTGTCGATCCGCAATGTTTGGCCCTCCGGCAATCGAACGGTGAGAGAGCGACTCTCAACCGGGACGAGGTCCGCCATTGAGTCTCCCAGTGAGTCGCCCCCCATTGTGAAGAGACCCGGCGAGTCAACCCGCGCAACCGACTCCAGGGAATCGGGCCACTCAGTCTCCAGGAACGCTCTCTCGTAATAATCCCACTTCCCCCGGAAAAGTGAGCGCGCGTATCGCGCGTTCGGCCCAAGACTGCGAAAGGAGAAGCGGTACGCCATCAGCCCCTGCACTTCGGGGCGCTCGGCGTAGAGAAAGATCTCGAGGCGAGTTTCCCCCTCCTCACTCACCAGGTAGGAAACTCCCGCCCGTTCAGCCGTCGGCTCGGGGAGGATTTTATAGGTGAAATCCAAATACCGCTGCCGAAGACGCTCCAGCACAAACATGACCACCCTCCGCGGCTGGTTCAATTCCGGATAGTGATGGACCTCAACCCGCTGGGTCCACTCCCGCTCGTTTTCGCCGTAGGGATAGTAAAACTGCACCTCTCGTTCGCCCGAACTCCGCTCTCCAGCCAGAAGAAATTCCTCCCCGCCAAAGAAAATTTCTTGCGCCGGCAGGCTGGCCACAAAACCAGCCAGAACCATCGCAACGATTCGAATCCAGGATCTCACAAAGGGAATCTGGGAAAACCAGTGCGAAAAGGCAAAACAGAAAAACACCTATTGCAGGCACCGGTGCTTTCTGATTGATAGGTTGGCTTCCCCCTGTTACCAAAGCGCAAAGATGAATCAAAAAGACAGCGAAACAAACCACCCCAACATCATCCTCATTAACTGCGACGACCTCGGTTATGGCGACCTCGGTTGCTATGGCTCCGAGGTCAACAAAACCCCGCACATCGACCGCCTCGCTGCCGAGGGCATGCGCTTTACCAATTTCTATATGGCCAGTGCCGTCTGCTCGCCCTCGCGCTGCGCCATGCTCACCGGCTGCTACCCGCCGCGCATCGGCTGCGGGGATTTCGACGGTGCTCCAGTCCTCTTCCCCGGCAACGCCACCGGCCTGAATCCCGAAGAGGAGACCATCGCGAGCTGTCTGAAACAGGTTGGCTACTCCACCAAACTCGTCGGCAAATGGCACTGCGGCGATCAGCCTGAATTCCTTCCCACCCGCCACGGCTTCGACGACTACTACGGCCTCCCCTACTCGAACGACATGGGCCTGCAAAAAGTCCGCCCGAACGCCAAAGTGCCCCTGCCCCTCCTGCGCGGCGAGGAAGTGATCCAGCAACAGCCCGACCAGACCGGGCTGACCGAGCGCTACGTCGAGGAGTCCATCCGCTTTATCCGCGACAACCGCCAAGGCCCGTTCTTCCTCTACTTCGCCCACATGCACGTCCACCTGCCCTTGCTCGTCGCCCAACGCTTCATGGAGCAAGCTGCAAACGGCCCCTACGGGGCGGCCGTCGAGTGCATCGACTGGGCACTCGGTGCCTTGCTCAAGGAGCTGGAGGACCTCGGGATCGACCAGAATACGATGATCGTCTTCACCTCCGATAACGGCTCCCGCGCCCAGGGCGAGGGCGGAAGCAATGGCCACCTGCGCGGCCACAAGGCCGAGTTGTGGGAGGGCGGCATTCGCCTTCCCTGCATCGTCCGCTGGCCCGACAAGGTGCCCGCAGGCAGCGTGCGCGAAACCCTTTTCCGCTCTATCGACTTTCTTCCCACTTTCTGCGCACTGACCGACGCGCCGCAGCCCGAGAAACCCATCGACGGTAAAAACTTCTGCGAAGTGCTCTGTGGCGGAACCGAAATCGGCCCGGTCGAAACGTTCTTCTACTACTGGAAGCACGAACTGCTCGCCGTGCGTAAGGGGGACTGGAAGCTCTGGGTTCGGCGCGGCAACTGGCACGACACCGAAGCCGTCAACGAACTCTACAACCTCCGCGAGGATGTCGGCGAAAGCCGGAACGTCATCGACCAGCACCCGGAGATCGTCGCCGTACTCAAGGGCCTGCTCGACGACTGCCGATCCGAGCTGGGCGACACCGCCGCCGGAATCGAAGGCACCGGCGTGCGCCCCATCGGACGCATCGAAAACCCGGAGACGCTCTGCCAATACGACCCCGCCCACCCCTACATGATCGCCGAATACGACGGTCAGGCCGGATAGCCTGCAGATCCAGAATCCAATCATTCCCGGCTTCAATCCTGACCCGAGCATCTGCCGGGTCGGCGGTGACTATTACCTCGCCACCTCCAATTTCGAATACCCATCAGGCATCCCGCTCTATCACAGCCGCGACCTGTTGCCTTGGGAACACATCGGCTACGCCCTGCCTGAGCCGAAACACCTCTCCCTCGACAGCCATCCGTTTGAAATACCACCACCGGCCACCTCATAGGAAAGAATCAACCTCGGTTGAGGCTGGTCATTTTTGGATCAGATTCCTTAGTGTAGGCTAGGCAGCCATACTCGGGTACACAATGAAACCGCGTTCCAGTAAGGTGAAGATGGTTTGCCTGAGATGTTGTCGCAGCCTATATCTGATGAAATCCTGGAATCCAATTTGCAAAAAGAACTGATCCGATTTGTTCGAACCTCACCTCTTCCGCAAGCAAGCCTTCGGCCGACGAACCGGGGTCCCCGAGTAAAACCCGTACACCCCGCTCACATCCAC
>CAZWFJ010000069.1:0-18747 GCA_964633135.1 uncultured Puniceicoccaceae bacterium | reverse complement strand
TGGGAGATCTTCCCGAACCGGAATCCACCCACGAATTTTTCTGAAGAGGCGAAAAACTGTTACAAGATACTAGTTCCTAGCCATTTTTAATGCTCAAAATGAAGGCATTTATTCCTGTTGGAAAAAATTTGTTCTGCACCCTACACCCATGGATTTTCTTTCCCGGACATGGTCAGAGGCCAAGGTCCCGCTCGAGTCTGGCTCGGATGCGCTCGGCAGCCTGGCCGTCGCCGTAGGGGTTGCGGAGGCCACTTCGGCGATCGTATTCCTCGGGATGTTGGAGGAGCCTGTTTGCCTCGGAGAGGATTTGGTCTGGATCGGTGCCGACGAGGCGGCAGGTCCCTGCTTCGACGCCTTCGGGGCGTTCGGTGGTGGTCCGCATGACCAGGACGGGTTTTCCGAGGCTGGGAGCTTCTTCCTGAACTCCTCCGGAGTCGCTGAGGAGGAAATGGCACCGGCTCATGAGCCAGATAAAATCGTAGTAGCCGCAGGGCTGGGCCAGGCAGATGCGGGGATGACGCCCAAGGAGGCGATAAACGGGTTCCTGGACCTGGGGGTTCAGGTGGACGGGGTAAAGGATGCCGAGATCGGGCCACTGTTCGGCAAGGGCGAGAATGGCTTGGCAGATGCCCTCAAAGCCTCCGCCGAAGGATTCGCGGCGGTGTCCGGTGACAAGAATCCACGGTTTGTCACCACTCAAAAAGGACTTGGCAAAAGTCTCCGAAATCTTGCACCGATCCATGATGGGCTGGGGGCCAACCCCTTCCTCGTCTTGTCGCGCCCGGATCCAGAGGAGTGCGTCGATGACGGTATTACCCGTGACCTCGCACCGGGCGGGGTCAATTGCTTCCCGGAGCAGGTTTGCCTTGGAATATTCGGTGGGGGCAAAGCACCACTGTGAAATGGGATCGACGAGGCGGCGGTTCATTTCCTCTGGCCAGGGGGCCTCGAAATCATAGGTGCGCAAGCCAGCCTCGACATGGCCGATGGGGATGCGCTCGTAGAAGGCAGCCAGGGCTGTTCCGAGAACGGTGGTGGTGTCACCCTGGACGAGGACCGCCGCTGGCTTGACTTGCCGAAGGGCGCGGGTCGCTCCTTCTATGACGGCGGCGGTCAGGCCGGGCAGCGTTTGTCCCGGGCGCATGAGATCGAGATCCAGGTCGGGGGTGATGCCGAACACGCCCAGGGTCTGGTCCATCATCTGCCGGTGTTGGGCAGTAGAGCAGAATACCGGTTCGAGTAGGGAGGAGCGCTTGAGGGCGAAATAGACAGGAGCCATTTTCACGGCTTCCGGCCGGGTGCCGGCGACGACGAGTATCTTGGGCTTGCTCATTCCGAATCCTTGAGGACGAGAAGGAAAAATTGAGACGGATGGATCTGCTTCCCGATGGGTCCGGGCATTCGCGGATATTTCTGCCAGGAGGCTATTCGTTGTTTTCCGGTGAACCCTGGCCTGCGCTCATTTGTTTGCAGGCAGAGCTGTAGGTGATCAGGAAAAACCCGAAGAAGATCAGGTCGATTCCCAGGAAAAGCCCGAGGATGAAGAGGGAAGTTTCCGGCCAACCCGAGAGCACCAGAGCACCCAGGATGATAGAAATGATAGCGTTGAAAATCGAGAAGCCACGGCTTCCCGTGCCGCTCAGCTGAAAGCTGTAGATCAGCCGAAGGATTCCGCTGGCGAGGAAATAGATCCCGAGCAGGGCGGTCAGGGTCATGATCCCCTGCAGCGGATTGGTCAGAAAAAGGATTCCGACCCCCGCCGAGAGCAGGCCGACCAGGAGGGCCAGCAACCAATGGCGAGATCCGGTGGAGCCGAAGGCCGAGAACACTTGGGTCAAGCCGGCGACGAGGAGCAGCGTCCCGATGAGGATTTCAATCCCCAGCGTAAAGAGACCGGGAAGGGCAATGGCGGCAATCCCGATCAGGATTGAAATCAGCCCTCCGATCTTGGCCGACTTTGCGTGGCGGCGCAGGACTTCGGGAGAGAGGTTTGCCAGTGCGGCAGGAGGAAGTGGGGTTTCGTTCATAAATCTGCAAAAAAAAGGTGTGGGCAGTGTGTTGTGAGAGGAGCGGACAGAATCAACCTTCGACTGGGAAAGTGCAATCCCGAATAAATGAGTCGTAGGCGCAAAAAATGTTCGATTATTTTGCTTGCGGTCTTGTTCGGGAAGGATAGGGTTCTCCGCTTATGTCTGAAAACGAAGGCACAGAATCCACTGTCAAGAATCCATCCGAGTTGACTTTCCGTGATACCGAAGAGCTTACCCGTTTCGTAACGGATACGGGCAAGATTCTTCCCCGGAAGTACACGGGGTTGACGGCCAGGCAGCAGCGTCACGTATCCCGGGTCATTAAACAGTCCCGGTCGATGCTGCTGATGAAGTAGGTCGGGGTCCTCTGGCTATATGACTCACCCATGGATCGACTGAGGGGTGAGGAACCGGGTGCGCTCGAAACCGCCGCGCGCCTGCTCCGGGCCGGCGGGTTGGTGGCCGTGCCAACCGAAACGGTTTATGGACTCGCTGCGGATGCGACGAATGAGTCGGCGGTGCGGAAGATTTTTTCCGTTAAGGGCCGACCTCTTCTGGACCCTCTGATCGTCCACTTTGCAAGCATGGAACAGGTTGCTTCTGTTTGCGAAGTTTCGGAGGAGGCTCGGCTTCTGGCTCGCTCTTTTTGGCCGGGACCCTTGACCCTGGTCCTCCCGCGTCGGAAAAGCGGCCCGATCTCCGACTTGGTCTCGGCTGGGAAGCCTACGATTGCGGTCCGCATTCCCGCCCACCGGGTTTTGCGGCGGTTGCTTTGCGAAAGTGGGCTTTTTCTGGCGGCTCCCAGTGCGAATCCGTTTGGCTACATCAGTCCCACGCGTCCCGAGCATGTGGAAGCCTCTCTTCGGGAGGGGGTAAGTGCCGTGCTGGATGGTGGGCATTGTGAGCACGGTGTCGAATCCACCATTGTCGCCCTGACGCCCGCTGGCGGCGTCCGCCTCCTGCGTCCGGGACCCATTTCCCGCGAGGAACTTCTGGCCCTGCCGGGGATTTGGGAAGCAGGGGAGTCTCCGGCTTTAGAGGAATCTCCAACCGCTCCGGGAATGCTGAAAAGCCATTACCGCCCGACGAAGGGGATTGTGCTTTTCGCCCCGGGTGGAGCACCAACAGACCTCCGGCCGACCGATGCGGTAGTTTCCTTGCGGCGGCCCGTAGCTCCAGGAGCCAATGATTTCTGGCTCAGCGAGACGGGTGAGGCGAGAGAGATCGCTCGCAATTTGTTCGATTTACTTCGACGTCTGGATGAAATGCGATCGGTGGAGACTGTGTTCGTGGAGATGCCCGATTCCGAAAATGGTGTTCTTCGGGCGGTGCGGGATCGACTTGCGCGGGCAGCAACTCCGCCGGGCTGAATTGTTTGCCGCAACGTTCTCAGTCGAGCGGGATTTCGACTCGTTTGCGCTTCTCGTAGTAGCAGAGGGTTTGGAAACCTTTATTCCGCAACATGTCTCGCACTGCATCGAAGTGTTGTCCGACGTGTTCGGGAGTATGCGCGTCTGAACCCATGGTCAATTTGACGCCCCGCTCTGCGGCCCAGTCGAGGACTACGGGCGCGGGATGCACTTCGTATACCCCTTTGATCAGGCCACTGGTGTTTACCTCCATGCAATGATCATGCTCCTTGAGGACATCAAGAAATTCCTCGATCTCGGGCTGGTAGGCTTCGGCGGGAAAGGGCGCGACCGTGCCGTAGATTCGAATCACGTCCGGATGGGCGATCGAGTCATATATTCCCGATTTCACGCCGCTGATCAGCCCCTTGAAGTAGGTGCGCACGATGTCATCATCCTCGAAAAGCTGCATCTCGTCGAGCCAGTTCCGGTAGCCCTCCAGCTGGTGGTGCAGCGAGCCAAGGACGAAGTCAAATTCCTCCCTGGCGATCGTGTTTTTCATGTGCTCCATGGCCTGGGGGTGCGGGAAAATCTCTGCTTCGATCCCGCAGAGCACCTTCACACCCACCTTTTCTCCGTGTTGGCGGGCCTTTTCCACCATCTTCTTGTAGCGGGGCAAGTCGGCCAATTTCATGCGGATTCCCCGTCCACCAAAGAGAGGATCCGGATTCATCGGCATGTGGCAGGTGAAGGTGATGAGCTCAATATTCTGGCTCCGGGCCGCATCAACGTATTGCTGCGGGGTTCCGTAGGCGTGCCCGCAGAGCGAGGTGTGCATGTGGTTGTCAATTTTCATGGAAAGTCGAAGATTGTAGCGGTGAATCGGCGGGGAGGCAAGCGAGGTCCGGCGGGATATTCCAGGTCCTATCGTTGCCCGTAGTAGCGGCGATACAATGCATTCGCGATACGAGCCTGCCGTCCGAATATGGCCGCGATTCGGAACCGGATCACGGTGTCGAAGACCAGAATGAATCGGCGAAGTCGGTTTCCCGATTGCCATTTGGCCGTGCCCGCCCCGGTCTCGAGTCCGAGATAGCGGGTTTCGCCCCGGCGGCGCATGAGGCGGGCGAGTTCCACATCCTCCATCAGGGGAAAGAGGTGCAGGTCGGACCAGATTTCAATTTGATTTCGGCGGAGATACATCGCCTGATCCCCCCAATAGGACTCGCCGACTACGGCCCGGCCTTCGTTCATGAATTCAACGACGGAAAGCATGGGACTTCCGGGGGAGAATCGTTGCCCGCAGGCACCACCGACGACCTCCGGCCCGAGCTGGCGGATGGTGCGAAGCGCTTCCGGGTGAAGGGTGCAGTCGGCGTGGAGGAGAAGCACCCAGTCCGTCGTTGCGGACCGAATTCCGGATTCGAGCTGGGCACCGCGTCCGAGGGGGGCCGTCTTTGTCCGCAAGCCGAGGGCCTCGGCGGTGGCGATGGTGGCATCGGTCGAACCTCCGTCGACGATGAGGACTTCATCGGGCTGGTCGCTGCCGGCGCGGATTGAAGCGAGGCAGTCCGGCAAGGTTTCAGCTGCCTGATAGGTTGGGATGACTACCCCCACCGTCAAGGGTGCGGCAGAACTGTGCGTGGGGCGAGAGAATGGTCTTTGGCGAAGAAAACGGTTGGCCTCCATCAGGCCGAGGGCCAGAAAGGGGAGCCAGATCAGTGTCTCGGCCCATGGCGGCAATTCCCAGTAGCCAGTGCCGGCCAATCGGGGCCAAACCAGGAAGTAGAGAGCCTGGGAGGCGCAGAGCCAGAGCCAGGAAAGGGTGGGGCGCAAGGCGACAAAGGGCAGAATCCAGCTCAGGTACCAGAAGTGCAGAATCGGGCTGAAGACTAGAAGGCAACCAAGAATCCGGCGGGTCAAGGTAGCGGGCGTGCCTCCTTTGTGCCAGACCAGGAGGAGCGAAATTCCGCCGCCAAGCATTCCTATCTGCGAGGCGTACTCCTCCGGTAGCGAGAAAGTGCGCAGCAGGAAGGGAATCAGCCCCTGAAATGTGCCGCCGCCGCCGAATTCAAGCAGGGAAGCCGCCCAGGCACAGATTCCGTCGTAAAAGGGGATCCACGTAAGCGCGATGATCAGGATCCCGATCCAGATTCCGCGGCCAGCCCGTTCCCGAATCCAGACGGGCAGGAGCAGGAGACTGATCAGCTTGAGTTGGACCGAGGCGGCCAGCAGCACCCAGGAGAGCCGGAGGCGTCGGACCTCAAGGCCGTGGACAGCCGCGACGAGGGCGAGGATAAAGAGAGAGTCATAATGCGACTCCCCGGCGAAGGAGACGAGGACGACGGGATTGAGTGAGTAAAAGAGAGCGTGTGAATAGGGGAGCCGCCGCCGATGCAGCATCCCGAAGAGCAAAAGGAGGACACCGATGTCGGCGGCGACAAAAACAGCCTTTTCCAGGGAGACAGGGGGCACCTCCCCGGTGGCGGCGGAGATTCCGGCGAAAATCAGCTGGGCGAGCGGGGGATAGACGGTTCCTCGCTCGCGATGATTCATGCGGTCCCAATCGTCGTCCCGAAAGGGAGTTCTCACCGGGTCGTCTGCGACGGACGTGAACGGATTTTCGCCCGCCCAGACAAGCCTGCCCTCCCACCGGTAGCGATGGACATCATCGGAGGGAGGCGCAGGCCAGAGAATCATCCGGGGTAGCAGGCTGACCCCCAGGATGAGCAGTACGGTGGTTCGAGAGCGAGAATGGGAGCAAGGGAAGAATCCCCAGCACAGCACCAGGCCCGCCGCCTGGAGAAGAAATCCAATCGGGCGTGGCGTAAATGGATCAAAGACAGAGTCGGCGAGAGAGAAGGGAAGGCATCCCGCCACCAGCAGGACAGTTCCCACCAGGAAGGCGGCCCAGCGGAAACCCCGGGAGGTCATCCGGCGGCACTGGTTGACGGGGAGTCTGGTTGGGGGATCGACGCAGTATCGGTCTTCGATTCGCTGCCGATGAGGCGGGAACTGCGAATCTCGAGAAGGGATCGCCAGCCGACCAGAGAGTAGCCGGCCGCGTAAAGCAGCAGAAACGGGCTAATGCCCCAAACGCCAAAGACGAGGTGCAGGGCGAGCGAAACCGCGCAGTAGATTCCGAGAAAAATCTCGGCACCGACCACCCAGGAGGCCTTTGCTTGATAACGGACGGTGTTCTGGCTTCCTTTCTTCGGCGTGCGGACGAATTCACTCTGGATGCCGGCGAGTCCCTCCATCACCCCGCGACTATTCGAGACTGAAATCCCCAGGCCGACGATGGTCAGGATCGGCAGGAATAGGATCCGGCGGAGCCAGTCGTCAGAGTAGAGAAATCGCTGGCTCACGATGTAGAGGGAATTGGGTCCCAAAGCGGCGGTCAGGATGGCCGCCACGCCGAAAATTCGCACCGGGAGGCTGATCTGGTCCGGGATGATGAAGAGCATCGGCAGGCTTAGCAGGGCAATTGCGATAATGACCGGATGGATCGCGTAGTGCGTCAGGTGAAAGAGTGCCTGTAACCGGGCCACGAGGCTGCGTCCGGACCTCCAGACCCTGGGGTAAAGCTTGCGGGCAGTTTGAATCGATCCCTTCGCCCAGCGAAACTGTTGGTTTTTGAAGGCGACGAAGGAAGAGGGTAGCTCGGCGGGAACGGCGGCATCGGCTCGGAAGGTCAGACGCCATCCCGCCAGCTGGGCACGGTAGCTCAAGTCCATGTCCTCGGTCAATGTATCGCCCTCCCAATTCCCGCAGTCGTAGATCGCCCTTTTCCGCCAAAGTCCTGCGGTGCCGTTGAAATTCAGAAACAGGTCATTGGAAGCGCGGGCGGCCTGCTCAATGGAAAAGTGCCCGTCTATGCCCACAGACTGGGTGCGGCAGAGTATGTTCTCGCGGGGATTGAGATGGGTCCAGCGCCCCTGGACGAGTGCCAGCTTCTTGTCGTGAACGAGCAGGGGGAGGGTCTTGCGCAGGAAGTCGGGCTTCGGGACAAAATCGCCGTCGAAAATGGCGACGTATTCTCCCTTCGCCTTTTCGAGGCCCGCCTTTAGTGCTCCGGCTTTGAAGCCCTGGCGGTTGTCGCGCCGGAAGACCTCGATCCAGTGTCCGTCTCGCTGCATGGTCGCGGCAACCCTGTCGATGAGGACCCGCGTCTCGTCGTTCGAGTCATCAAGCACCTGGATCTGGTGCTTCCCCCGAGGATAGTCGATCGCCGCTACCGCTTCGATAATGCGGGCTGCTACATTGAATTCGTTGTAGAGCGGGATCTGGGTGGTGATGAGGGGGAGCGATTCCGGATCTGCCCACATTGCTCGCTCCAGCCGCTCGGAAATTTCCGCCTCCTTTTGCAGAAAATTGCGCCCCCGCAGGAAAAAAAGGATCTGCCAGTAACAATTAAGTCCATACAAAAGCAGCACGGAGCCACATCCAAGATAAAGGACGGTAAGGGTCCATTCAAAAATCTTCATTGGCGATGGTCTATGGGACTTTGCCCTGAAAATCCAACCCTAAGGCGGACAGAATCCGTTTTATTCGCGATGCGGCAAAGAGACAGGTGCCGGGAGATATTCTTGCCACCCTCCCGAATTGCCGCCGACAAAATCCCAGCGCAAGCAGAAATCCCTCAGTCTAAATAGATCTGTCCTCTTCTATCTTTAAATGTAGTTGATTTATCGACCGAAAATCTCAAAATTTATACTAATGGGATATTGAATTTTGAAACTACAATATAATATTGCTGGATATCACTTATTTGTGCCAATATATACCAGGTTAATCAATTTGGTGCTATTCGAGTGGTTTGAGGAGAGTTGGGGCACTGTGAATAAGCTTCTACTAAACATTGAAGAGTATAGCAGGTTTTACTAGCAGCGTAGGAACCTCCGGTGTGGACGGAAGTTTTGGGATTGCTCCGTCTAGTCGGAAAGGGCGGGTCGCAAACAGCAGGGGTTGGTTGTGAAAGTGGGGAAGCGTTCCGCAGGTGTAAGAAAGGAGTGCGGTGGATTCTCAAGCTCCCGTATCGCGCAGCCCGCATCGGGCTGGTCGCCCGCATTGGCAGGCGCGGTCCGTTCTATTGCGAATTCGGGGTCAGGCACCGGATCGCCGCCGACTCGCGAAAGACTGCCTCATGATGATTCGGGCGATTGATCATCTTGCGGAAGGTTTCGACGAAGGCGGACGGGAAATAGAAGAGGCGGCGTAATTCAAATAGATCTGTCCTCTTTTTTGATTTTTTAATTGAATTATAGACCGAAAACTCTCAAAATTTATACTAATGGGATATTGAATTTTGAAACTACAATATAATATTACTGGATATCACTTATTTGTGCCAATATATACCAGGTTAATCAATTTGGTGCTACTCGAGTGGTTTGAGGAGAGTCGGGACACTGTGAATAAGCTTCTACTAAAACCTGAAGAGTATAGCGGATTTTACTAGCAGCGTAGAAACCTCCGGTGTGGACGGAAGTTTTGGGTTTGCTCCGTCTAGTCGGAAGGGGCGGGTCGCAAACGGCAGGGGTTGGTTGTGAAAGTGGGGAAGTGTCCCGCAGGTGTAAGAAAGGAGTGTGATGGATTCTCAAGCTCCCGTATGGGGCAGTCGCCCGCATTGGCAGTCGCGGTCAGCTTTATTGCGAATTCGGGGTCAGGCACCGGATGGCCAACTCGCGAAAGACTACCTCATGATCATTCGGGCGATTGATCATCTCGCGGAAGGTTTCGACGAAGGCGGACTGGAAATCGAAGAGGCGGCGCAGGGGAATTCGCCGGGCGGATTCGGCAAGATTGCCAAGGTAGAAGGGGTTCTGGGCAAAGACATTTACTGGCGTCTTAGCCCCGGTTTCCCCGTACCACGGTTCGGCCCACTCGGCGGCCTCTTTCAGCTTGGCGGAGTCGATACGGCGACCGCTTGCCTTGAGCATCCCGCTGTCGGAAAGGACGCGGACCTGAATCATCAGCCGATTTCGGTTCATCAAGTTTGCGAGCAGGGGGCGCCCTTCTTTTTGGATAAAAAAGTGGCGGCGAATCGCCTCAAGGGCATCGCGGAGATTGCCTCGGAAAAATTTGTCTGCCGCCTCAAAGAATTCGGGTTCGCCAAACTCGGGGACTTCCTCGGCGACTTGCCTCTCGGTGATTTCCGTTCGATTCTCCGGGAGGGCGGTAATCAGCTTGCGCACCTCCTCGACGGCCATGCGTATGTCCCCATTGAGTTTGCCCCGCAAGATTTCCAAGGCAGTTCGGGACAGTTTGACAGACGCCGCCTTGCATTCGGATTCGACCACCTCCTGGAAAGCGGCCACGCCGGCTTTTTTTGCGTCGATCCCGACAAATCCCTCAAGTCCCGCAGCCCATTTATAGAAAGACCGTCGCCGATCGACGGGAGATCCTGAAACGAGGATACGGGATTCGCCCGCTTCCATATTCTTGAGCAGTGTCATAAGCCGCTCGACCTCTTCTTTCGCCCCGGCACTTTGGCCCAGGCGGCCTTCCCCGAGAAAATTGAGGTTGCGCAGCCAGACGGTCTTCGCTCCGCCGCCGAAGAGGGAATCGGTTTGGGCGGACTCGGCAAAGCGGCTAACGGCGGTCACCGCTTCGTCGACAGTCTGTGCTCTGCCGTCGACAATCTCAACAGAATATTCATCGGCGGCCGATTCTTTCCATGGCTTAAAAATCTCAGCGGCCCGTCGATCGACGAGAAACTCGTCATCGCCCAGAACTATGCGTAGTGAATCAGGCATCTCTTCCCATTAGAATCCGGGCGGTGGATTCAACGATTTCCTCAACCGGTGCCAAGCGTCCTTTGCCCTCATAGCCGCAGGCCAGCTGGCCTTCATCCGGTTCGATCAGGTGGTGTCCCCGCTCGGACAATATTTTTAGATTTTGTGCTGTGGCGGGATGAATGAGCATTTTGCCATTCATGGCCGGAGCGAGTGCCACGGGGGCACGGGTAGCCAGGTAAATGGAAGTGAGCAGGTCGGGGGCGAGGCCATGGGCAAAACAGGCCAGGGTGTGGGCTGTGGCGGGTGCGACCAGAAGAATATCGGCACTGTCCGCAAGGTCGATATGTCCGGGTTGCCAGCCTTCGGCCTCTTTCCACAGGTCCCAGACAACGGGATTCCTGGCGAGAGTTTTCAGCGTCAGTGGAGCGATGAGCCGGGTGGCCTCACGGGTCATCACCGGGAACACGGAGGCCCCCATCTTCGTCAGCTGGCTGGTGATATCGGCAGCGCGGTAGGCCGCGATACTTCCGCAGACACCGAGGACGACCGTTTTGCCGCTGAGGAGCGGGGGGGAGCTGTTTTTCGATTCCGGCATGATTTTCCTGTCCTCCAACCATGGTAATTTCGGCGCTCGCCGCAACGGATAAAATGGGAGTATCCTGTCCGCGTGCGTCTTTTACCAACTGGACCGGTTCTTATTTGGCTGGTGCTCGAGGCGGGACTTGAACCCGCACGGCTTTCGCCACACGCCCCTCAAGCGTGCGTGTCTACCAATTCCACCACCCGAGCATTCAGGGAAAGGGAAGTTTTAGTACTCCGGTGCCTCGGAGATCAACCCTAATGTTTCGTAATTGTTGAATTTTCCGGGTGCAGGGGATTTGACACCTCCTCGCGCATTCGTGATAGTGGTCAGGTTTCTTCATTTCTTGGGCGGGCATTTCCGCATCCAATTTTTCTCTTCCATGGCAGATTCTTCCGAAAAATCCACCGACACGAACGACGGCCTTGACCTCGAGCAGCTGCGCGACCTGAGTTTCGCCCCCCAATGGTCTTCGGGGGGCGGGACGGGTAGTTCGTCACATCAATCGGACGGTGCCAAGCCCAAGAGCAAGGATTCCTCGGGGCCGCCGCGCGATCGCCGTCCAGCGCGGAAGCGGCCGCAGGGGGCGTCTGGAAAGCGTACTCCGCGCGACGATCGTCCGGCCCGGCCCGAGCCGTATCGCCCGATTGTGAATTTTTCGATTTATCCAGAGGATGAGCCGTTTGATCTCCTCACGCAGTCGATCCGTTCGAGCCTCAAGGTCTATGAGCTTTTCGAGGTTACCCGGCTGATCATTGATAAAACGGATCGGATGGTCGTAGTGGTGGCGCCGCTTTCTGATGAAGCTCCTCCGCTCTACGAGTCCCTGCCGGATCGGCAGTTGTTTCGAGAGCAGGCTGCAGCTCTGGACCATGCGGCCAATCTGCTCCTGTCGACGGTCTTTGAAGAGAGGGAAGAAGAGGTTGATCCGCCAAGTGGCAACTTTTCGTCGGTGTTGCGCTGCAAGGTGACGGGTAAATATTTGCCCCCCCGGAGTTACCATCGATTCCACGCTTTGCTTCAGGAGCACCAGAGGCTGAATTGCCCCGAAGTTTCGCTGGCGCGCGTGGAAAAGGGTCTGGAGCCTGTATCCGATTCCGAGGCTGTGCAGGAGTGGCTGAAGTCCATGAGTCGCCGCTCGGTATTCCGCCTTCGCTCCGAGACGCCGGAAGAGGTTGCGGGGGAGACGGAGGCGAAGTCGGACGGCGCAGGACCGAAGACAGGACCCGAGAGTGCGGAGGGTGGCGGCCAGGATGGCGAGACCGAGGGTGAGATTGGACAGCCACAGGAAGGCGACGCAGAGCCTGAAAAAGGGCAAGCATCGCCGAGCGAAGCGGGCGGGGCAGTGCCCGAGGCGACGTCTTCCTCCTCCGGGGAATCCACAGTGGCGATTTCGGAGGCGGAACCCGAGTCGGCTCCAGCGGAGGCTTCCGATAAAGATTTAACGGCGAAAAAGGATGACTTAGTCCTCGACTCCCGCGAGGCGGCGTTAAACCATCTTGTGCGAAACCTGCGGGGCAAGTTGATTCGGGAGACGCGCCAGGCCCGGGTGCCCGCGCGGGCGCTGGTGGAAGCGGTAGATCAGGAGATTGGGAAATCCTTTATCGCTTACATTGAGCAGCAAAAGCGTTTCCCTCTTGAGACCGCAAACAATGTTCGCATGAAGCTGCGGAAGGGAAATTTCTTTGTCTTCAAGAAAGGAAAGAAAGGGATCAGTTACGTCGCGGCAGTGCGGCGGAAAAACCGGCCCGCGAGCGGTGTTTTCGCCGACTCGGTTGAGAAGATCATTTCGGTTCTGGAGGCGCATCCCGACGCGAAGTTGAAAGCATTGCCGTCGTTGCTTTATCCGGATCGGGTAGACGAATCGGGCAAGGCGAATCTCCAGCCAGAGGAAACCCGCCAGATCGTCAATGATCTCAAGTGGTTAAAGCTGGAGGGATACCTCTACGAATATGCCGATGGCAGCCTGGAAATACACCCCAGGGAGAGAGGATCCACCAAGCCGCCCCAGCCGGAAACGAGCGAACCTCAGCGAGCTTGAAAAACCAGACAGGTTTGGTCGTCGACGCGGGGAGCCTTGCCGCAGAAATCGCGGATTCGGCCCAGCAGAAAGTCGGGGACGTCGGCTACGCTTTCTTCCCGGCTTTCCTGAACAACATCCTTGAGCCGCCGGATGCCAAACTCTTCTCCGTTCTCGTTGAGTGCCTCCTCAAGGCCGTCGGTGAAGAGGATAATGCGGTCGCCCCGATGGAGGAAGAAGTCTTTGCAGCCGAAGCTGCTGTCCGGGAGCAGGCCCAGTCCCGGTGCGCTATCGAGGTGAATCGTTTCCAGGTCCCCATCGCAGCGGTGGATGAAAAACGTGGGGTGGGCGGCGTGGGTAATTTGCAGGCGGACACTGCCGTCGTCGACCCGGCGCAGGACTCCGGTCATGGCGGTCACGAACCGGTTGGGCAAAACATCCTTCAGCCCCTCGTTCATTCGGGACAGGACTGATTGGGGACGGTCGTCCTTGCTCCGTGAGAGCCGGTCCGCCGCGTATTTGACGAGAACGGTGTAGATTCCGGCCGAGACTCCGTGGCCACAGACATCGCCGAGAAAAAAGCGAACATCGGTCTCGTCTGGACGGGGAAAGGTGACGACGTCCCCACTAACAGTGTGGGAAGGATCGTAAGCGACGGCAATGTGCAGGAAAGAGCTTTCGCGAATATTGCCCGGAATGAGGAGGGATTGGACGATCCGGGCGTTCTCCAGGTCCGCCTTCATCGTGTCATTCTGTTTCTTGAGGATGCGGTCGTGGCGTTCGAGGGCATCGTAAGCGAGTTTCTCGCGGGTCACGTCGCGGGAGATCCCGATGATCCCACAGGGCTTGTCTCCGTCGACAAGGATCGGTGCCTTAATGCTGGAAGCCCAGGTCACGGATCCGTCTGGCCAAGTCTCCTTCTCTGCTTCCCGAAAGACCGGACTCTTCGTCGCGATGACTTGCTGCTCATCGTCGTATGCCTGCTGGGCGTGCTCGGAACTGAAAAAATCGAAATCGGTCTTGCCGATCAGGTCGGACGGGGAATCGGCGTTGAAATATTTCGCCAGGCTGTGGCTGGCGACGATGAAGCGACTCTTGGTGTCCTTGAAATAAATCTTGTCGGGAGAGCGCGAGAGAAGGGCTTCGAAGAGAACTTGATTGGAGAGTCCAAGCTCTTTGAGTACTTCATCCGACATTTTCATACAAGAATACTGACTCGCTTCTGCCAGAGTTGCAATGCTGACCTGCATTGAGAAATAGTTGGGCGTAATTTTTTCTTGCAAGAAAGACCGCAGCGACTGCCATCTTTTGAAACTCCGATGCAAGCGAGAAGAGATCGCGCTCCAGGTTGCGAAATCGCCGGCAGCAGGCTTGCCCCTTTTCTGGTTTTTTTCCGGTAAAGGCAATGGTTGACACGGGAGGAGGAAATGGTTTGTTTTCTCTCTTTTTTCCAGAGAACCATGCAACCAACCTATCGTCCTTCTAAAATCAAGCGTGCCCGCAAGTTTGGTTTCCGCAAGCGCAACTCGACCAAATCCGGTCGCAAAATTCTGGCCGCGCGCCGGCGCAAGGGGCGGGCTCGTCTGTCCGCCTCCGTCTAGTTGGATGCGCTTTTCCCGGGAGTGCCGACTCCGGAAGAGCAGTGAGTTCGACCGGTTGCGGCGTGTCGGGAAGTGGGTTCCCGGGCGTTATTTTCACTTGCAGATATGCGAGCGCGAGGATGCATCGCTTCCCCCGAGATTGGGGCTTGCGGTCTCGCGCCGGGTTGGGTCGGCGGTGGTCCGCAACCGGGTGAAACGCCGGTTTCGCGAAATTTTCCGTGCGGTGGCACCGGGATTTCTGCATCCGGTGGATCTCGTGGTAATTGCCCGGAAGGGCGTGGACTCGATTCCTTTTTCCGAACTAAAGCAACAATTCGCGCACGCGGTCCGAGCCTGGCGCGATCCCTCCCTTTCCCAGAAGAATGGATAAGAAAAACGTAATTATTGGTCTCGCCTGCATTCTGGCGGCGTTTGGCCTGATGTTTTACCAGTCCAAGCAGCAGCTGGAGTGGGAGGAAGTGCAGCCCGCCCCTGCCGAGTCTGTCGAGGAGGGGGATGGCTCCGGTGCCAGCAGTACACCTGCGGGCGATCTGGGTGCTCTTGAGGGGGCGAGTCCCGCAGGGGAGGCCGCCCCGGCCCCGGATCCGGGCGATGAAGCGGTTTTTCGCCCTGTGACGGATCGCGAGGTTGAGCAGGTGGCCCAGGTGGAGGAGGCCGCCGAGGAGATTCGCACCCTCGGTAACGAGTTCATCCGGGTGGATTTCACGACCCGGGGTGGCGGCATCAAGCAGGTCCATTTTGAGAAGACGAAGCAGGGGCAGCTGGACACTTTTGTCTTCAACGCCGATTCGCGCATCCCGGCCCTGGGCTTGAGCTTTCAGGGGCCGGAATCGGATGGCTCTTTCAATCGGCCCTACCGGATTGTCGAGGAAGAGACCAATGACACCCGTATCGTCTTTGAGAGGGAACTCGGGGGGCAGATCGTGGTCCAGCGCAGTTATCAGATCTCTCCAGCAGGGGAGGAGGGCGGCGACCCGTATCTCATCGCCCACAGGACGGAACTGATCAACCGGTCCCGGCAGGCTTTGCAGTCTGGATCCGGAGTTTCGCTGAGCCTCGGCACCGTTTACTCCCTTGGAAAAGACCGCATGGGAGAGTTTCTCAACTTCGGCTATTATGATGGAGACGATACGGAATTCATCGGGCGGAAGGTGTTCAAGGGGAGTAAGGGGTTCGCGGGGATCGGAGTCCGCCAGGCGCAGCCCTTTGTGGAGGAGTCGGTTCCCGGTCTTGAATGGGGGGTGATCAAAAATCAGTATTTCGCCTTTGTGGCCACAATGGGAGAGGGCCTGCGGAGCGACGGCTTTTTCGCGACAATGGTCCAGGTGACCCCGGCTGACCCAGCTGACGGGGATATCGCGGATGCGGTGCGGGCGAGCTTGTCCTTCCCCGTTTCTGCAATCGAACCGGGCGGAAGTCAGGCGATCGCAGTTGATTTCTACGCGGGTCCGAAGGAGTTCAAACGGCTGACGAAGCTCGGAGACCACCAGGATGAGGTCATGCAGTTCGGTTTCTTCGGCTTCTTCAGCAAGATTCTCATGTTTTTTCTCTACGCGATCCACTCCGTGGTGCCCAGCTGGGGGTGGTCGATCGTGGTGATGACGATTCTGATCAAGCTCTGCTTCTGGCCCCTTACGGCCAAGGCGGCGGCCTCGCAGAAGCGGATGCGGAAGATTCAGGAGCCACTCAAGGAGCTTAGGGAAAAGTTCAAAGACAACCCGCAGAAGATGCAGAAGGAGACCATGCGTCTCTTCCGGGAGAACAAGGTGAATCCGGCGGCGGGCTGCCTGCCGATTCTGATCCAGATGCCGATCTTTATCGGACTCTTCTGGATGCTTCGCACCGCCTCCGAACTGCGCTACGCACCATTTCTGTGGATCAACGATTTATCGCAGCCGGACACGATCGCGGACCTGTTTGGATTCCCGATCAACATTCTGCCGCTGATCATGGGGGCGACCATGTACTTCCAGATGCAAATGACACCGGCGATGGCCTCGGCGGATGCCATGCAGCAAAAGATTTTCAAATTTCTGCCCTTCATCTTCCTGGTCTTCCTCTACAATTTCAGCTCGGGCCTGGTGCTCTACTGGACCGTGCAGAACCTGCTCACCATCCTCCAGCAATATATTACGAACAAACGCGATGATGTCGCCAACGAGCCGGTGGTGCTTCCCGGGGCACCGAAGAAGAAAAAGCGTCCGGTGAAGAAGTAAGCCGGGTTATCGGAGGATTTCCATGCCTCCCATCCAGTGCCAAGTGTAATTTTCCCCTTTTCCAATGATGATTCGCTGGGGTTCCTTTCTTTTGCTGCTGGTTCTGTTGGTTACGGCACTGGCCCTCGGCTCCGCCCAGATTTCCCTGCGGGATGTCTTTCTTTTCCTCACCGGACAGCCGCTTGCGGACCCCTCCGATGCCTACATCCTTCGATACGTGCGGTTGCCCCGGGCACTCACGGCCGCCGTCGCGGGAGCGGCACTGGCCATGGCAGGACTCCAGATGCAGACGGTTTTTCGCAACCCTCTGGCCGACCCCTACATCCTCGGGGTCAACTCCGGTGCCAGCCTCGGGGTGGCCCTCGTTATGCTGGTGGCCGCCCCCGCCGGAGCCGGACTCCTGGGCACATTCGCCAGCGGTGGCTCCTACTCCATCGTGGTGGCTGCCTCGCTCGGGTCGGGTGCCGTCCTCGCCCTCATTCTTGTCCTGACCTCGCGGATTGGCGTGATGACCCTCTTGATCATCGGGTTGATGCTGGCCTACCTGATTAACGCCTTTGTCAGCATCCTGATCTATTTCGCCATGCCGGATCGGCTCCAGGCCTTTATTTCCTGGAGCTTCGGCCATTTCGGCAACGTCTCCTGGAGCCAGTTCTGGATTTTCCTGGCCGTTGCCGGGCTGGCCATTGTCTTTGGTGCTCTCCGGTTCAAGTCGATGGATGTCCTCTTGCTTGGCGATGAACAAGCGCGGGCATTGGGGGAAAACACGGCTCGCAGCCGCATGAAGATTCTGGCCAGTGCGGCCATCCTCGCCGGAACCGTAACCGCCTTTTGCGGACCAATCGGGTTCCTCGGAGTCGCCGTCCCTCATCTCGCACGAGGCTTGTTGCGCACGCAGTCCCATCGCAAACTGATCCCCGTCACCCTGACCCTCGGAGCCTCCATCGCCCTCCTTGCCGATTTGATCGCCCGGCTCCCCGGCACCTCGACCACGTTGCCCGTCAATGCGGTCACCGCACTGATTGGTGCCCCCGTGATTATCTGGGTCCTCCTGCGAAATCGCACGACCGGACCAATGACATGAGCATGGATGCGCACGAACCGATCCTCGAAACCCGTGATCTCGTCTTTGGCCACGGGCGGGGGACCCGCAACGAGCGCAAACTCGGCGGCCCCCTGAACCTCGCCCTGCGGTGCGGCGAACTCGTCTGCCTCCTCGGACCCAACGGCGCGGGCAAAAGCACGCTATTGCGCTCGCTGTGCGGTTTCCTGCCTGCCCTGGCCGGATCCGTCCGCATTGCGGGGAAGGAACTATCCGCATATTCTCCCCGCGATCTTGCCCGGCTGCGCGGAGTATTGCCCACCCGCGAGGCCCCGCCGGAAGGGATGGCAGCCGGGGAACTCGTCGCCCTCGGGCGTCACCCCCACTCAAACTGGGCGGGCAGGCTGACCGCCGCCGACCAAAAGGCCATCGACTCGGCCTTCGTAGAGACGGGCAGCGACCCGTTCCGAAATCGCCATCTGGGCGAGCTGAGCGACGGCGAGCGTCAACGCGTTGCCCTGGCCCGGCTCCTCGCCCAGGAACCCGTCCTCGCCTTCCTCGACGAGCCAGCGGCCTTCCTGGACCTGCCCTCCCGCGTCGAGATTCTTGGCAAGCTCGCCTCGATCGCAAGCACCAGAGGAATCGCCGTTTTTCTGACCACTCACGATCTGGAAAGCGCGCTCCGCCATGCCGACCGGATTTGGCTCCTCAGTGCTGCCGGCGAATGGACCAGTGGCGTGCCGGAGGATTTGGTGCTGCAGGGTGCCTTCGCGAAAACTTTTCCGTCGCCCGTTCTCGAGTTCGACATTGCCCAGGGGAATTTCCGCCCTCGCGCAAGGGGGGGCAAACCGGTCTTTCTGAGCGGACCCGAACCCCATCGCCACTGGACGGCACGCGGCCTGCAGCGACGCGGCTGGACAGCCTCCGATGATCCTGGCACCGGGGCGCGGATCGAGATCATCCAGGACGCAGGCAACACCAGGTGGGTCGTGTACCCGCCAAACGCCCCGGAACGAACGGCAGATTCCGTCGAAGAGTGCCTCAGGGTGCTGGAATTTTGAGGTTTTTTGGGGGGATGCGGCAGGGTGGCGAGCCGGGCCGGTTTGGCCTTGTGCTCAGGTGGGCGCTGAAGCAACCCACCCACAGTGGGGCATGGCTTCAGCCTTGCC
>CAZWFJ010000068.1:0-18780 GCA_964633135.1 uncultured Puniceicoccaceae bacterium | reverse complement strand
GAACTCGCACTGCCTCCTCGCGCGAGATCGCAACCTTCCCCTCCTTGGCCTCCGAACCCACCCCGTAGAGTGCCTGACGGTATCCTGCAAGATCCTTGCTCACCATCTCGATCCCCTTTCGGGCGAGCTGACCGCCCCCCACGGCCTCCCCATACCCGCAAAAACGATAGTCCTTCGGATCCGCAACCAGCCCCGAACGCACCGCGTTCAGGTCGATATAGGCCGCCAGCATCCGCAGCGCCCAACGGGCCCCCTCCAGCAGCACACTCTTTACGTAATCACCCGAACCCCCGAAAAATCGGCCACCTACCAAATCATCTTTCGGAAAACCTCCTTCTCTACCCAACAAAATCTCCCCATTCACCGTCCGACTCATCAGGTGAAAACAGGCAGTGTTTCCCCTAGTAGCTTGTAACAGTTTTTCTTTCGTAGTCGGACCGGCTTGCCGTCCGATCCCTTTCGGCTCAATCATCGCTTTGGGGGCGGGGGCCAAGGCCACCCGACTACGCTTCGATACGAAATTGATTTTGTTACACGATACTAGCAGTGAAACGCTTCTTCCTTTTCATGGCAAATACCCAACAGGACCAGAATCCCACTGTCAAGCCGAATCTATCTGGGAAAATACAAATCTGCCAATTTATGATAAAAAGGAATTTTATACATTTTTTTTAATGTAGTTCATTTTCAAAACCAAAAGTACCTAAACTGTCTCCAGTAGCTTTTTTTCTGGTAGTTATTTTTGGGATGAGGTGCTTCTTTTGGTACTGAGCTTGCCTTGTTGGTCCCTTGTTATCGATATTGGGGCGATGGAACCTACTCTTCTTATCCTTGCTGCCGGAATGGGCAGCCGTTATGGAGGCCTCAAGCAGATCGATCCTTTGGGGCCTGATGGGGAAACGATGCTTGACTATGCGGTTTCAGATGCTGTCCGGAGCGGATTTGGCCGGGTGGTGTTTGTGATTCGCCACGATATTGAGGAGGCTTTCCGCGAGGCGGTGGGTTCCCGATTGGAGAGCCGGATCTGCGTTGACTACGCGTTTCAGGAGCTGGACGACCTGCCCCCCTCCCACATTCTTCCCGAGGGGCGCACCAAGCCGTGGGGAACAGCGCACGCTGTTCGGGCGGCCAGGAATCTGGTTCAGGAGCCGTTTGCGGTGATTAACGCGGACGATTATTACGGCAGGAGTGCCTTCGCATCGATCGGGGGATGGCTGCAAGAACAGGTTCCAGAGGTCCCCGCAGTTGCGATGGTAAGCTATCGGCTGGAGAATACATTGTCCGAACATGGATCGGTCAATCGTGGCGTTTGTGTGGTCGAGAACCATTTGCTCCGGCGGATAGAAGAGGTAGAGGATCTTCACCGCGAGGAGGATTCTGTGATTCGGGGGAATACTCCTGCGGGCATCCGAACGGAGTTTGGTCTCTCGACGCCGGTTTCAATGAACTTCTGGGGTTTCACGCCCTCCATCTTTCCCATGTTGGAACAGGCCTTCGAGCATTTTCTTGGTTCGCGAATACTGGAACCCGCATCCGAATGGTATCTACCGAGTGTCGTCGATGGATGGATCGCTTCTGGATTGCTGCAGTGTCCGGTTTTGGAAACAGATAGCCAATGGCTGGGCGTAACCTACCCCGAGGATCGGGCCAATGTGGCGACAAAGTTGCGCCAATTGAATCAGTCGAGGTGCTGAAAACAGGTTCTGGCAAGAAAGTCCGTCCGTCATTGCCAATTCATCCCTTGTCGCTCAACTTCCCCGATATGAAAGATCCGGTCGAACTTCTTCGCGAATATATTGCTCACGCCAGCGTCTCCACTGATCCATCCGCCAGTGTCGGCATGCGGGGAGCGATTGATTTCGCGGCCCGCCAACTCAGGGACCTTGGGTTCGCTGTCGAAGAGGTTGCAACTCCGCTGCATCCGATTCTTCTGGCTGAGCGGCGCACGGTGCCGGAAGACCCCCACATCCTTGTTTACGGACATTACGATGTGCAACCCTCTGATCCGGATGATCTCTGGACCACTCCTCCCTTTCAGGCTGAGGTTCGCAGAGACCGAATTTACGGTCGCGGTGCTGCCGACAACAAGGGACCGCAGATCGTCCACATGGCGGCATTGGCCAAGGCCTTGGAGAAGAACCCTGATCTGGCCCTGAACATCACTTGGTTTATCGAGGGAGAGGAAGAGATCGGAAGCCCGAGCTTTCGCGGATTTCTGAAAGAGTACAAAGACCGCCTTGGCGAAGCCGACTTCGTCCTCCTCTCGGACACCGGCAGTCCCTCACCGGACCAGCTAGTGGTCACAACGGCATTGCGGGGGCTGGTTTCGCTGGAAGTCAGGTTGACCGGTCCGAAGACGGACTTGCACTCGGGGATACACGGGGGAGCGGTGCGCAACCCGATTCAGGCACTTTCGACTCTTCTTGCGACTCTTCACAACGCAGACGGGTCCGTGAACCTGCCAGGCTTTTATGAGGGGGTTTCGCTCCCGGAGGATTGGGAGCGGGAGGAGTTGTCACGCCTGCCCCTGACGGAGGAGGCCTATGCGCGAAATTTGGATGTCGACGAGTTTTTCACCGCTCCGGGATACAATGCATTGGAGGCGGTACGGTTTGGTCCCACTCTCGAGATCAATGGGATTGGAGGGGGCTTCCAAGGAGAGGGGCAGAAGACAGTGATCCCGAGTCAAGCCTTCGCCAAGCTGACTTGCCGCCTGGTTGCCGGCCAAAACGCGGAGCGAGTTCAGGCACTTCTCGTTGAGACCTTGCACAAGCGCTGCCCATCTGGCGTGCGAATTTCCGTGCAGACGCACGGCAGTGGCGATCCCTACTCGATCGTACCGCCGGGTCGGCCAAACACGCCCGCCGACCAAAGCCCCGCGATCCAGCGTGGGTTCGCGGCCTTGGAGCGGGCGATTGAAAGCACTTTTGGCAAGCGTCCCCTCTATCTTCGCGAGGGGGGCAGTGTGCCGATCATTGCAGACCTGAAGAATATCGTGGGACTCGACACAATCATGGTCGGCCTGTTCACGCCCGAGGATAATTTACATGCCCCGGACGAGAGCTTTCATTTGGACATTCTCCGAAACGGCATCGACGCCTTCGCCCAGATATTCACCGACCTGGCACGAAACGATTGAGCAGTTGCCACTCAACCGCGATACCCGACCAGTCGGCTTTCCTCTACGTTCCAGATTTTCAGCTGGAAGCACCGATAAATTTCGACGGGAGAGAGGCTGGTCGTTTTCGCCTGCTGGAGTTCAGGGATCGCCTGGTAGACCTCCGGTAAGCGGTAGAAGGGTATTCTCGCGTTCAGGTGGTGAATGTGGTGATACCCGATGTTCGCGGTAAACCAGTGGAGAATCCGGGGCATTCTCATGAAGCTGGAGGACTCCAGCGCAGCCCCCTCGTAGGTCCAGCCATCCTCATCTTTCAGCGTGACCCCCGGGAAATTATGCTGTGCGTAGAAGAGATATGACCCCAGGCAGCCGGCGATGATAAAGGGCAGGATAATCGTCAGGAAGGCACCGGTCCACCCGAAGAGGATCACGAGTAAAGCGATCAACGCACCATGCACAACAGCGGAAACCAGCCCGTCAAAATGCTTGCGCGGTTCATCGAAGAACGGAGCCAGGCACATCGCAAAAATAAACGAAGTCAGGTAGCCGCAAAGGATCGTCAGGGGATGGCGGCTCACTCGGTAGCGAATCCTCTCCTTGAGTGACGACGCGCGGTAGCGCTCCACGGTCATTGTTGGATAGGACCCGAGATCATTTCCGTGCAGTTTGGAATTGTGCGCATGGTGCGAATCGTGCGAATGCTTCCAGACGCTGCTCGGAGCCAAGACGAGGATACCCACGACCTTCATGATCCCGTCCGCCAGCTTTGACTTGGAAAGAATCGCCCGGTGCTGGTGATCGTGATAGATGACAAAGACCCTCACGAGCATCAATGCGGCCAGAATGCTGCTCACGATTCGAAACGGAAATGCCCAGACGGGAAGTGTCCCGAGAATTGCCAAACCGAGAAGGAAGAAGGAAGAAAGGATGGCAAACCAGCTCTTGCCCGGAACATCCTTGGCAAACTGAGCCGTGAGCCGCGAAATTTTCTTCCCACCACTGACAGGCTGGTTGGATTGCCGCCGGGGCGAAGCAACGCTCCCGGAGTCTTTAATTCCCATTACGGGATATTCTGCTGCAGTCGATTTCATAATAATCCTCAAGCTTTACGGCGGGCACCGGCCCTGGTGGGTGCTCCCCCCCGGAACCCACGACCACCGCCGCCGCCAGCGTTTCTCTTCGGGAAACCACCTCCGCCGGAGCTGTTGTTCGCATTGCGGCCATAGGCTGGCTTGCGTCCGCCCCGGTTGCTGCCCTTACTTTTCGACGATTTTCCCATCGGCATTCCCTCAAAGTGGTAGGGATGGTCCCGCTCAAGGCAAATCTCCTTGCCGAGGTGGCGCTCGATCTGGAACAACTCGTTGGTGGTGGCCTCATCGCAAAAGCTGACCGCGCGACCCGATGCCTCGGCCCTGGCCGTGCGCCCGATCCGGTGGACATAGGTGTCCGCCTCGTTCGGGAGGTCAAAGTTGATCACAAGTCCGATGTCCTTCACATCAATCCCACGGGCCGCCACGTCGGTGGCGACCAGGACCGAGACTCGCCCGTCGCGAAATCGGTCCAGCGCTTTCTGCCGGGCCGCCTGGGTCTTATTCCCGTGAATGGCCTCACTGACGATTCCGAATCCCTTGAGCTTTTTTGAGAGTTTATCAGCTCCGTGTTTCGTGCGACTGAAAATCAGGGTTCGCAGGCCCGATGGGGACCCGTTCTGGGCGGTCAGGTAGTGCTGCAAGAGCGGAAGCTTATCGGCGACCCGCACATGGCAAACCGTTTGATCGATCCGCTCCACCACTGGCTTACCGGGGTCAATACGAATCTCGACGGGATCGTTCACAAATCGATCCGCCACGGCCCGAACTTGTCCGCCGAGGGTGGCCGAGAAGAGTGCCGTTTGGTGATGCCCCCGCATCATGCCCGCAATCTTTTTCACGTCGTGGACAAAGCCCATGTCGAGCATCCGGTCCACTTCGTCGAGAACCAGGAACTCGACCTTCTCGAGCGAGATATGTCCCTGATTGACCAGATCGAGCAACCGACCCGGGGTCGCCACCAGTACATCGACTCCCCGGCTCATTGATTTCACCTGCGGTTTCTGGCTCACTCCTCCGTAGACAAGGCAATGCCGCAGGCGCAGGTGCTTTCCATACTTGGAGAAGCTTTCGCCCACTTGCACGGCCAGCTCCCGGGTCGGCGTAAGGACCAGTGCCCGGGCGCAATTCGCCACGGGGCGATCGGAACTCTGCGACATGTGATGGAGAATGGGCAGCGCAAAGGCGGCCGTCTTCCCGGTGCCCGTCTGGGCACAACCCAGAATATCCCGACCCTCCAGCTGGGGAGGAATCGCCTGCTCTTGAATGGGAGAGGGAATCTCGTAGCCGAGTTCGCGCAATGCTCGTTGGATCGGCTCCGCCAAGGGCAGAGTCGTAAATGATGGTGTAGTCATGTCTTGATTCGGAGGGTCTTTTCAGCTCTCCGCAGTTTCGATGAGATTTGGTTGGAAACCCTCAGCAATCTCTCATCGATCAAGACCGGTCAGGGGGACGCGGATCAAAAGACCCACGCGGGACAGTTGTCCCTACGAAACGTCAACGTGACACCGAAACCCTCGAAAGCAAGGCCTATTGTAAGAATTCTCAAAGCCCAGCCGGAATTCAGGCGCGAAAGTAGCTCTTGCCGGTCCTGGTGAGCCAGATTGACCAAACAAAGGCGATGGGAGCCATCGTTTCGATTCCCTCCTCCAGAGCCTGGAGATGCAATATCCAGCCCTCGCTCAAAACGATTCCAAAAAGGTTGTCCAACTCCCTGGGCAGACCGTCCAGAAGTTTCCCGCCCACCAGGCATGCCCCGGTGAGAAAAAGCCACACGCCCGAGCGAGCCTTCCACCCCCCGCTCAGGAAGAAGCGAATCGCAACGAAAAAGGCATAGACCATCCCTGCGGCCAGAATCAGAACGATCAATCCGGCGATCAGCCGCTCCAGGAGTGGAATCGAGGAGTTCGTGTAGAAGCTAATCTTCATCACGCCCTCGGTGGTAAATTTGACATGCCAATCCGCTTCGCGGGCACCCAGGGCCAAACTGAGAATGGCGAAGGAAACGGCGCGAAAGCCAAGCGGGCGCACGAAAATCAAGATCAAAACCGCACCCGCGATCCAGCCGTAGACCGACAGGGTCTCAACCAATCCGTCCTCGGCGAAAGTACCCTGAAAAGTGGGTCCGGACAGGATGAAGGGAGCCACCAGCAGAAAAATGAAACATCCGACAAGCAGCAGGAAAACAACCTTGTCTTCCCGATGAATTCGCGAGCTCATTCCAGAAGGTATTGAACAATTATCTTCGCGCCAATCCCGTCGGAAGATCAGCCTTTCAGACTATCGACCTGCTCCGGCAGATTCTTATGAAAATCGGACCCTTTCTCGGTTGCGGCCACAAACCCGGCCCGGATGGTAAAGTCGCCGAAGCGCTCCCCGTCTTCCCTCTCCCTGGCGTAGGCCTCAATGATGGGGGAGATCAGTTCAACGAGTCGATCTGCAGGCACATCGCGCCGGTAGAGTTTGTTCAGCCGGGTCCCGTCAAACCCGGCCCCCAGGTAGACATTGTATACGCCGGGTCCACGGCCGACAAACCCGATCTCGCCCAGATACGGACGAGCGCATCCGTTCGGGCAACCGGTCATCCGGATCTTGATCTCATCGCCACGCAGACCATTGGCTTCAATAATCTGCTCTAGATCGGTCACCAGATCCGGGAGGAAGCGCTCGCTCTCGGCAAGGGCCAGCCCGCAGGTCGGAAGGGCAACGCAGGCCATGGAATTAAAGCGGAGTCCCGTTCGTATCCGATCGTTGGATATTCCATATTCTTCCAGAATAGCCTCCACTTTCGCCCGATTCCCGGGTTTGACGCTTCCGATCACCAAATTCTGGTTTGCGGTCAGGCGAAAATCTCCGTCGTGAATCTCGGCGAGCTTGCGAAGTCCCGACATCATGCGGACGCCCGGCTCGTCCTTGACCCGGCCGTTCTCGACATAGAGTCCGTAGTGAAAATTGCCGTCCGTGCCCTCGCACCATCCATAACGATCCCCCGTACCCGTAAAAGCGAATGGGCGCGCCTCGCCGAGTGAATATCCGAGCCGGTTCTCGACCTCGCCGCGAAACCAGTCGAGGCCGCGATCCTCTATCGTGTACTTCAGCCGGGCATGGGCTCGGTTCGCACGGTCACCGTAATCGCGCTGGACGGTGACGACCTTTTCGGCGACATCGACTGCCTGCTCGGGAGTGCAGAACCCCATCACCTCGGCCAAGCGGGGGTAGGTATCCTCCTTCCCGTGGGTCATCCCCATGCCTCCACCCACAGTAACGTTGTAGCCGACGAGTTCGTCCCCCTCGACGATGGCGATAAAGCCCAGGCAGTGGGCATAAATATCTACATCATTCATCGGCGGCACCGCCACAACGGCCTTAAACTTGCGGGGCAAATAGGTCTTCCCGTAGATCGGCTCCACCTCCTCCTCCGAATCAATCACCTTCTCCCCATCGAGCCAGATCTCGTGGTAAGCCCGCGTAGCCGGGGTGAGATGATCGGAGATTTTCCTGGCCAGATCCTGCGCAGCCTCATGGTGCTTCGACTCGAAGGGATTCGGATTGCACATGACGTTGCGATTGACGTCGCCACAGGCGGCAATCGTATCCAGAAGTGCGTCGTTAATCTCCTTCATCGTTCGTTTGAGGACGCTTTTGATCACGCCGTGGAACTGAAAGGCTTGGCGGGTCGTGAGCTTGAGAGTGCCATTGGCATACTGGTTGGCCAGACGATCCATTTCCAGCCACTGCTTCGGGGTGCAAACGCCTCCCGGCACCCGAACCCGAATCATGAACGAAAAAGCCTTCTCCAGCTTCTTCTTGCGCCGCTCCGCCCGGACATCACGGTCATCCTGCATGTAGGTGCCGTGAAATTTCGTCAACTGGGTGTCATCGGCAGCGATCGCTCCGGTCATCTCATCGGCCAATCCCTCCAGAATCGTGCCGCGAAGGTAATTGCTCGATTCCTTGATGGTCTCGTTCGGGTGAAAATGGTTTCCTTCGATCAAATTGCTCATATCTGCTTCCTCACTTTTTCAGGCTGATCAATACACGTCCTGTTGATACCGCTTGTCTTTCTTCAACTGCTTGACGTAAGCAGCAGCTTCGTCCGCCGGAAGACCTCCCTGCTCCTCGACAATCTCATGAAGTGCCGTCGCCACATCCTTGGCCATTCTCGAAGCATCCCCACATACATAGAAGTGCGCGCCTTCCTGCAACCAGGCATAAATGTCCTTCGCCTGCTGCTTCATCTTGTGCTGCACGTAGACTTTTTCCGGGGTATCCCGCGAAAAAGCCACATCCATTCGGGTCAGCAGGCCATCCTTGAGATAATCCTGCCACTCCAACTGGTACAGAAAATCCGTCTGAAAATGCTGGTCCCCAAAGAAGAGCCAATTTTTCCCTCCCGCTCCGGTCGCAGTCCGCTCCTCAACAAAGGCCCGGAAGGGAGCCACCCCTGTCCCCGGGCCGATCATGATGATCGGAGTCTCGGGATTCTCCGGCAAGCGGAAATTCTTGTTTACATGGAAATAGATCGGCACCGTATCCCCCCGCTCAATCAAATCGGCAAAACAGGTCGAGCAAACCCCTTTCCGGGCACGTCCGTGAGTGTTGAAGCGGACCGCCGCCACCGTGAGATGCACCTCGTCGGCATGCACCTTCTGGCTCGAGGCAATCGAGTAGAGCCGCGGCGGCAACTTGCGAAAAAGATCGGCCAAGTCCTGGGCCGTCAGACCCTTGATCGGAAATTCGTCCAAAATATCGATCATTTGGCGCCCCCAAAGAAAATCCTTCAAGGCATCTCCTCCCTCTTTCAAAAGAGTACCGAGCTTGGCACTCTCCGCCATGGCCTGATACTTTTCCAGCATGGGCTTTGAGAGGTTCGTAACGTCGAGGTTTCGCTGCAACGAAGTACGCAGAGCCACTTTTTCCTCTCCCACACGAACCAGCTCGTCCCCTTCCAACCCGGTCACCCGGAGCATTTCGCCAACATATTGCGGACAATTCTGGGGAAAGACTCCGAGCGCATCGCCCGGCTCGTAAGTGAGACCCGAGCCATCAAGCGAAAACTCCAAATGCCACGTCTCCTTGTCGGACCCCGTGCCATTTAGATTCACACGTTCCTGAAGAGGTGCCGGAAAGGGGTTTTTCTTGCTGTAGATCTCCGAGACTGGCGGAGGCTCCGCTCCATGAGAGACCGAGACCTCCACCGGATCCGGCTGCCCAATGTCCTTGAGAAGAGTTTCAATCGCCGCATCCATCCACTTCTGAAACGGTTCCTCGAATTCGACATCCGAATCCATTCGCGGGTGAAAGCGTTGTGCGCCGAGCTGCTCGAACCGGTCGTCGAGATCCTTCCCGAACTTGCAAAAATGCTCGTAGCTCGTGTCCCCGAGTGCAAGAACCGAAAACCGCATCCCCTCGAGGCGCGGCGCATCTTCGGCGATCAGCTTGTCATAGAAGCCGGTCGCGCGGTCGGGCGGGTCGCCCTCGCCCCACGTGCTGGCGATCACCAACACATTCTCCTCCTTGGCCAGATCAGAAGGCTCAATCTCGGCCAAATCCACAACCTTCGCCTTGAATCCCTTTTTCGAAGCCTGCTTTTTCGCCTCTGCAGCCAACTCTTCCGAATTGCCGGATTCCGTCGCAAAGAAAATCGACAGCGGAATCTTCCCCGGAGCCGTTCCCGGCGCCGTCGCTGCCGGAGCCACCGTAGTCCGGGAATCACCAGCGGCCAAAACTCCGGCAAGATAGCCAGACATCCAGAAAATCTGGTCCGGAGTCGAGGAGGCTACCAACGAGTGGAGCCGTTGCTGGTTCTCAGGCGTCAGAGGCGACTGTGGCAGGTTTGGTGAGTTCGAAATGGACATAAGGCAGCACGATCTTATCGGCACAAACGATCATCGTTAGGCCAAAGGTTTCCATTCTTCAATGGAAAAGAAACCCTCCGAGAGATTTTGATTCCCGCAAACCAAAACCGAAATTTCTTATTTCCTCCCGCCAGGATGTCAGCCATGGATCTCGCTGGTTCAGCTGCAGAGTCGACCCCAGGACCGGACCGATCAGAAAAATCTCCCAAAAACAACCTTCCCGATTGGTTTGGGGAAGAAACTGGCTACCTTCCCCACAACTACTGACCTTTTCTCATGCTGCGACTGGTTTTTATCACCCACGGTTCGACTGGCGATATCGTCCCCATCATCCGTCTGGCTGAGTCGGCGGTTCGGAGAGGCCATCAAGCTACCCTCCTCGCCAGCCATCACTGGAAGAACACTATCGAGTCGAGGGGAATCGACTTCATCGCCATCCCTCCAAAGGGAAGCCGCGAGGAACTCTCCCGGCTGATGAAGAGCTATTCCGCCATTCGCAATCCCATGCGCTTGCTCGAGGCCATGTACCGTCACATTGATGAGTGGCAGGCCGAGATTCTCCCCCTGCTGGACAAGGCGCTGGAGAATGCCAATGCCCTGCTCTATTCCTACCTGTTTCCCCTTTATCAGGCCTCCGCCAATGCAAGAGAAATCCCTACCATCTCGGTACATTTTTGCCCCAACACCTATTTTTCCCCCCTCCATCCTCCTGATGACCTGCCACAGCTGCCGGGCTTCTTTCCAGAAAGTGTTCGGAGGGGATGGAACAACCGACTCACGACCCTCGGCGATCAGTACGTAACCAAACGCATCAATCGCTTCGTCTCCCGCAACGAGCAACAGCTACAACGCTGGCTTCGCTCCCCGGCTGATTACTCGATCGTCCTCGCCCCGCCGGAACTACACCGTGGTAATCGGAGCGATCTTCCACCCGAAACCGTCTTCTCCGGCTTCGTAGCGGGTGGATTTTCCTCTGAGGACAGCACGCCCGCCAGTGGAGTATCGGACATCCCCCTCCTGAATTTCGGAAGTGTTACCACTGGCTCCATGGCAGACGAATTCCGCAGCCTGTACCAGACATGGCCTGCCGACCAGCCCCTGACGATTCAAAAAGGCTGGTTTACCCCCCCGCCCCCGCCTGATCAAAGCCGGATTCAGATCATCTCCCCCTGCCCCCACGAGATCATCTTCCCACAGGCATCCGTGATCATCCACCACGGGGGGGCCGGAACCACCACCTCCGCCCTCCTTGCCGGAAGGCCCCAGATCATCATCCCCCACTTCGCCGACCAGCCATTCTGGGGCCGAACCGTGACCGACCTCGGTTGCGGCATATCCCTTCGCCAAAAAGGTTGGGGAAAACACCTATGGAATCAGGTCATGAAAATCCTGCACACCCCCGGATGCGCAAAATCCGCGAGAGATTTCGCCAAGAGCCAAGTTCAAAGAAATGGCACCGAGCAAGCCCTCGTAGCCATCGAATCCTGGCTGAAGGCCTGATGGTAATACGTAAACTCAACCACAAAACCATCAGGCACATTCTCAAAAGGTAAAAAAATCTAAAGAAGAGAATTTTCCACCACGAAGAGCACGAAGGACGCGAAGAAAGGAATGAAAAAGAATCCATCCACCAGCCGAGTGAGAGCTTCGTGTTCTCTGTGTCCTTCGTGGTAAGAAAATATTGGATTTGCCTCTCAGCCTCCATCCACTCCGAATCGGAGGCATCCCGACTATCCTTGACTCCCTGAAATCCGTATTTTACAAACATAGGCGTACATCAACGAATCTCGTTCCCATGAAAAAGACCATCTCTCTCGCAACCTTTGCTTTTCTCTTGGCGACCGTGCAAGTCTTCGGCCTGTTTGGAATTGGCGAAGACAAGACGGAATCGGCCAATTGGGGAGCTGATGGCGGAGGATTTACCAAGACCCCCCTGGGCGAGGCCGCTTACGACAACGTAGTCCAGGCAACCCGATTCCTCGCTAAGCAGTTTGAGGACTTCTCGCTGGAGGGGGCCGTCGTGACTGTCTCAGGCGACCGGATCATCATCAACCGGGGTTCCAATTACAATCTCTCCCCAGGGCAGAAATTCGTCATCCTGGAAAAAGGAGAACTCCGAACAAAAACCACCGGAAATATCAGGATTTACCCTGAGGGCTGAGGCTGAAGAAAATCTTTTCTTTCCTCTTGTGCTGACGGGCTAACGGGGCGCAAATGGGATCCTTTTCCCGATGAATAAGCAGTTGGTTTTTCAAGCACTTCTCGAGGCCCTGGAATCAAGGCTCGAGTCGACCCTGGTCGGGTTTGGCGATGCGGCGGAATACGCGACATCGGAGGAAGCGAAGGCGGATTCAAAATACGACACCCAGGGGCTGGAGGCTTCCTATCTCGCAGCAGGCCAGGCGGCTGCGGCAAAGAAAATCAGAGAGGAGATTGAGCGGCTTCAGGCGGCGGAGCAGGAGTACCTGGCACCTCGCGGGGTAATTGCGCGTGGAGCCCTGCTTTCCTGTCGGATAGAGCGCACGACCGAGTGGTTTTATTGCAGTCCGATCGGGGGCGGGGAAACCTTGGTATTGGATGGAATGGCGATTGATGTCGTTTCTCCGGCCACACCCCTCTACCGGTCATTCCATGGCAAGGCGGCAGGTGCGGTTGCACTACTTCCCTCCGGGTCGATTGGATTCATTGAGTCTGTGGAGTGAGGTCTGAACTCGCCCCTATCGGAAGCGCGTCATTTTTTGCAGGGCTTCCGTCAGGTAGAAGCTTACCTGATGTTAGAATCTTCTTACCAAAGGCTGCGAGAGCCGGAATCCTATTTTTTCGCCAGGGCACAGGGCGGCTTGTTTCTGGTATTCCGGGAAGGGGATCATGCGGCGGGTTGGCCGTTGCACCCGGCCAATGGAAACCGCCCCCTGCCCCGCTGCCACGATCAATCGGTCGCCGACTTCGAGGATCTCTCCCGCTCGCCCTTTGCCCTCCACCGCCCGGAGGTCTTCGGTCTTCATCTCCTCGCCGAGGAGGCGAAGAGACGTTCCGGGCCATCCGGCGAAAGCCCTGGATCGGTCGACAATGTCCGCAGCCGGGAGTGAGAAGTCGATGAACGCATCCGCCTTCGTCAGCTTGCGACAAAAGGTAGCCCTCCCGTGATCCTGCTCTTCCCACGCGAGCGAGTTGAGCCGTGCCGGGGTTAGACTTGGCAGCAGAGACACTGCCGCAAATGAGATTTTCTCCCGCAGATCCGGTCCCGTGTCGAATGAGCCGATCGGCACAGAGATCCGGTCTCCCACCGCACCCGCATCCATCGCCCGGGTCATACGCATGAGGCATATCTCCGTCTCCTTCCATCCCTCCGCGATGGCCGTCTCAATCGGTGAGGCTCCCCGCAATCGGGGTAGCGGCGAGGCGTGAAAGTTGAAGAAAAGATCCGGCCTCATCCCGAGAATTTTCGCGGGCAGGATCTGGCCGAAGGCAAATACAAGCGCGGCCTCAAAAGAGACGAATCGCGCAAGCCGGTCTGCCGTCAGCCGCCCCATCTGGAGAGTCGGCAGTCCAAGCTTTTCCGCTTCCTCCGCTACAGGATTGCGCTGAATTTTCTTTCCCCTCCCCCTCTTCCGATCCGGGTTGGTGACGACTCCGCTGATCTCCAAACCGTCGATAGAACCCCGCGCCACTGCGCGGAGACAGGGCAGTGAGATCGGATCGCTGGATAGAAAAAGCAGCCTCATTTCATTCTGGGGGAAACCCTTTCTACTCAGTGCTCTGGCTGCGCGTTGCGCCGTTCCTTACCAACCAGATCGAAGCGCATCGGACTGCCCTCCAGGTCGAAGGCATCAATGATCCCATTTTCAAGATACCGCCGATAGGTATCCTCGAATTTCTCCGGGCGGTTGCAGAAGAGCCGGAACCGGAACGGGCGGTAGCCAGTCTGCACGACGTAAAAGACCTTGAACGGCTTGCCGTGCATCCGCTTAGGCGGGCGAGACTCGATCAGCTCGTGGATCGCCCGGTTGAGGCGCCCCGTTGGCAACGTCATTCGCTGCAGGTGGTCGACCCGCTCCCCCGTGCCCAGAATCGAAGCGGTCTCGAATCCCGTCTTCGCCGAAATGAAAAGAAACGGACTGCGCGGCAGGAAAAAGAGTTCCTTCTCCGCCGCTTTGCGATACTCGCTCTGAAACTCCTTCGCGTTCTTGTACCCTTCCACTCCTCCCTTTCGAAAAGCATCCATCGCCAAATCCCATTTGTTGACGACGAGCACCAACGAGCGCCCCGCTTCGAGAATCTCTCCGGCAATCGCCTTGTCCTGGCGGGTGACGCCCGTATTCGCGTCGAGCAAAAGGAAGACGACATCGCTCTCCTCGATTGCCCTGCGGGTGCGGAGGTTGGAAAAGTATTCGACCGAGTTGTCGATCTTGCTGTTCGCACGAACCCCGGCCGTATCAATTAAACGGAACTTTCCCACTCTTCCCTCCGCGAAGGGATAGTCCAAATCCAGGGCGATCGAGTCCCGGGTCGTACCCGGCACATCGCTAACAATGAGGCGCTGGGAGGACAACAGTCGGTTCGTGATGGAAGATTTTCCCACGTTCGGCTTCCCCACGAAGGCGATTCTGATGCGACGATCCCCGTCTGCCTCCTCCTTCTCGACTGCGCGCGGCTCGTCCGGTAAATGGGCGTGGATAACCTTGAAAAGGCTCCCGATCCCGACCCTGTGCTCGGCCGAGACCGGGATCGCTTCGCCGAATCCCAGCCGTTCAAACTCGTGAACGGTGTCAGCCACCCTTTCGTTGTCGCACTTGTTGGCAACAATCCGAACTGGACAGCGAGCACGCTTGCGCAAGCGAATCGCGATCTCCTCATCCAGAGGGACGACTCCCTCCCTCCCATCAACTACGAGCAATATCAAATCCGAAGACTCGACCGCGACGAAGACCTGCTGCTCCACCGCCTCGACAATCCTGGCGGGCGCATCCTGCTCCGGCAGCCCAATGCCACCGGTGTCCAGGAGAGTAAACTCCCCCTCGACGTCCCGAGCCATGACATCCCTGGTTACTCCGGGTTGGTCGAACACAATCGCATCGCGCCCTCCGCAAATTCGATTGAAAAGACGGCTCTTCCCCACGTTTGGGCGGCCCACAAGAGCCACTTTGGGGAGAGCGAATGACGGCGATGGATTCATTGATGGCGCTCGGTGAAACGTTGAATGCGGTCGGCTGCCTGACGGAGCCGGTTGAAACTGGTCGAAAAGCTCGCCCGGACAAACCCCAGTCCGCCCTCCCCAAAGGCCGTCCCGGGAACCACGGCGACCTCCTCCTCGGCCAACAGGCTTTTCGCAAAGGTCATCTCGTCGAGACCAGTGGACTGGATATCGGCAAAAGCATAGAACGTCCCGCGCGGGAGATGGCAGCGAAGGCCAACCTCGTTGAAACGAGCGACCAGAAAATCCCGCCGATCCCGGTATTGATCGCGCATCTTCTCCATGCTCGGACGGCCATTGCGGAGAGCCTCAATGGCCGCCTCCTGACTCAGAATCGGGGCGCATAGCATCGAATACTGATGCACTTTCATCATCGCCTCGACGAGCGCAACCGGCCCACAGGCATACCCGATGCGGAACCCTGTCATCGCATAGGCTTTCGAGAAACCATGCAGGAAGATCGTCCGCTCCCTCATCCCCGGCAGGGAGGCGATGCTCACATGCTCCCCCTCAAAGGTTAATTCCGCATAAATCTCATCACTCATCACAAGGAGATCCTTCTCCCGGGCGAAGGCGGCAATCTCCTCAAGGGTGGCCCGGTCGACAGTCCCGCCGGTCGGATTCGTCGGAAAGTTGAGAACCAGAATCTTGCATCCCGGCTCCCAACAGTCCCGGAGCCTCTGCGGATTCAGCGCAAACGCGTCTTCCGGAGAGGTCGGGATCGGAATGCCGATCCCATGGGTCAGGCGAATACTGGGTGAATACGAAACATAGCAAGGCTGATGAAAGAGCACCTTGTCTCCCGGATTCACCGTGGCCCGGAGCGCGAGGTCCATCGCCTCCGAAACGCCGACCGCCACCAAAACCTCGTGCTCCGGCGAGTAGGAGACACCGAAATCGGCCTCCACATAAGCACTGATCTCTTTCCGGAGTCGGATCAGTCCCTTGTTGTCCGTATAGGACGTCTTACCCCGCTCAAGCGCGTAAATCGAGGCCTCCCGAATGTGCCAGGGCGTGACAAAATCGGGTTCACCAATCCCCAGCGATATTGCCTGCGGCATCTGCGAAACGATCGCGAAAAAGTCCCGTATCCCCGAACGCGGAAGGTCGACTACATGGTCGGCGACGAACCGATTCGGCTCGGTTGATCGGCCTGATTGAACGGACGAAATCATGGCCTATGGACTTACGGCTGGTTTTTCCGAACCCCCCATTTCATCCAGAAGTAAATGTCCCTGCTCCTTATAGGGACGAAGCAGGAAATGAGTGGCCGTCGAAAGCACCCCACCCAGCGTCGCCAGCTTTTCGGAAACAAATCGGGCTACTTGCTGGAGATTTTTCCCGCGCACAATCACCAGAAGATCGTAGGCTCCCGACATCAGATAGCAGGTCTGTACCTCATCAAATTGGCTGACCCGCATCGCAATGCGATCGAATCCACCCTCCCGCTCTGGACTGATCTTCATCTCGATCACCGCCGACACCCGCTGATCGTCAATCCGGTCAGGATTCAAAACCGGCAGCCATCCCAGCAACGTGCCGTCCTCCTGAAGCCGACGGATCTCCGTCTCGACCACCTCAGGCTCCACTCGCATAACCTCCGCCATTTCGGTGGACGATAGTCGCTCCCCCCGAAGTAGAAATTCAAGAACTTTACTCATGCTCAATCAATTGCTGAACTCCCTGATGCCCCTATCAATCCATTTCGGCGGTCCCCGCCTGAATGAGATCGCCCACAAACGACGACAAGAACAACTGCGAGTTGCCACGCGAAAGCATCTGCTTGGTGCGCTGATATTCTTCCGCATCCACGGCAAACTGAGGAGCACTACGCTCCTTCACATAGAGAAAGTTGCCCCCCTCGTCCGTCACTACCATCGGCGAAACCGACCCATCTGCGAGCGTTTCGGCCCGGCGAATCGCCGAGGCTCCCAATCCCTCAGGCGGATTCTCCCAGCTCACGTCTTCATGCGTTTCAACCGCAAGTCCCAGTGATTCGGCAGCCTCCGAAAACGAAGCCCCCCCAGCAATCAGTTCGGATATCTCCTTTCGAATCTCCTCACCGCGGGCAACCAGTGCCTCTTGCTCGGCTTGAGCGGTATAATCAGCCACGACTTGATCGCGCACGCTCTCCATCTCCGGGATTCGCGAAGCGATGACCTCTCTGAGCAGCAAGACTGAAACTCCATCTTCGGTTTCAATCGGGTCCGAGTAATACCGAATCCCGTCCAGCCGAATCGCTTCCGAAACGGCAGCCTGCGGGAGTTTGATCTCAGGCGGAGGCACACTGCCCACCATCGGGGGAAGTTCTTTCAACTCCACCGGATATCGCTCGGTAAGCCCCTGGAACTCCGGCGAATCCAACGAAATATTCTCATCGAAAAGGGTGTAAACAAACTCTTCCGATGCGCGGCGCGCCATGATCGCCGCTTGTTCTTCTGCCCAGTCGGCCTCCACTTCCTCCCTAACCGTCTCCAGTTGCGGAAGTGCAGCGGCGGGGTCCTCCGCGCTTTCGTCCAGATAATCCATCTGGTTTTCCTCAAAATATTCGGCCAGCTGTTGCTCGGTCGGAGTCCCCACCTGTGGCCTAAAACCCTCCGGCGAAAAACTCGCCATCGTAAGAATTCTGGTCTCCGGAATCCGATAGGCCTCCACACGCTGGGTGAAAAAGGCTTCGAGTTCATCCTCTGTCGGCTCTAGCGAAAAATCAATTTTTTCCTTATCCAACCTCGCAATCCTAAGACTGTAGGTCGCCGCACTTCGCCGCGCCTGCTCTTCCACCTCAAATGGAATCGTGAACCCCGGAGGCGAAATCGATGTCATTAGTTGCTGAATCCGGTAATCATTGCTGAGAGTCCGGTTGATCGTCGCCTCGCTAAACTCCCGGTTCAACTGCATCATGTCCAAAAAGCCCGTCACACGATCCGGGTCAAATGCTCCGCTGGAATCCTGAAAAAAGGGAATCGTGGATAGATATTCGACAAATGCATCCTGATTCGGCTCCGGAATCTTCGCCAAATCCGCTAGATGAAGAAGAGCGACGCGGGAAAGGAATTCCTGGGTCAGCATCTGCTCACTCTGGGGCTGCTGCCCCCGATTTACGATCGAACTAATGATAACCTCAAGAACAACCTCACGCGAGCGCGGATCCGCCTCCGCATTCAAGCTATAGCCGTAGTACTTTTGCGCAACACCGCCAGGCTCGCCGCTGACACAACCCGGTGTCTCACCTATCACAAAAACAAAGGACACGATCACCACCGCAAGAAGAAGGATGAAAATCACCCGTCCTTTCCTTTCCAACGTATTCTGAATCCAAGAAATCATACCTACTGTTTGATCCTTCCTTCTCCCAAATGTCAACCAAGTGCCATCCGTAAAACCGCGTTCCCCGAAAACTCTCCCCACCCCCGAAAAACGAACTTCGAGGAAAATTTGCTGAACCAGGCACAAAGTACTTCCCTTGAACTCAAATTTCTGATTGGGTAAATTTCTATGAGAAAAAAGCGTATTAAAATCAGC
>CAZWFJ010000067.1:0-19037 GCA_964633135.1 uncultured Puniceicoccaceae bacterium | reverse complement strand
GTCCGCTGTGGTCGGCGCGGTTCAAGAGTTTGCTGGTAGAGGGGGAGTCGTGGGCACTGCGGATGGTGGCGGCCTATATCGACCTGAATGCGGTGCGTGCGGGCCTGGTGACGGACCCGAAGGACTATCGCTTTTGCGGCTACGGGGAGGCCATGGGCGGTGGGCAGCTGGCCCAAAAGGGCCTGGCGGTGCTGGACCGGAGTTTGAGCGGTTATCGGCAGACCTTGTTTGGCGTGGGCGTGGAGGAGAAGGACGGGAAGATGTCGATCTCGCCCGAGGAGGCCTCGCAGGTGCTGAAGGCGAAGGGGAAGCTTCCCTTGGCCGTCTTGCTGCGGGGCAAGGTGTTGTACTTTGTGGACGGGATGATTCTGGGTTCGGAGAGCTTTGTGAAGGAGCAACTGGGGAAGGATCCGCCCGGGAAGCGGGAGCCGAAGGCGCATCCGATGGAAGGAGGCGACTGGAAGGGACTCGCAGTAGCGAAGGGAATTCGGAAGCGTATATTCGGATAGAGCCGTAACTGGCAGGAATTTGGGTAACCACCCCAGCATCCTATTTGCCAACCGTTTTCGCTGGATTCTTTTTGCTACGTAGGGCAATCTATTTGGTTTGTGATGAAGAATACCTCCCTTCGATTTCTTCTTTTGTTTGCCCTGCTCGTGATCATTGGCTTGGCGGGATTTCAGTGGTTCCGTGTTGCGGATTTGAAGGGGTATCCAGAGACTTTGCCGGTCGGGACCTATATGGAGAGGCCGATGCAATTCGCAGGGAACCGCTATCATGTTGACGCTACAGTGCAGAATGTCCTGGTGTCGGATGATCAGCTTGGGAGGATTCTTCTGGTCACGGCAGGTCAGGACAACTTGTCTCTTCCCGTTTTTTTGCCGGCAGAATTGTCCGTGAATGTGGAATTCCAGCAGCGATACCGATTGAAGCTTTCGGTTGAAAACGGAGGACTTCTCTACGTTCGTGCTATGAGTAAAAACTGATGAATTTATTTTTAACGAAAATAAGTATCGCTTTGAGGGTGCTGCTCTGCGGGGCCATTGGGGGGATTACCCTGGGGGCGCAGGAGAATGCTCCGCTTGATGACGGGACCCGTTCTTATGAAAGCGACACAGTAAAGGAACTCGTGGACCGGGTTTTCAATGTCGAATCCGATTCACTGGACCCTGAGGAGGGAACCTTGAACTGGAAGGGGCGCTCGTTCCAACTTGGGCAGGGAAGGGTGATGAGATCGCGATTTGTCCGGTATCTCAATACGCCGGTCAACACCATGGATTCGCGCCTTTATCTCTCTCTCCTGGACCAGATCAAGGGTCGGCTGTCGACGTTGAATCGCACGAGCGAACCGGTTGATGGGGACGATCCCTGGAAGCCGGTGGTTTCCGCATGGAAGCTGCTATTTCAGGCGGACGATTTCGATGTGGATGGGGGGAATTCGCGGGTCATTGCCAATCTCGTGTATGACAATTGGCGTGATCGGGAGCTTTTTGAGAATCAAATGTTCCGGGAGGAAGTGGAGGCGGCGGAGAGAGATCGCCTGGAGAACTCGGTTCTGGTGGAGACGCGCATTGAGGAATCCCGGCGCATCGACAATCTTGATGATCTGGGGGAGCTGCGCCAGGAAGGGATCGATGTGCCGACTTTGGATGGCGGCGGTATGTCTTCCCTTTCGCAGGCGATGAAAAGATTGGCGGAGCAGGAGGCACTTCTGGCCGCTCAGGGATTGAAGATGGAAGAGATCGGACTCAAAGCCAGACTCAAGATGCAGAGTCAGATAATTTCTTTTCTCGCTCAACGTCGCTTCAATCATGCGCTTATTCTCGCCTCGTTTTACCGGACGCTTTTCAAGAGCAGTGCCCAGGACCTGGAAGTAGGGGAGGGAAATTTGATCACTTACCTTCCGGAGTTGGAGATGATACCAACGGTTGATTCACTTGAATATATTGCCTTGCAGGCACTTGACGACGTTCGGACAGGGATGGATTCGGTCCACAATGCCTACACGCAGGGGCAATTGATCTCGGCTCTTGAAAGATTGCAGGAGACATTTTTCCTGGGAGAGTATTCCCTGGAGGTCGTTCTGTTTCCGGAAGAGATGAAGAGAGTCTTGCGGGATCTTTATTTCGATCTTGATGAGGCGCGGCGGCTGGTGGAGTTGAAAGACTTTGCCGCTTTGGAGGAGCTGGTCGCATCCATTTCGGAGATCGCCGAAGATTTTCCGCGCCGGGAGGCATTGTCCTCAATCCGGGTGGCAAAGCAGGCGAGCCGAATGAAACTTCTTGCAGCGCGTGGTGCCCTGATGCGCGGAGAGGTTGAGCAGGCCCAGGTTCTTTTGGACGAGTCGTTTCAGATCTGGCCATTGAATCCCGGGATTGAGAGTTTCATGACTGAAGCGGTTACGGGGGCGGATCATGTGGAGGATTTCGATGTGGATTATCAGACCGGGGATTTCCGGAGGATTTTCGATCGGAGGGAAGCCTACATTGCCAGCTTGAGTGGTGACGAGACACGCGCCAAGCAACTGCAAGAGGCGATTGAAAGCGTGCAGACGATTGACTACGCCATCCGGGTAGCGGAAGAGCATCTGGACCGCAGAGAACCCTATGCCGCATGGGAGATGCTGAAGGAGATTGAGGGGGTTGCAGGCGACGACCGCCGCTATCACCGGACATTGTCCATGGTTGTGCCGAGGATCGCTCGTTTCGTAAACGATGTCGATGATGCGGAACGATTTGAAGAGGAGGGAAATTACGCTGCGGCACTCACAAAGTACGCCGCTGCCCAAAAGCTCTTTCCAGCGAGCCGAGTGGTCTCCAGGGGAATTGAGAGGCTTGCGGATCGGATGCTTGAGCAGGCGCAACGAATCCGCAGCGGCGAGCCGGAGAAATCCTAGGCAGAAGCCCCGAAGCGATAGATCGTAAAACTCTGGAAGGTTTCCCCAGGATCGAGGCGCGTTGAGGGAAAGTGAGGCAGATTCGGACTGTCGGGCAGGTGCTGGGTCTCCAAGCAGAGAGCCTGGAATGGAATGGGGGGCTTACCGTTTTTCCCGGCCAGCGTAGTTTCCTCAAGGGCATTGCCCGTGTAGAACTGCACGGACGGCTCGCTTGTGATTACTTCGAAGAACCTTCCTGTGGCCGGGTGGGTTACCCGGCAGTCCCAGTCGCGTTCCTCCGCACGGGGACCGAAGAGGAACGAGTGGTCGAATCCCCCAGTCTTGACCAGCTGAGGATGAGAGCCGTCCATGCGATGCTCCAGGAGAACGGGTTCACGAAAATCGAAGTCCGTGCCGACAACGGAGAGTATTTCCCCGGTGGGGACGTCCCATTCATCCGTTGGCACAAAGAAAGGGGCCCGGATACAGACTTCGTGATCCCGGATGGAAAGGTTGTCCTGTCCACCCAGGTTGAAGTAGGAATGATTGGTCAGATTGACAATGGTGGTCCGGTCGGAACGGGCGGCGTAGTCGATTCGTAGCTGGTTGTCCGCAGTCAACCGGTAGCTGACGGTCGTTTCCATTTCTCCCGGAAATCCCTCCTCCCCGTGTGGGCTTGTGTAGGAGAGATGAACGACAGAATCCCCACCATCGGTAAGCGTGTCGGCGAGCCAGAGCTTCTTGTCGAAACCATGAAATCCTCCGTGCAGGCAGTGAAGCCCGTCTTTGTTTCTCGGAAGCTGGTAAGCGTGTCCGTCGAGAACGAACCGACCGTCGCGTATGCGATTGGCAAAGCGGCCAGTGATCGCTCCGTAGTGCGGATGGTGGTCAAGGTAGCCTGCGAGATCCGGTTCCCCCAAGACAATGTCGGCGAGGTTGCCGTTGCGGTCCGGCACCATGATCTCCTGAATGATGCCGCCGTAGTTGATCAGGCGGACGATCATCCCTTGATCATTGGTCAGGGTAAAGCGCGTTAATTCGCGGCCATCCGGTAACTGGCCAAAGGATTCAGTCTTAATTTCGTGCATGGGAAGAATAAGGGGACAGAAAATCTTGCCGTTCAACGCAAAATCCACGGGACCACGATGAAAGCTCCGTAACAGATACTTACCCCTAAAACGATCAGGCCCGCCTTGCGGGTGAATTCCTCGGGATTGCGCTCATTCCATTCGGAGCGTGGATATTTTCTTTTGAAGAACCCCTCGAAATTCGGAGGAGATGCCGGACGCAGGATTGCGTGAACACCAAAGAAAACCCCGGCGAACAACGGTATGAGAACTGCTATTTCCAGAATAAGCATGCTTTATTGTTGAGAAATTGTTACAGAATCGAAAAGAAAAATGTTCCATAATTGGAATATTTTTTCGGTTTAGCTAAAATTTAAGCAGCCTTCCGGCTTTTTGCTCCCGCATGAGGTCATTCCGAATGGTTTTTCCCTGACGGGCTGGGAATGAAAAGGTTGCCGAGTGAACGTCGATGGGGGTAGACCTTGGAGGATGAAAAAAAACGCGCTCATATCGGTTTCGGACAAAACGGGCCTCGCTCCTTTTGTGCGGGAGCTTGTCGATTCGTTCCATTTTCGAATTTTCTCCACAGGAGGCACAGCTCGGCTGCTTCGGGAGGAGGGGATGGAGGTTTCGGATGTTAGTGAATTAACGGGATTTCCCGAAATCATGGAGGGGCGTGTAAAGACCTTGCATCCAAAGGTGCATGGCGGTCTTCTTTGTCGACGCGACAAAGTTGAGCATTTGTCACAGGCGCAGGAGCAGGGGATTGAGATGATTGACCTGGTTGTGGTGAACCTTTATCCCTTTGAGGAAACCGTGGCCACGCGCGGAGTCAGTGAGGAGGACGCCATCGAGAACATCGACATCGGTGGACCTTCCATGCTGCGAAGCGCTGCGAAGAATTTTGAATCGGTGACTGTGGTTTGTGAGGCTTCTGACTACGGGGAGGTCTTGCAATCGTTTCGGGATCATGGGCCGGGCGGTTCGCGGGATTTACGCCGGCGTTTGGCCCGCAAGGTCTACCGGAGGACCTCTGAGTATGATCGTGCCATCGCGGATTATCTGGAGAGTTCGGAGAGCGATGAACCCGATCTCGGGGCGATCTCTGGATTCCCCGGAGTTTACCGCATGGAGGAAAAGCTGGAACAGAAGTTGCGCTATGGCGAAAACCCCCACCAGCAGGCCGCCCTTTATGGCAGCTTTTTCGAGGCCTTCCGGCAATTGCAGGGGAAAGAGCTTTCGTTTAATAACATTATTGATATCTCAGCGGCGGCGTTTCTGATCGGTGAATTCGAGAAACCGACCGTTGGTATTCTGAAGCATACCAATCCATGTGGTGTCGCCTCGAATCTTGATCTCGTCAGGGCTTGGGAAAAAGCATTCGCTACGGACAGGCAGGCTCCGTTTGGGGGAATCATCGTTGCGAACCAGAGTGTGACGGGGGGGCTGGCTGAGCGCATTGCAAAGATCTTCTGCGAGGTGATCATTGCCCCCGACTTCTCCGCAGAGGCTCTGGAAATCTTCGGAAAAAAGAAGAATCTTCGCTTGATCGTTGCTCAGTCGGGACTCCGGGTCGGATCTCTCCAGGACATCCGTAGCGTTGCCGGAGGGCTGTTGGTGCAGGATCGGGATCAGAGACGTGTCCAGCCGGGCGGGTGCAAGGTCGTCACGGATCGGCAGCCAACGGAGGAAGAATGGGCGGCGATGATGTTTGGCTGGCGCGTGGTGAAACACGTCAAATCCAACGCAATTGTTTACGCGGGTGCCGAGCACACCCTTGGAATTGGCGCGGGGCAAATGTCGCGGGTCGACAGCTCCCGAATTGCGGTTTGGAAGGCGGGGGAAGCCGACCTCTCCCTGAGCGGCTCCGCGATCGCTTCGGATGCCTTCTTCCCGTTCGCGGACGGTCTGGCCGCGGCGGCGGATGCCGGAGCGACCGCTGCGATCCAGCCCGGGGGATCCGTTCGGGATGACGAGGTGATCGCAGAGGCAAACCAGAGGGGTATGACGATGGTCTTTACCGGAGTGCGGCACTTCCGGCATTGAACCCGAAGAAGGCGATCGGGTGCCAGTAGGCAGCAGCCGCTTCGAGTGGAGAACTCTGGGCCTCTGAATCTCAGTGCCGAATCGTCCGAACTGCGGGTACAACGAAGGCCCTCTCCGTCCCCTCCAATCCGCCTCAGGATCAGCGATGGTAGTGGGCATTGTTACCAATTCTTTTTGTGCCTTTGATTCATCTTTGTCGCTCCACCCAGGAGGGGGGGGATCGTCAACAGAAAAAACAAACCTGGTTGGTCATGCTGCTCGGTGAATTTTACCAGGGCGGGCAGAAGTTATTCGGATTATTGGTGATAATATTTGGTTTTGTCCCGATTCGTTCACCTTTTCATTCGGAAAAATAAGAATTTCCCAAGGATCCGTTCCAGACATCAAGTTACAATAGAACGGAGCTAAAATGATGGGGTGCTTTCTGGGGATGGGGAGGAAAAATCTTCTTTTCGCGGGTTCGTTTTCGATGGTATCGTCGGGGTTATGGAAAGTGCGATCACCTTGAGGGGGCTTCGAAAAGTTTTTCGTTCCGGGGCGGTTCGGATTTCTTCGGTTTTGGCATTGGAGGGATTGGACCTGGAGGTGCATCCTGGGGAGGTTTTTGGTTTGTTGGGGCCGAATGGTTCGGGGAAGAGTACTACGATTAAGATCTGCCTTGATTTGGTCCGGGCTACGTCTGGGGAGTGTTTTGTTTTGGGAGAAAAGGCCTCACGCACGGAGTCGCGCCGCCGGATCGGTTACGTGCCTGAGGCTCCTTTTTTTTACGGTTATCTGAGTGGGGAAGCGTTGGTGCGTTCGATGGGGCGTTTTTCTGGCTTGGGAGGAAAGGAGCTGCGGAACCGGACTTGGGAGGTTTTGGAGACAGTGGGTCTCAAGGGGGCGGAGAAGCGGGCGATACGGACCTATTCGAAGGGAATGCTACAACGACTTGGGCTGGCCCAGGCATTGGTTCACGACCCGGATCTGATCATCCTCGACGAGCCGACGGCGGGAGTCGACCCGATTGGCGCGCGCCAGATCACTGAGATGATCCGCTTTTTGAAGTCGGAGGGGAAAACCGTGTTGTTGTGCTCTCATCTTCTTAGTCAGGTCGAGACGGTATGCGATCGGGTGGCCATCCTGCACCGGGGTCGGATGCTGGCGCAGGGTTCCCTTGATTCACTTCTTCGGGGGACAGGGGGCAAGCCATCGCTTTTGTTTGAAAGCCGTGAGGATTTGGCCAGGGGGAGGGGCGCGGTTGCTGCGGTGGGATTGCGAGTCGAAGAAGGTGGGGCAGCGGCCCATTCTCTGGAGGAGGTTTTTGTGAATCTGGTGCGGGCTAACGAAAAGGAGGATGTGGCGTGAAATGGTTTCGATCGCTTTGGCTGATAGCCCGCCATACCTGGGCTGAGGTTGTTCTATCCCGGGTGTTTACGATCTTTGGCCTTCTTGGGGCGGCGTTGATCGGGGCCTCGGTTTTTCTGACCAATTTCCATTTTGGCTCAGCGGAGATTCGTTTTATCAACGATCTTGGACAGGGGGCGATTTCCCTCTTCGGCTCGATTCTGGTGGTAACCCTGGGGTCTCAGCTTTTCTTTCGGGAGATTGAGCAGCGAACGGTCTTGCCGATATTGGCTCGCCCGGTAACGCGATCACAGTTTCTTCTCGGGAAATTTCTTGGAACTTTGGCACCCATCCTCTTCTTCGTGCTGGGGATGTTGATTCTCGTGAGCATTCTGCTTTGGTGGCGCAGCCAATCGCTTGCGGTTGATCCATCGATCAACCGGGCGAGTCTCGAAGAGATTCTCGCCGAGGGGTGGACGGCAGGATTCTTCCAGGTCCTGAAATTTTGCGTTCTTGGCAGCATGGTATTTGCCGTGGCTTCGTTTGCGAACTCGTTCAGCTATACAGTTTCGATGGGCTTCGCCCTCTTCTTTGCGGCGCATTTGGTGCATCTCGCAATTGATTTTTACCAGGCTGGCCAAGGGGTGTTTTCTACTGCGCTGGGATTCTTTCTCGCTTACTTCCTGCCGGATTTCCGGATCTTCAACGAACCGCCGCCTGATCCGGAATTTTTGCGGGTGTTTGGGTATGCGGCGATCTACACCATCGTTTACCTGACGGTTGCGGTGGGCTTCTTTCAACGCCGGGAGCTGTAGTCCGAAGGTCAGAGACCCGCCCAGCTATGGCACGCATTCCACCGATACTCTGGTTTGTACTCGCTAGCTTTCTGACGGGGGCGATTACGCTGCCCTTGCGGCAAGACATCCAGCCTCCACAGCAAGATCTGAGTGATCTGGAAGGGATGGGGCAGTCGGTTTTGATTGGATCTCTGGGGGGACTCCGCGCCCTGGCGGCGGATTTTCTCTGGTTGCAGACGAATTACTATTGGCAGGAACAGAATCATGGGTTGACCGAGACTACGGCCCGGGCAGTCACCCGGCTGCAGCCGGACTATTCCTATTTCTGGATCGAGGCGGCACGCATGATTGTTTATGACATGCCCGTGTGGCGGTTTGGGCGGAATCGGATGGCTCCCGAGTCTGTCGAGAAGAGGATTCGGCGGGAGCAGGCGGAGCGGGGTCTGGCCTTTTTGGAGGAGGCCTCAGCGTTTCTTCCGAACTCGGCGGCTATTGCGGCGGAGAAAGCCCGGATCTACTGGACTGTCCTAAACGAACCCGGGGAGGCCGAGAAGTATTACAAGATGGCTTACCTGAGGCCCCCACACCGGGCACTCTACGCGAGATTGCGGGCAGTGATCCTGCTGGACTCCGGGCGCGAGCGGGAAGCAATGACCTGGCTGAACCAGGTGCTGGCGACCATGGACCCGGCGAAGGATCCCGCGCAATACAGCCTCATGCAGGGTTATTTGCAGGATTTGCAGATGGGCATCAACCCTCGCAGTGGTACACCGACGACACAGCCAGCTCTTCGGACTCCGATGGCTTTGCCACCGCCGGAGGCTGAGGGAGAGGAGGTTCAACGGTGATCTACGGTTCGTGGGGAAAGCGGGCTTTTGACCTGGCAGGGGCGATATTTCTTCTTGTGCTTTTGCTCCCGGTTTTCTTGCTGGTGGGCCTCGCAGTAAGGATTTTCCTGGGGTCGCCGATTCTTTTCCGTCAACTACGACCCGGGCGGGCGGCGCGTCTATTTACGCTCTTAAAGTTTCGGTCCATGAATTCAAAGCGTGATTCCGGAGGGCGGCTTCTCCCCGATGAACTGCGCCTCACCCGTTTCGGGCGATTTCTCCGATCCTCGAGTCTCGATGAATTGCCGGAACTTTGGAATGTTCTCAGAGGCGAGATGAGCCTGGTGGGACCGCGTCCACTTCTGCCCCAATATGTGGATCGATATTCTGCGTTTCAGGCGCGGCGGATGGAGATTCGTCCGGGGATTACCGGATGGGCCCAAGTCAATGGAAGAAATCATCTGGATTGGGAAACCCGGTTTGAAATGGACGTTTGGTATGTCGACCATCTCTCCCTTTGGCTGGATTTGAAAATCCTGGGCATGACGATTGCGCAGGTGATCCGCCGCCGGGGAATCTCTGGACCGGGACATGCGACGATGGAGGAGTTTCAAGGCGCGCCGCAACAAACGACAGACGCGGACCCGGAGTCCTTCAAGAAACCTCGTCGCGAAAGTTGACCACAGTAATGCCGGGCAAAGCTTGGTAGCGCGAAGGGGATCCGGTCAGAATTTTCAGATCATGCTGCTTGGCGATCGCGCCCTCCATTGCGGTTTCCAATGGGATATCATGAGTGCGGAACAGGGAGGCCGCCCGTGCAATCAGGGACTGGTCGAAGGAGATCACCGGGAAGGCTCTCATGAATCTTTCGACGATTTCCTCGTCGTCGGCCCCGGCCCCGGCCAGCAGGCGAATGCTCGTCGCCACGCTGATGGCAAACGAGGATCGGCTGTTGGACTCCGCGAAGCGGCGTGCGGGACCGCAGACCCCCTCCAGAGACTCTCTCCAGATGGTGTCTACGAAGTCGATGTCAGCGAGAAATTCCACAACCCGATATCAGGACCCTTTCGGGGCCTCCTCCTCGTCCTCGTCCTCCTCCTCGTCGATCTCCTCTTCCTCTTCCTCTTCCTCCTCTTCGTCCTCCCACTTCATCGTGTCGTCTTCCTCGATCTTCTCGTCCTCTTCGCTGTCGATTTCGGACAGCTCCTCGTCGACGGAGTCTTCCTCCGAGGTTGCCTTGCGATCCTCTTCGCCCTCAATCTCGTAGCCCTCCGGCACGTATTCGAGGATCGACGTAATCTCCTGGAAAAAGTGAGTAGCCCGCCCTTCGAGGAGATCGCTGTTCTGCTGTTCGCGGATCTCCTCTTCGAGTTCCTCGACGGTCAGCTTCTGGGCGAAATCGATCAAATCGTTCAGCATGACGACTCGCAGGCGAGTGACGTGGTTGATAAAGTCGGCATAGGGCCCTTTCTCCTCGTCGATTACATCCGGCAGAGCGAAAAGAGGCTCGTCTGCCTCAAGGAGCGAACCCTTGGTCCGCACCAGTCGGATGTAACCCTCCTTGATCTCCTTATCGATCGCGAACCCGAAAAAGGCGTTCTCGAAGAGTTGTGGATCGAGCTGGTATTCCTGGAGAGGTTCCAGAAGATCCATGATATAAGCAATCTGCCTGGGATCGATGATTCCAAGACCGTCCACATCCCAGTGGATGTCGTCGCTGATTGCCTCGACCCACCAGTTCAGGTCGGAGCCGAGGCGGGCAATACACCAGTTCAATTTTGGATTGGCTTGTGACATAAGACACTCGACGCCGCAAATTTCGGTCGGATGCAAACTAAAAGTGTTTGTGTTCCGCAATTTTTCCGGATGCTATAGTGGCAAGCGTCAGCACGACCTCCCCATGGATCTATTTTACGAAAGAGTACTTCGGCCCTTGTTTTTCCGGCTCGGCCCTGAGCGGGCTCACGAATACGGGCGGAATTTCCTCCAATCCCTCAGCCTTATCCAACCGGGCTGTCGGCTTCTCGCCCGCTTGAACCAGACCAGACGAGTCCCCATTGAGCTGGCGGGGCTGAAATTTCCCAACCGCGTGGGGTTGGCGGCCGGCATGGACAAGGACGCGGAGTTTGTGCCTGCTGCGGCGGCGATGGGCTTTGGGCATGTTGAAGTCGGGACGGTTACTCCTAAGGCTCAACCCGGCAATCCTCAGCCCCGGCTCTTCCGCTATCCGGACTGCGAAGCGATCGTGAACCGAATGGGATTCAACAACCGGGGCATGGAGGCCATGGCCAAGCGCTTGCGCCGACTTCCGGCTCCGGGGAAGAGGACCTGTGTCGTCGGTGTCAACATCGGCAAGAACAAGAACACGCCGCTTGAGGGAGCGGCTGCCGATTACCTTTCCTGTTTCGAGCATCTGGCGGATCTGGCCGATTATTTCACTGTGAATGTGAGCAGCCCGAACACTGAGGGGCTACGCGAATTGCAGGAGAAATCCCGGTTACTGGAAATTCTGGGTGGCCTCGAGGAGCGAAACCGGACCCGCGGCGGGAGATCCTTGCCCATCTTTCTCAAAATTGCCCCGGATCTGAGCTTTCGCCAGGTTGGGGAGATTCTGGAAGTGGTGGCCGAGAGTGGGGTGGCTGGAATTGTGGCCACCAATACCACGATCAGTCGCACCGCTCTGCCGAATGGGGATCACTTCGAGCGGGGAGGGCTTTCGGGGAGACCCCTCCAGAGCCGCTCAACCGACATCGTTCGCTTCATCGCGAAGGAGACGGGCGGCAAGTTGCCGCTCATCGGGGTGGGCGGAGTCCATGATTCCGCCTCAGCCGGGGAAAAGCTCGACGCAGGAGCGCATTTGATCCAGGTCTACACCGGATTGATCTTCCGCGGCCCTACATTCGCCCGCACCCTGGCCCGCGCCCTACGCTTTCACGGAGGACGGACCTGGATGGGGTAAATCGTGCCCGGTTTCGGGGCAAGTCTTCTTTTTTCGAGCCTTCCCGGTTTTTTTAACTGGAATTTTGCGATCCTGGATCGCATCCTTTTCGGTATGCGAACGGAAAAAGACTCCATGGGTGAAATGCAACTCGCCGACGAGGCTCTCTACGGGGCTTCGACCCAACGGGCGGTGCTGAACTTCCCCGTCAGCGGCTATCGGATGCCGGACGGCTTCATCAAGGGCCTCGGCCTGGTGAAGGCCGCCTGCGCCACAGCGAACGAGGAGCTGGGGCGGCTCGAAGAAGAGAAAGCGGAGTTGATTCGCCGGGCCGCCGACGAGGTAATCGAGGGCCTTCACCTGGAGCAATTTCCGGTCGACGTGTTCCAAACTGGTTCGGGAACCTCTTCGAACATGAACATCAATGAGGTGATCTCGAATCTCGCCTGCAGCTATGCAGGGAAGTCCATTGGCGCCAAAGAACCCGTGCATCCGAACGATCACGTGAACATGGGGCAATCCTCAAACGACATTGTTCCTACCGTCCTCCATGTGAGTGTGGCGGTCGCGCTGAAAGAGGTTCTGGTTCCCGCCCTGGAACACCTCGCAGGTGTGCTCGGTGAAAAAGAGAAGGCTTTTGGTTCGGTGGTCAAGATCGGCCGCACCCACCTCATGGACGCGACACCATTGACTCTCGGGCAGGAATTTTCTGGCTACGCGGCCCAGGCCCGCAAGTCGGTGGCGCGCGCGAAGAAGGCCGTCGAAGTTTTGGCCGAGCTGCCGATCGGGGGTACGGCCGTCGGCACAGGAATCAATTGCCACCCGGAATTTCCGGGCAAGGTTGCCCGGATTCTCTCCGACAAAACAGGCATTTCCTTCCGCGAGGCCGATAATCACTTTGAGGCCCAGGGTGGGCGCGACGATTCGGTCGAGGTGGCCGGATTGCTGACGACGATTGCTGCAAGCCTGACGAAGATCGGCAATGACATTCGCCTCCTCGGCTCGGGACCGCGTTCCGGCCTCGGCGAAATCTCACTGCCCGCCACTCAGCCCGGCTCCTCCATCATGCCGGGCAAGGTCAACCCGGTGATGAGCGAGATGCTGGTCCAGGCGGCCATGTATGCCATGGGCTTGGGCAACACCGTGGCTCTGTGCGGACGCGACGGGCATTTTGAGTTGAACGTTACGATTCCCCTCATCGCCTACAGCCTCCACGAATCGATCAAGGTGCTCGCGAATGCCTCGCGCACCTTTGCCGACCGCTGTGTGGCCGGAATCGAGGCGAACACCGAGACTTGCGATCAGCTCGTCAAACGTTCCCTGATGTTGGTTACTGCACTGAACCCGTATATCGGTTACGACAATGCCGCCAAGGTCGCCAAGAAGGCCTTTGCCGAAAACAAGACCCTCCGGGAAGTCGTGCTGGAAGAGGGATTGCTCGACGAGAAGACCTTGGACACCGCACTTGATCCCATGAGCATGGTTCACCCCTCCGCCTGATCCGCCGGAACGATCGATATCCAACCCGCGAAGTCTTCCCAGAGTGAGTTCATCCCCAAAGAAACATTCGAGGTTCAAAAGTCGTCTCGATGCGCTCGAAATTTTTTTGGTCGATGTCGTCTATGACCGCCGCAAGGGGCGGGCCGCAGCGGTGGTGGGATCCGTCCTCAACGGTTTCTCCTACCTGTTCGAGTCCATCGTGCGTTTTCGCTGGTTTCTCTACAAAAACCGCATCTTTCGGAACCGTCCCCTTGGCTGCCTGGTCGTGGTCGTGGGGAACCTCACCGTAGGGGGCACGGGGAAAACCCCGGTGGTTGAGAAATTTGCCCGCAGTCTCCACGAACAGGGCCGAAAGGTCGCCATTCTCAGCCGGGGGTACAAGAGTAAAAAGGAACCCCTCTACAAGAAATGGTGGCGGGCACTTACCCATGTTTCGGAACCGCCCCCCCGGGTGGTGAGCGATGGGGAGAATGTGCTGATGGGTCCAGAGGAGGCGGGTGACGAACCCTACATGCTGGCCCGGAACCTCCCGGGAGTCCATGTCCTCGTCGACAAAAATCGGGTCAAGGCCGGTGCGCACGCCATTCGCCGTTTCGGTTGCGATACCCTGATCCTCGACGACGGTCTTCAATACCTGCCGCTCAAGGGCAGTATGAATCTCGTCCTCGTCGACAAGACCAATCCCTTCGGAAACCGCCGCCTTCTCCCGCGGGGAATCCTCCGCGAGCCGATCAGCCACCTCAGGCGGGCCTCCTACGTCTTTCTGACCAAGTCCGACGGGTCTCCCTCAGATGAGCTGGAGGGCCTCATCCACAAATACAACCCAAAGGTGGAAATCATCGAGTGCGCCCACCGCCCCACCCACCTGCAAAGCCTCGATCTCCGCGAGAAGCTTCCAATGTCAAAGCTTGAAGGGGCCAAGATCGGTGCTTTCAGCGGGATCGCCGTCCCAGAGGGATTCGAATCGTTCTTGCGGAGTCACGGCGCCTCGATTCGATACAATCGCCGTTTCCTCGATCACCATTGGTTCACGGACCGCGAGCTGCGGTTGATTGGCGAGGGTGCCGCCGAAATGGGAGTCGACTTTCTGGTCACCACCGAAAAGGACGCAGTGCGGATTGGCACGCATATCGACTTTGGCCTGCCCATCTACTTTCTCAGGCTTGAAATCGGCCTCCTTCGGGGCGCGAACGACTTTGAGGAAGCGGTGGGACGGGTCTGTTTCCCGGGACGACCGCTTTCGGAAAAGGCCAGAGTCGAAGCTCTGCGCGTGGCCTCGGCGTCCTAGCCCCTTTTCTCAATCGGCACGTACTCGCGGGCGGTGGGCCCCTGATAGATTTGACGGGGGCGGTGGATGCGGGCCTTTTCATCCGAGGCCACCTCGCGCCAATTGGCCAGCCAGCCTGGCATCCGTCCGATTGCGAACATGACGGTGAAAAATTCGGGCGGGATTCCGGCCGCCTTCAGGATTAGACCGCTGTAGAAATCGACATTCGGATACAGCTTGCGCTCGACAAAATATTCATCTTCCAAGGCCGCTTTCTCAAGGTTGCGGGCGATGGTAAGAAGCGGATCGTCCTCGTAGCCGATTGCGCTGAGAACTCTCTCCGCCGCCTTTCCCAAAATCCGCGCCCGCGGGTCGTAATTCTTGTACACGCGGTGCCCGAAGCCCATGAGCTTCGCCTCGCCCGATTTAGCGGATCGGATAAAACGGTGACCGTCGTCGCCCGACTCATGAATCTCCTGCAGCATCCGGATGACGGCTTGGTTTGCCCCTCCGTGAAGAGGTCCCCATAGAGCGCAAACGCCCGCCGAAACAGAGGCAAAAAGATTCGCCCCGCCGCTGGCCACCATCCGCACCGTCGAGGTGCTGCAATTCTGCTCGTGATCGGCGTGGAGTAGAAAAAACAGGTCCAATGCGTGGGCGAGTCCCGAGGTGTCGCTAAAGTCCTCGTAAGGATCGGAGAACATCATGTGCAAAAAATTCTCTGAATAGCGCAGCTTCCGCTTCGGATAGATAAATGGCTTCCCGACTTTCATCCGGTAGGACATGGCTGCCAGCGTCCGGACCTTCGAGAGGAGCACCGCTGCCGCATCGTCGAAGCTCTCCAAGTCCTGGTGCCGATTGTTAGTCGACATCTCTGGATAGTAGCACCCGAGGGAATTCAGCATCCCGGACAGGATGGCCATGGGATGGGACCCGGTGGGAAAACCGTCGAAATGATGCTCCATGCCAACATGAACGGCCGCGTTTTGACGCACCTTGTCCCGGAAATGGTCGAGCTGGGACTTCGTTGGCAGCTCTCCATAGATGATCAGATACGTGCACTCGAGAAACGACGACTCCTTGGCGAGGTGTTCGATCGGGTATCCACGGTAGCGAAGAATCCCCTTCTCCCCGTCGATGAAGGTGATCTTGCTCTGGCAGGAACCGGTGTTGCCGTAGCTCTCGTCGTAAGAGATATAGCCCGAGTCGGCGCGAATCTTTCGGATGTCGAAAGCCTTCTCGTTTTCCGTTCCGATGATAACCGGACAGTTGTAGGATTTTTCTCCGATATTGAGAGTTACGTTGTCTTCCATTTTGGGTCCAAGAACAGTTGAGGGAGGAGTCAGGCAGCGAATCGAGATCCACTGCTGGAATGGTTCAGGAAGTTTCGGTAAATTTGCAAACCTTTAGCCTGACTTTTCTCCGGGTGAAACTGGGTGGCGACACAATTTCCCCGGCGAATTGCGCTCACAAATGGTCCCCCGTAGTCGGTCAGGCCCCAGGCAAAGCCTCCCTCCTCCGGGTCCACATAATAGGTGTGGTCGAAATAAAACTGGTCTCCGTTCTGCAGTCCAGCGCACAAGGAATCCTGATCATCGGCAAAGGAAACGGAGTTCCAACCCATGTGGGGGACCTTCAGTGAACGATCAATCCGGAAACGGCGGACCCTCCCCCGGAAAATTCCCAGCCCTGCCACGTCGCCCTCCTCCGAGTGGTCGAAAAGAGCCTGCAACCCGAGACAGATTCCAAAAAACGGACGATCCGCCGTGATCCAGTCCCGAATCCAGCCATCCAGTCCCGCAGCCTGCAGCCCGCACACACAGTCGCCCAAGGCTCCCACCCCCGGCAGTATCATTGCCTCCCAGTCCTCTCCTGCGGGACGGTCTACGATGGTAACCTCGCCCCCCACCTTCTCGATCGCGTTGGCCACACTTCGCAAGTTTCCCATTCCGTAATCAATAACGGCAACCCTGGGTCTGGGGGAGGTCTCTAAATCCGTGGCACTCATAGTAAAAAAAGGCTAGAACGGAATCCTCAACTGAATCAACCTCTTACCGAGGCATTTTCGTAAGAATGGTTTAACCGCAGATGCGGAACGCTTCTTGCCCGAAGTGTTCTATTTTTCCTCGAGTGGGCTCCAGCGGTCTTTGAGGAGGAACGCGGCGGATTTGGGTTGACGTTGACGGGTGAAGATGCCTTTTTTGTTGCCGCCGACGCGGAAAAAACCCTGTTTCGTGGCAAAGTCAGCAAAGTTCCAGACTTGCTCGCCGATGAACCAAGGGTATTGGTCAAAGACCTCGAAGTGGAGGCGATAATACTCCCGCTGGTATTCCTCGGAGAACATCTGGGGCGGGTCGCTATGGAAGCCGGGAAGCGTGTCGGCACCGAATTCTGTGACCATCACCGGTTTGCCGCCCGAGATCTCGTGCCATTCGAGCAAATCTTTGCGAGCCTGCTCTGTAATAAGATCAAGTTGGCCGCAGTCCTCATACCAAGAATAGTAGCGGTTGACGCAGACGACGTCATTGAGGTCAAGGATATGGCTGTCCCTGGCACGAATAAGGCCTTGCTCGACGCAGGTTACTGGACGAGTCGGGTCGAGCTTGCGAACGAGCGCGAAGATCGGCTCGAAGTAGGGGCGCGAGCCGGGTTCCTGGGAGTTGACCTCGTTGCCAACCGACCACATGACAACGCAGGGGTGGTTCTTGTCACGGGCGACGAGTTTCCGAAGGAGTTCCTGGTGGTGTTTATGGGTCTCCGGCTTGACTTGGTCGCGGTAGACCGAGCGCTCGTTGGACCAGGTGGCAAAGCCGACCGCCTGCACCTCGTCGATGACAAGAAAGCCCTGTTCGTCCGCCATCCGAAGTTGCTCTTCGGCGTAAGGGTAATGGGAAGTGCGGAAGCTGTTTGCGCCGATCCATTTCATGAGGTTGTAGTCCTTGACCATGACGGCGTCGTCGTAGCCGCGACCGCGGAGATCAGAATCTTCGTGACGCCCGAAGCCTTTGAAGTAGATCGGCGCTCCGTTGAGAAGAAATTCGGTTCCGCGCACCTCGATGGTGCGGATGCCGACGCGCTCTCGATAGCAGTCGAGGAGGCTGCCATCGGCGGATTTGACGGAAACCTGCAACTCGTAGAGATGGGGATCAGCAGGACTCCAGGGGCGGGCCTCGGCGACGGGGAGGGAACCGCTGGCTCCGATTGCTGAGGCGACTTCGTTTCCATCGCGGTCGCGCAGGAGGACGTGTATGCTGGCGACTGGCGAGCCTGAAGTTTCGATGGTGTATTCGACGGTACCGTTGCCGTCCTTTAGGCCAGTGGTGACGCGGATATCCTCAATCACGGTCTCCATCGGCAAGAGGAGCAGACGCACAGGACGGTGAAGTCCGCTGTAATTTGCGAAGTCGAAATAGATGTTTTGCACCGTGTGGCCAACAGGGTGCATCCGATCCTCCGGATCGTCATAAACTTGCACATCGCCCATGGGAAGGCCTTCGAGGTGCAGGCGATTGTCCACCGCGATGGTGAGACGGTTGCGTTCGCCCCACTTAATGGCCGGGGTCAGCGGCAGTTCGAACGGAAGGAATCCGCCGTGGTGGCTGCCGATCTCGACCCCGTTCACGTAAACGACCGCTTTGTGGTTGGCCGCACCGACCCGAAGGCGAAGTTGCTTGCTTTGCCAATCTGGTGCGGCGAAGAAGTCGCGCTCGTACCAGACCCATCCAACGTGGTCGCGTAGAGCTGCGTCCTGGCTGATCTCGTTGAAGCTGGATGGCACCGGCATGGGCTGTGGCTTTGGTAGTGGTGCGGCGGCGAAGGCTGAATTGCGGTCGACATTGGGTGCGTCGGCCTGGAAGCGCCAGACGCCGTCGAGCGGGATGGTTTGCCGGGTTTCGGAATCTTGTGGATAGAGCATTTCGGTAGGTTGAAGAATGAATGCAGAGAGGGCGAGCACCAAGGGGCGTTCAGAGAATAACTGTTGTCGATAGGGCGACGGTATTTAGTTCGCTGGCACGGCACGTGCGATTGAGCATATGGTAATTTGCAACTGAGAAGCAACACTGCAAGAATTAAACCAGGTAAATAAATGGCTCTTTGCGCTCATTCTTGTTAGCAGATCTAAATTTGAGAAATGTTTAACGGAAAACGAGATCTAACATTGCTACTTTACACGGAGCGATCCAGATTTTGTTTTCCTGGTAGAATTAAATTGACGAGGGGTTCCTGGTCCTGTTGGCTGGTGGCATGAAAAGGAAGAAACGTTTCACTGCTAGGGATAATCTTGCCTATTTTCACCTGATGAGTCGGACGGTGAATGGGGAGATATTGTTTGGGGATGTGGAGAAGGAGGTGCTGCGGAAGATGATTTGGCAGGTGGCCGATTTCTCGGGGGT
>CAZWFJ010000066.1:0-19110 GCA_964633135.1 uncultured Puniceicoccaceae bacterium | reverse complement strand
GCAGGGTCGCGGCGACGCAGGAGATCGTGAGGAGGGCGGTAAGCGGCTAGGCCGGCCCCGGTGGGCGCTGAATCAACCCACCTACGTGAGGCATGGCTTCAATGGCACTCGGTTAAGGCCTGAATCGAAATCGCTATCGGGTTTCGATTATTATTACCTGTTGCTAAGCAATTACTTAATAATTCTCGATTTGTTGATGTCGCTCCGCTCGGTACGATCCCGACCCCGATTTCGATAGCGAATCATCGCTTAACCGAGTGCCATTGCGGCAAGATGCCGCTTCTGCCTTGCAGAAACCCCGCACAAAAAATTGCACCCGAAATCTGGGAGGTCGGATTTTCATGCTGTTCATTTAGCGGACGTTGTGATAGGGGAAACAAGATCCCCTATGAATATTGAATTGTTACTGCTGGTTTTCGAAATCTGTCTTGCGATCCTGATGGGCGGCTTTGGGCTTCGTTTTGTCTTTTACGATGAGGATGGCCCGAATCTGGACCGGCTCTACCGTAGGTATTTCAATGGGCGGGTTCGCAAGAAATATGCGGAGTTCACCCGGACGGTCGGACTGCTTCTCTTGTCGCTCTCGGTTTTCTACCTCGCGCTTTTGATCTGGAACGATTTCTCCGCAGTCTCCTTGCTGGTGGTCGGTGACTGATCCTCGGCCCACATCTCCCGTTCGCAAGATTATCCATGTTGACATGGATTGCTTCTACGCGGCGGTGGAGATGCGGGACCGACCGGAGTTGCGAAAGGTGCCGCTCGCTGTTGGCGGCACCGGGCGTCGGGGAGTGGTGTGTACCTGCAATTATCAGGCGCGCTCTTTTGGTGTCCGGTCGGCCATGCCGAATTTTATGGCCGTGCAGCGTTGTCCAGACTTGGTCTTTGTCCGCCCCCGATTCGATCGCTACAAAGAGATTTCCCAGGGGATTCGCGGGATTTTTCACTCCTACACGCCCTTGGTGGAACCCCTTTCTCTCGATGAGGCCTATCTCGATGTGACGGCTTTGGATCGTCCCGCCACGGAGATCGCCTCGGAGATCCGCCAGACGATTCGCACCGAGTTTCGGCTCCCCGCTTCGGCCGGGGTCGCTCCAAACAAGTTGCTGGCGAAAATCGCGAGCGACTGGAACAAACCGAACGGGCAATTCGTGATCCGCCCGGCCCAGATTGACCGATTTATGGAGGAACTTCCCGTCCGCCGTCTCTGGGGAGTGGGAAAGCGCGCTGAGGAGAAGCTGACGCAGATGGGGTGTCGCACCTGCCGGGATCTCCAGGAGTTCCCGCTCCGGGAGTTGGAAGAGGCCTTTGGTAAATTTGGGGCCGAACTCTACCGTCAATGCCGGGGGCAGGATGACCGGGAGGTCCAGCCGACCCGGATTCGCAAGTCCCTGAGTAATGAGCGGACCTTCAGTGAGGAGGTTCGAACGTGCGAAGAATTGGTGGAGAGAATCGGGGATTTACACGAGGAGCTGATTGCCGATCTCGCCACCCGACCGGAATTGCGAGATCGAATCAACGGGCTGTTTGTGAAGGTGAAGTTCACCGACTTTACGCAAACCACGGTTACGCGCAGCGGTGTCGGCTGGAATCTGCCCATCGCGGTGGCACTGGCCCGCGAAGCTTTTGCGCGAAGCACCCTGGGTGCCCGGTTGCTCGGGGTGGGGGTCAGGTTTTCCGAAGCAGGCTCTACCGGTGAGCAGCTATTGCTGCCGCTGCCACTGGATTGATCGGGTAGGGGAGGCCGTTATGCTTCTTCGAATTTCTTTTCGAAGAGGTCGGTCATCTCCTTTTTGAATTCGGTCGCATCGCCACCCTCGGCTGTGAATCGAAGTACCGAACCCGGACCCGCCGCCAGCATCATCAGGCCCATGATGCTTTTGCCGTTCACCTTCTCACCGTCTTTCTCCACCCAGACATCGCCGGGGAAACGGTTTGCGATGCGAACAATCATCGCAGCAGGGCGGGCATGTATGCCCATTTTATTGGCCACGGTGAGAGGCAGGGTGTCCGTGTTATCGGGACCGTTGGATGAAGTTTCTGTTTCCATCGAGGAAGTCATTTGAATTTATGGGAGCGTTTCTAATCGTTTTCGGGCTAGGTTGGCAATGCCTTTTCCCGCACCCGGAATTGCTCGCTTTTTAGCTGGTCTTATCATCCGTCTGGGAAATCAACCTCGGGGTCATCAGTGATCTTGCGCAGATGATCCTGCAAGAAGGCACAGGCCTCCTCTTCGGTGGGAATGGCAGCCAGCTCCGCCGACTCGATTTTATGAAAGCGCACGTCAATGCGGCTGAAAGGCTTGGGTAGGTAAAAGCGGTCCCACGACTGGAAGCGCCAGGCACGGTGAAAGGTGGCTGCTACGAGAATTAAGGGTGAATCGGCCTGTAGGGAGAGGAAGACCGCACCCGGGCGGAGATGATAGATCGGGCCGCGGGAGCCGTCCGGGGTCAGGCAAAGATCCTGGCCCGATTTGTGGACGGCCAGCATTTCCCTCGCGGCCCGAATCCCGCGACGATGAGCGGAGCCGCGGATGATCGTTACCCCGAGCATGTGAAAGATCGCCGCAGGCCACGCCCCGTCGCGACTGGTGCTCGCGATCGCCGACATCCGAAAGGGACGCTTAAACTTCCTCTTTCCAATCACGGCGAGAAAGATGTGATTGTGCCAGAAAAGAATGATCGCCGGCACCTTGACCGAGGTCGCTTTCTCCAGTTCCGCAGGATCAATCCTGATCCGCAAGGTCAGTGCCCAGAGTCTGATCAGGAGCAGAGCCGGATAGAGGAGCAGCCGGCGGCCCAGGGACGGACGGAAGATCGGCACGTCCGTCCCCCCAAATCGTTTCGTGCAATTTTGCTCAGTCAAGGCTTTGCTGTATCGGAGTTTTCTTCCTTGCGAAAAGATTCGGGACACTGCGGATTCGGAAGTGCTCCTGGGGAAGCGTGCGGTTCATGGGGTTTTATATCCGCGCATTTCCCCGGAGAGGCGAGAACCAATTTTCCGCCTGGATGCAATTTCTTTGCAAAGGCTCTGCAAGGTAGAAGTCGCTACCTTGCAGAAACCCCGCAGAAAAAATTGCGACCTTTCCGCATTTTCTTTCGAGAACACCCTTGACTCTCGTAGGGAGAAAGCCAAGCTCATTTCTTTTCCTGCTTGGGGTAGTAGCTCAGTTGGTTAGAGCGCCGGCCTGTCACGCCGGAGGCCGCGGGTTCGAGTCCCGTCTATCCCGCCATACTGTATCAAAAAATTTCTTCCTCGCGTCGCCCGGGTGGTGGAATTGGCAGACACGCTGGATTTAGGATCCAGTGCCGAAAGGCGTGAGGGTTCAAGTCCCTCCCCGGGCACCAAAAAAATGGGGAGAGGCACCGAAGTTCGCCAGTGGTTTGTCGCACAATGAATTTTCGCCCGAAGCGTAGTCGGCCTTTCCCGTGATCCGCCTCAGGGCGGGATGCCCGGTCTCAGCCGCCTCAGGTTTGGGCGGCGACCAGGGTGGAGAAATAGCCCGATCCCGTTTTCAGCTCTTCGAAGCGCCCGGTTTCGACGATCTCGCCCTCCCGTAGGACGACGACTTGATCGGCGGATTGGATGGTGCTGAGGCGGTGGGCGATGGTGATCACCGTGCGCCCTGTGGCCAGGCGCTCCAGGGCCTCTTGAATGAGGCGCTCGCTGTGGTAATCCAGGGCGGACGTGGCCTCGTCGAGAATGAGGATACGGGGGTTGCGCAGGATGGCGCGGGCGATCGAGATGCGCTGGCGCTGTCCTCCGGAAAGGCTGGCTCCGCGTTCGCCGATCCGGGTTTGAAAGCCGGAGGGAAGAGCCTCGATAAACTCAAGGGCGTTGGCCTGCTCGGCGGCGTGGCGTACTTCCTCGTCGTTGGCGTCCCACCGGGCGAAGCGAATGTTGTCGAGCACGCTGCCCGAAAGCAGAAGACTCTCTTGCATGACGATCGCGCATTGCCGGCGTAGCCACCGCATATCCAGATCGTTCTGTGGGAGGCCGTCGATGCGGATGACGCCGGTTTGGGGTTTGTAGAGTCCGAGAATGAGGTTGGCCGTGGTGCTCTTGCCGGAGCCCGAGGGGCCGGCGAAGGCCACGTGTTGCCCGGGCTGGATATCGAGGTTGATCCCGGAGAGCGCGGGCCGGTCCGAACCCGAGTAGGAGAAGGTGACATTTTCGAAAGTGATCCTTCCGGCAAGATGGCGGATTTGGCGGGTGCCTTTCCATTCTTCGACGTATTGGCTGTCGATTAGCTCCCGCAGGCTGATGTAACTTTCTCGCCCGATGAAGAACTGTTGGCTGAACTGAATGAACATCTGAATCGGCATCAGGATGATGGGGAGTCCGGCGAGAAAGGCGAAGAGGGTGCCGAGGGTGAGGGTCCCGGAGACCGCCAGCCACGCCCCGCCTGCAACCACCGCCACGTTGAGAAACTGGGTGCTGACGTGGGCAAAGGTGCCGAAGACCGAATTGACCATAATCTGATTCACCCGCGAGTGCATGTAGTGGGCACTCGAACTCTCCAGGGTGTTCGTGGCCTGGTCCTCTTCGCCGTAGCCCCGGACCAGCTTGAGGGCCGAGATGTACTCGGTGGCAGTCCCGGTGAGGCGCTCCTGGGCAACTCGATTTTCGTGGTTGGATATCTTCATTCGCTTGAAGAAGAATATCTTGCTGACCACGTAGAGCGGAACGATGGCGAGGACGACGAGACTCAGCTGCCAATTCAGAATAAAGAGGATGGTAATGACACTGCCCGAGTAGAGAAGATTCGGAAGCAGCTGGTTCACCATGGGCATGATCGCCATTTCGACTTTCTGCGTGTCGAAGGCATACTTCGAGACCAGCCGTCCGCTTTTGGTGCTGTCGAGATAGCCAAAATGGATAAACTGGAGCTTCTGGAAAACCCGGCTGCGCAGGTTGGCGATCATCTGCGAGACCTCGCGGGCGAAGATCCGGGCACCCTCGATCGAGAGAACGTAGTGGAGGGTCAGCAATCCGGCCATCAGTAGGGAGATTTTCAGGATGCCGCCCACGTTCGAATTGCGGACGTAATCATCAATGATGATCTGGAAGAAAAAGGGAAGGGGGGCGACCATCAGGGAACGCAGGCAGGCAACCGCGACACCCGGCATCAGGCGCTTTTTGTGCGCGAATACAAAGCCTAGCAGATCCTTGGCATCCTTTGGGCCAGATGGGTTCTTGTCCGGTTGGTGGGTCATTGGCGGGGCGGCGGTTCGTTTCCGGTTTCTTCGGCGGATTCATCGGCGGCTCGGAGGCGCTCGCGGGTGCCTGTGCCAGATATCGCGTCGCGGATGAGTTCGAGCAGGCTTCGGCGACCGAGCAAAATCTCTACTTCCACCTCGGATCCCGGGACCAAGGTCTGGCGGTCCTCCTCCAGAGTGAGTTCGACTTCAAAGACGGGGCCATCGGGTCCGGTTTCCGGAACCATGGCGATTTCGGCGATACTCCCACGCATCTGGCCGACAACCAGAGAATTGTTGACCGCGCTTTGAACGCGGGCCTCCAGGCCGGGCCGCAGCAGGTCGATGTCGCGCTGGTCAAAATACGCCTCTACTTCCTTCGGACTCGACGGGTCGATAACTCGAAACAGAAAGCCGCCCTCCGGCACGGCCATCCCAGGATAGCGAAATTCCAGCACCGCGAGACGGCCCGCGATCGGCGAATGAATCAATCCGCCATCGGTCTCGGCCTTGATCCATTCCAGCTCTTTCTCCAGAGCCTCGACCTCCGCAAGGGTTCCCGAGATAAAGGCCTCCAGTTCCTTGTCTTTGAGAGCGGGCAGGTCGTTCGAAAGCCACTCTGCCTGAATTGCTGCTTCAGCGGCCTGGATCTCGCTCTGCAACTTTTCAACCCGCTCCCGGCGAAGCTCGAACTTCGAGGCCAGACCCTGCCTGTCGAGAATTTCGATTGCTGCGAGCACCTCGCTGCGCGCCTCAATGATCGAGTTCAGTAGCCGTAAGCGTTCGGGTGCCGCCAGGACATCCGCCTCCGCAGGCTGTATCTTCTGGATCTCCAGACGCTGGCGAGCGGTCGCAAGATTTTGCAGCAGCCTGGCTCTTTCCCGCTCAAGAGCCAGATGTCTCGCCTCCAGTTCGGGGTCGGCCAGACGCAGGATCGGGCTGCCCTTTTCCACCGTGTTGCCCTCTTTCGCAAATACCTCGGTTACTACCCCGGCTCGCCGCGCGAACACGGGTACGTCGTCCTCGTGCCCGACGACCCCCTTCCCCTTGATCACAAAATCGCTTTCGATCACAATCAGGGCTGCGATGATAAAGAGGGTCCCCAGCGTGCCCAACACCTTATTCACTAAACCGATACGACGGCTGGTGTTGTGGGAGGGGTCAAAGTGCTCGGGAATCATGAATCCTGCAAAAACCCTCTAGAAAATCCTCCAGATGGCCACAATACAAGGCTAAAGTCGATGCCCATCTTTGGTGAACCGGAAAGTGATCGAGTGTGGGTCTTGGCGAGTTTCGTATTATTGGTCTGATCAAGGCTTGAAAAAGTTTCGAGAAGGCGATTTGGTTTTTGTCTAACAGGAAGGGTGGCAGAGTGGTCGATTGCGGCGGTCTTGAAAACCGCTGAGGTGAAAGCCTCCGGGGGTTCGAATCCCTCCCCTTCCGCCAAAGGCGGCCTTCGCGAAGCGAAAATCGAACAACCATGATTCGAACCGAAGGTTTGTACCGAGGAGCCTGCGACGACAAAGCGAAGCGCCAATCCCTCCCCTTCCGCCATAAAAACTTTACCAAAGTAAAGTTTTTTTCCGGATTTGGCGGTGGAGTCTGCGCCAAAGATTTTTCGAAATTGCTTGCCTTTCAAACTCGGTTCTTTAGGTTGAATCAACCTTTTTATCTTAATGCCGAATCAACTCGCTAGATCGAAAAAACGAAAAACCGTGGCCGAGCACGCAGCGGTCCTGGAGATGCTTGAGTTGGTTGCGGAGAAAGAGTCCAAGACTTCCACTGAATTGCTCCGGGAGGCGGCCCGTACCATAATCCGCGAACATGCGCAGAAAGGGGATGATGCTGCCGGCCTATTTAAGGCGTTTCGAGCGTTTTCGCCCAAGCTGCCCGCGCATATCCACAAGCCGAGGGATCTCGCTCGTTTTAAAAAGGAATGTCGCGAATACGATAACCTTGCACTGGACTTGGGACTCAAGCAAGTAACGGATGTTCAAGAGTCTAACTCAATTCACAGGGAATCTGCCCCTCCGGTGTTGATGGGGCACCTTTAGGTTGTCATGAATCCTTTGGATTCAGATCCAAGACCTCCGGAAGATTTTTCCCGTTTCCTAGCGACGAAGGATGTTCGACCAAATGATAAGGTCTTTGGCCGAAGGAGGGCGCACAGAACGGGATGTGGTCAACCTTTTAGGTGCCTTGCTTGAGATTGTTTCCAACTCCAGATCCCGAGAGATATTCAAGCAACTGGGATTAGAGGCCGAAGGTTTATTCCGTGGGTTGCCAACGAAAAATCATCCCAAGATAGCAGGCTTTGAAAAGCACCAACTCACCCGGGCATTTCCTCGGCGTTGACCGAGTGTTCCAAGCCGGGAATTACGTTTGTTCGAGATTAATATTGGAGCCGATTTTGTGGGTTAGGGATGGCCTGAACGACTGCCAAAGAATGGCAAAAAGAACGGTCAGGAATAGCAATTTCGAACGATTGGAACAATTACTGCAGGTTTTTGAACGATGGTAATTCATCGAAATGCTCCAGAAACAGGCAATTTCGAAGGTTTTCATTCCACCTCATTCTATGCTCAAGTTTTTAGTCAATCGGCTGAAATCCCCCTATATAATGACTGCGGCATGATCTCCGAAATTAGAAGATTGGTTGTGTATGAGGATACTCGGCCCGATGCAACCCTTTCAGGGTAGGGTTGTTGGGCGGGGGTGGGGGGATGTGTTCGGCGGCTGCGGTCACGACAATCGTGTCATAGGGCGCATCTTCCGCAAACCCAAAATAGCCGTCGCCCTGCAGCACGGTGATGTTTCATGATGAATATACGGTATAGGCCCAGGGTTCTTCTGTCGCTGCGAGACTCGCCGCCAGCATGACCGCGTTGATGTCCTCGTGATCGGTCCAGGTCTCGGCTGTGCGGTGGGTCGGATCGGTCCAGAATGCCTCGATTTCGTCCGCAAGCGACTCAATCGGCTGGAGCTGTTCTGTCGGGAACCCGGCGAGCAGGCCATTCTCCATGCAAGCGTTGAGAACCCGAAGGCCCAGGGACAGACCGCATTCCCGGAAGGCCAATCGCTGCTTAGCGGGGAGTGAGCTGCGGTAGCCCTCGAAGAAGTCGTCCAGGCTCTGAACGCCGTCCATCAGCAAATCGGTGATGGTCAGAGGTTCCGGCGGAGATTCGCCTCTGGCCGTGAGGGCGCAGAGGTGGGAAAGGTCGAGAAGGAGACCGCCGATTCCGAGCGGATCCGGCGTGGCCCAAACTTTGTTACGGCAGAGAGCGGCGAACTCATCCTGAAGCGACTTCAGTTTGGCGCTTTGCCGGGGAGCTTCGCGCCGAATGGCATCAACGCAGACGAGTCCGTCGAGCGGATCGTGGGCACCCATGCCAGTGATGAGCGGACGCGATAGATCGACGTTCATTTTCCAATACATGCGCAATTGCGGGCCGGTAGTAATGACGAAGGCAGAGGAAGCTTCGGCGAGTTCGCCGGCCCAAATCGCGTATCGCTCGTCGCTGGTTTCCCGCCAGGCCCGCAGCAGGGCCTGCATCCATCGAGTCAAGTAGTGGAAATACTGCCCGTCCCGCTCCCACTCACGGTGTTCGTCGATCGGTTCGCCGAGTGCGCGTTCGGGACTGGGTTTTCCGATCCGGAGACCACCGAGCGTGGGATGCTTGTGCCCCTCTGCCTCCGGAAGGCCGCTGATCCACCCGCTGCGCCCGTTGGGATCGTCCTTGCGGTGCCTGCCGAGTCGGGTATGGACAGCCTCGATCAGGGCAAGGGCGTATGCATGATATTCGGGGGCTTCAAGGGCGTTTGCGAGGCCGAAGCAGGTTTGCACGGCGAACGCATCGGTCCAGAGGTACCGGGTCCCTTGCCCGTCGTCGGGGCCAGAGATGCCCGTGCGGTCTAGAAAGCCGTCAAGCAAGGTTCGCGCCTTGTCGATCTCAGCTCGATTGTAGGTTTGCATGGATTGGCTCATTGATCAGGGGGATTTCTCGTTCGTTGTATTTTTTCAAGGCTGGGAGTGCGGCACCAGGTCAACCCTCGACGGTAAAATCCTCGTGATGACGGAGGTCGCCTTCGCGGAGGTCGATCTCTTCGACATCGGCTGCGGAGGGACCGTCCTCAAGCCACTCGCGGAGGGCAGCGAGTTGATCCTGGTTTCCCTCGGCTTCGATATAGACGCTGCCGTCGGGTTCGTTCCGGACTAGACCGTCCAGCCCGATCGATTTGGCGAAGGTTCGCGTCGAATCGCGGAAGTTGACGCCCTGCACCCTGCCTCGAATATAACCTTCGATGTGAATATTCATCTGTGTTCCTTCTGTTGAAAAGCCATTGGATCGCTCATTTTGTTTGCGTCGCTATCTTCGTGCCAATTGAATTTCCGGGTCGCAGAAGTCGGCCTCGCCACGTCGCGTTTTCCCATCGCTGATGCTAGCCTGCGGAGGTTTCAGAACTCTTCCCGGCCCGGAAGCGATTCGGAAGCTTAGGTATGCAGAATACGGGCCGAGGCCCTGCGGAACGTTGCGTTTTGCAAGTCCGGGACTGTTTTATCGAAAGCGTTTATTCTCTTCCAAACCGCTTGCAGCACGGGGTTGGGGGCGATCGCGGTTTTCGAGGAGAGATCTGGCATGGTATTCGCGATACAGTTTCCCGTTTATGCCAGCCGTAAGAATAGTAGATCCCGAAAAATCTCGGAACGAGTTCGGGAAGAGTCGCACCCGAAGAGGCTGACAACACGAAACCCAAATCAAAAAAAGGAGGAGTAAATACGATGACAAAAATCATTCGAAGCGCCGATGCGAACTGGAAAGGAAACCTCGACGAGGGCCATGGCCTGGTTTCGACCGAAAGCCGTGTGCTCACCGAGCAAAGATTTTCCTTTACGAAGAGGGTAAATCAACATGCGGACGAAACGAATCCGGAAGAGCTTTTGGCTGCTGCGGCGTCCGCCTGCTTTGGAATGGCATTGAGCAAGACCCTGCAGGACGACGGACAGGAGGCAGAGAAGTTGAGAGTCAAAGCGGAGGTTACCTTGTCGATCAAGGAAGATGGCCCGAAGGTGACCGATTTGAAGCTCACGGTGGAGGCGATTTTACCCGAATACACGGAAGAGCAGTTCAAGGCGGCAGTCATGGAAACGGCGGAGAATTGCCCCGTCTATCAAGTCCTCAGCCCAGGTTTTGAGTCCGTTAGCGTGAAGTGTTCGCTGCAGTGATCCTTGATGAGCTCACGAAGCTTGCGGCCGCCCCAAAAAAGGACGAAAAATTGGAGCGTATGGGTTCTATCAGAATAGGGTGGTCTTTGAGCTGATAGCGGAAGTTTTCAATTTTTGAGTTTACGGAACGCCTCCCGCCGCCTAGCAGTTGTAACCTAGTGGGCAAAAAGAAATCGAAAAACAAAGCGAACATCAGAAAGCAAAGCGACGCCGACCTCCTGCGGGCAGCCGAGCTCGCCTGCGCTCGCGGTCAATGGAAAGAAGCGGTCACCGCCTACAAGGAACTCAACAAGCGGCATCCCGGCGAATACGACGACGCGTTGACGGGCATCCAGGTGCAGCGCTGGGAGGGATTCGTCACGCGGAAACTGTATGAGTCCGCCGATCAATTGTTTGCAAATCTGCGCGACCAATTGCCTCCGGAGCGGTTGGAATCCCTCAAGCTTCGGCGCGCCGTATTGCAGGGAGATCGGGAAATGGTGGCGAAGCTTTCATGGAAGAACGTCGAAAGCCGGCAAGCCGACGGGCGTGGTTTCGGAGTCCTGCCGCTGGAGTACCTGATTTTCTCGGACAGCGAACCCCCCGCCTCCCTCCGATCGAACCCCGAAGTGGAAACGCTCTTGGCAGTGCGCTCGGGCCTGCAGGCGATCTGCCGGGGCGATACGGATCAACTCGACCAGGCATCGGCGGCGATCAGCAGGAAATCGCTGCTGGCCCACTGGAAACTGATCCTGCGCGCCCTCGATGCCTGGTATTCCGGACGGGACGAAGAGATCTCTGCCTGTCTTGAGCGGCTGGGTGAACCCGGGCCAGTCAGCGGACACATCGTCCGCAGCCTGCGCAAGCTCTGCGAAGCAGAGGCCACCGAAGCGGGAGACGAACTCGCCGGCATCTTCGCCCTGCACGATGTCGCCGCGTCCGATCGGATTCCCGAACTGCGGCAGGTCGACGCTTATCTGCACGAGGGCAAAACCGTACAGGCCTTTGAATTAGGAGCCTTAAAATTCGGTTTTTACCGGGCGGAAAGGACGCTGGTAGAGCAGGTAGTCTGCGATCATTTCGCGAACCTGTTCAAGGTCGGGCGCGACGACCTGGCCGAATGCATTGAGAAAAAAATGCAGGGCAGTCAGAATAACCCCAATTGGTTCCCTTATGCTCAGGCTATCTTTGAGAGATGGGATCTGCCTTGCAACTGCCTGTCATGCTGCCACGAATTCGCGGTTAGTTACTTCTCTGCTCTTACCAACTTCGCCGTGCCGAAAGCCGTGCAGGCCCGCGCCCGGGTCCACTTTGCGGAACTCGTCATGTCCGAGCTTCATAACTTGGATAATCCGCAGGATGAAGTCGAACTGCGGTGGGCGATCGACCATCTGCGAGAGGCATGGGAACTTGACCCGGAGCAGCACCGGGCGGGGATGTTGTTGCATGACGCTCTCCTGCTCGCGAAGGACGAGTCGGGTGTCGATACGCTATTGAGCGAACTCGCCGAGCGGCATTCGGATAACGCCCACATACTGCACTGCGCGGGGGCGCGCAATGTGAAGCGCGGGGAGGTGGACCGAGGCCTGGAACAGCTCGAAAGAGCGATGGCGATCGATCCTCATCTGCCTTCGCTCAGGGAGAAATACATCCGGGTCCTGCTCCCGGTTGTGCACGCTGACTATCGAGAGGGCCACCTCAACAGTGCCCGCGCAAGACTCGCAACTCTGCAAGACGACTTGCAAACCGGCAAGGACTTACCCGATTATTGGCTCGACCGCGAACTCATGCGGCTGCGCGAACTGGAGTTCGAGCTGTCCTACGGCGACGGCTCTGCCGATCTCGACGCCGTGCGCCGTGAGATCGATCGCATCTGGAAGGGGCGCGAACGGATGCGGGAGGCCTTCGAGCACCTGTTCACGGAGTTGCTGGGCTCGCCGGAGCGCCAGTCCAAATCGCGGGCCACTCGGAAAGCCTTTTTTGGAAAAGACGAGGTTCTCAAGGACATGCCGCCCGAGCATTTACTGCACTTGCTGGAAATTGACGAGTCCGTTTGCGCGGAAACGGAAACACCGCCCGAGTGGAGCGACGAACTGCGTGAATTCTATGCCAAATACCGTCTGCATGTAGTGCCCGAGCGCCTCGACGGTATCCTCCGCATTCTCTGGAAGTCGATCCCGAACCTTATCCAGCCTGAGCCTCTGATCGAAGTGTGCAAGCGCTGGTCCAAAGTCGACCGGCACCACCCGCAGCTCAAGCTGCTCGTGATCGCCGCCCGCCTGGAACTCGATTCCTCCTGTGCCGAAGACTGTCCTGCCGATGTCAATCAGGCTCTCGCCACCGCTGCGGCGAGAAACGACTCGATTGCCTTGAAAAAGGGCCGCCAGTTGCACAAACAAATTGCTGAAATAATGGAGAGGCAGAGGTCATCTTACGACGGAGGCACTCTAGACAGTGGACCGGCCTTCGACGACGGGGAACCGGGCGGCCCCCAACCCGAATTCGATATTGACGCCGCCAACATGGATTTAGTCGCTGACGAAGAAACCCGCGAAGGAATCCTGAATGCCTTCGATAGTCTTTTCGAAATATGGATTGGGACCCGAGGAGGCGAACGAAAGAAGTTCGAGCGTGAAGTGATAAACAACATGGACTCGAAGATCGCGAAGCGTATGCTCGGTCTCTTCCGCCAGAAAGAGGCCGAGTTAACCCGATAAGATCCGCCGCCCGAAAGAAAGACGCTCCCACCCAACCCGCCATGAATCCTTATCTCGTCTTGAACCTGACTCCCGACGCCTCGGACGCTGAGATCCGGAGCACCTACCTGCGGCTCGCGAAACGCTACCCGCCCACCCGTGCTCCGCGCCAATTTTCCCGCATCGCAGAAGCCTACGGACTCATCGACACACCCGAGAAACGCCTTGAGATCGAAACCTTCGGCGGTCCCGCCGAAGACGAGAGGGAAAGCCTCGAGCAACAGATCCTCGAACACCTGCGCACCCATCGGCCCCGTCCGAGCTGGAGCGGACTTTGCGGCCATTTTGGAGAGATCAAGGAAGGAATCGTAGAAAGCCATGCACCCGATGCCTCCTGACCCTGCCTGTAACTCGTCCGCTCCCCAAGCGTCGCCCGACGCTCCCGACAGCGCGCCCAGCCCGACTGCAACAACCACCGTGCTGCCCGCGTGGAAGCAGGATCTGCTGCGCTCGCTCTATGCACGGGTCGCCGAACTCCCCGACACGCCGCCGGACGACGCCGACCCTCCAGCGGACGCGCCCACCCTCGAGGACTTTTACAAAGCCCTCATCTCGCTCGAGGCCAACACCCGCAAGAATGTTCAGAAAACCACCGCCGCTCTCGACTCGGTCGCCAAAAGCCTGCGCGCGCTCCAGTTGGAAGTTTCCGAGATCGAAGTCCCCGCCTCCGCCGCAGAAGACTTCGACCCCGGTCTCTGGCTGACCCTCGACGGCCAACTACGCCGCCTGTGCGAACGACTCCGGCACCCCCCGCCCGACGCCCCCTTCGGACTCAGCCGAAAGTGGCGGACGGCCTGGGAGGAGATCGCCAGCGGCACGCAAATCATCGTTGGCTCGCTCTCCCGGATCCTCGCCACACAAGACATCCGGCGCGACGCCCCAGAGCCGGGCACCGTCTTCGATCCCGCAAGTATGGAGGCCGTGAAAGTATCCGCCGATTCGAGAACCGGTAGCGGCCGCCCGCCAGGCGAATCCATGGCATCGGCCCGCGTGCTGGAGACTATCGAACCCGCCTATTACCAAAATGATAAACTCATCCGCCCGGCCCGCGCGCATGTGCGCCGCTGAACGACTGTAAACTTCTTCTCCCGCATACCATGAAAGAAACCATTATCGGCATCGACCTTGGCACAACGAACTCCGCTGTTGCCCACGTCCACGAAGGACGACCCACCATCATCCCTGTCGACGGACAGCCCACCATGCCCTCTTGCGTTGGCCTCAGTCCGGAAGGCACCCTGCTGGTCGGACGCGAGGCGCGCAACCAATACACCGTCTACCCAGAGCGTACGATTCTCTCGATCAAGCGACAGATGGGCAGCTCCGCCACCGCCAGCCTCGGCGACAAAAGCTACCGTCCGGAAGAAATCTCGGCCCTCATCCTGAAAAAGCTGAAGGCGACGGCCGAGGCCGAACTCAAGCGTCCGGTCACCAAAGCCGTAATCACCGTCCCCGCCTACTTCGACGAATCCCAGCGCAAGGCTACCCGGAACGCCGGCGAAGTTGCCGGCCTCGAAGTCGTCAATATCCTCAACGAACCCACCGCCGCCGCCCTTGCTTACGGCAGCCTCGGCGGCGACCAGCAGGGAACGACCCTCGTCTACGACCTCGGCGGCGGCACTTTCGATGCCTCCCTCGTGCGCAACGAAGCAGACGTGATTGAGGTCAAATCGAGCCACGGCGACACGCAACTCGGCGGCGATGACTTCGACCGCATCCTCATCGACCGGGGCAGCGAAGCCTTTCTCAAGCAAAACGGTGTCTCCCTCGACGAGGATACGATCGCCATCAGCCGACTGAAGATCGGCATGGAGTCCGCCAAGATCCGCCTCTCGACCGAACCTTTCACCCGGATCGAAGAAGCCTTCCTCCACGACGGGAAGAGTCTGGAACTCGAACTCGCCCGCAGCGAATACGAGGAGGAGATCCGCCCTCTGCTGGATAAAACCATCGGCTGCTGCGTCCAGTGCCTCAACGACGCGAAAATCCGGGCCGCGCAGCTCGACCGCATCCTGCTAGTCGGCGGCTCATCCCGGACCCCACTCGTTTTCGAGCTGCTGAAGAAGAACTTCGGGATCGAGCCAAACCACCAGCTCGATCCAGATCTCGTCGTCGCCCATGGGGCCGCTCTGCGTGCCGCCGACATCGCCGGCATCGAGACCTCCGGGATCCTGCTCGACATCACGCCCCATAACCTCGGCATCGCCGCCACAAACCAATATGGCGAATTCTTTTTCTCGCCCCTCATCACCCGCAACACACCGCTACCGGCCAACTTCTCGAATGCATACCGCACAGTGGTGGACAACCAGGAAGTCTGCGAAATCGAGGTCTACCAGGGTCCGCACGACACCCTGGAGCAGAACGAACGAATCGGGGAATTCGAGGTCACCGACCTCGGACGATTTCCCAGTGGCAATCTCATCCTCGTGAACTTCAAACTCAACTTGAACGGCATGCTCGAAGTCACTGCCACTGAGAAACGCTCCGGACTGAACAAGACGGTGAAGATCGATACCGCCGGCAGCACCGCCAGCTTCGATATCGAGGCGGCAACGAAATCAGTGCGGAGCATCGGGGGAGAGGATGAGGATGAGGCCGAAGTCGAAGCCGACGAAAGCATCGATATCGAAGTGCTCAAGGAACGCGCGAACAAAGTGCTCGCCCAGAAAGGCATCGAGGACGACGACCGCGACGAAATCGAAGACTGCCTCAAGCAGATTGAGGCCGCGCGACAAACCGGCGACGAAGCGGCACTCGCAGAACAAAGCGCCGCCCTTGAAGACATCCTCTTCTTTCTCGAAAGCTAACCGCCCGCCACCCGCTGCATGACTGCCGAAACAAGCATCCGCTGCCCCGCTTGCGGCAAAGGCAACTCCTTCGCTGCGGGCACAGGAGCCGAAAGCCGGCAACCCTCCTCCTCCTGCTGCTCCCGCTGCGGGGCTGATCTCGGTCCCTTGCTGCGAATCCGCCGGGCCGGATTACGGATGCATGCCCAGGTCCTGCGCGAAATAGGCCAAGGCCGGAGCGACGCCGCCCGAAAAACCCGCGATCTCCTGCGAGACCTGAGTCCCCAGGACAGAAGAAAATCCGTAGCCCTCCGCAAGCTGTTTTCGTAGGCATCCCCATTGCGTTCGGCCGGAAAGCAATCGGACGGCAATCGACTTCGCCAAGGGTACGAAGGTCCAGAGCCGGTCCAACTACGAAAGAAAAACTGTTACAAGATAGTAGGGCACACCTCATCAAACCAGTTCCGGCAGGTCGCTGAGGCGACTGAGGACCAGGTCAGGGGTGACGCCCCGGCATTCCGGGTGATCCTGCCGGAGGCGCAGAGAACGCTGGTCCCCTGCAAAAAGAGCCGTGCGCAGGCCCGCCTTTTGGGCGGCGGAGATGTCGTTGAGCATGTCGTTGCCCACATAAAGAATCTCGGCGGGCCGGAAGTTGGTTTGCAGTCGCTCAATCAGGACCTCGAAGAGCCGCAGGGAGGGCTTGGCCTCGCGGAGTTCGTAGGACCAGATGCAGCTGGATTCCTGAAAACGAAGGGCGGGCAGGGTTTTGCCGGTCAGAGCCGGGAAGAGGAGGGGAGTGAAAAATTGGGCGTTCGAGACGATCGAGAAAGGGGCAAATTTGTCTGCGAGAGATTCCAGTGTCTCAGTCAAATCGGGCATGGGCCAGACGGGGTTGACCTGAAGCTCAAAACGCAGGGCTATTTCCGCTATCTGCTCGTCGGGAATCCGAGTGCCCGGCTGCAGGCGATCCAGAAATGCCCTCCAGACCTCGCGAATATCGACCTCGGGTTGCATTGCTCCCCGGCTCCGGCTCTCGTCTTGAGAACGGCGAATTTCCCCGAGGTAAAGAGCGTCGATCTCGGATGGATCCAGGCCGTTTGCAACCCCTTGCTGGGCCAGAAACTGGACTAGAGCCTCACCCCGGTCGGTCGGCACGCTGTTCCCAATGTCCCCCACGCCCGATACCAGCAGTGTGCCGTAAACATCAAAGGCTATGTGGCGAATCCCCGCCATAGAGGTCGTCGATCGATCTGCCCCCGTCGGAATCGGCTCGAGCGGGGAGGATTCGTTGCGGACAAGGGTAAGGAGATTTTCGTCGGCGGTAATCATGTCATTCCACAAAGTGAGGGTGAAAGCGGCTAGGGTGGAGAAACTCTTGCAGTACAGCTGTAGGGGGAATCGAGGACGGGTCCTCGCGGGGGGCGTTCGCAATGGTACGGTAGACCCTCTCCAATTTGGCCGCGTATGATGCGGGGTGGAAGGATTCCAATATTCTCTCGCGCAGAGAATTCATTTCGTTGGGAGCAGGGGCGGGGATGAGCGTAGGCGGGAGGATCGGAATGTCTCGGGCCACAATCGAGCGCAGGGCCTCCACCTGCAAATCTTCGTCCAGGAGCGAGAACTCCACGGAAGTCGATTGGCGGATCCCGTCGCTGATCTGGTGCAATTCCTTCTTCGGAGCCGAAATTCCAAACGACCGATAGGCCGATTCCAGGTTTCGGTGCCAGCCATCGGCAACCGTTCCCCGGTCAATCGCGTCAGCGGGGATCGGAAACTTCGAATACAGCGAATCAAGACCGATTCCCATCTCGCGAAACTCACTGGTGATCTCCGGCAAATCCCGACCAAAAACAGGCCGCCCATGAGTCCAGGGTTCGAGAAAGGAAAGACCAAATCCCTCCGCAACACTTGTCGTCACAACCGCCCTGCACTCGGCGATCCGTTCCTCCAGCGAGCGATCCTCGACGGCGGCCACGCCGAGACGGGCCGGTAGCGACAGTTCGGTAACCAGATCACACCACTGCCGGAAACGCTTGGCATAGGTGCGATTCGTCGGAGGCAAAGTCGTTTGCCAGCGAAACTCGTCTCCAAAGGCGTGGGCAAGGAGTAGAAATTCACCCAGATTCTTCCGGGCAAGGGCGCGCACCGGATAGAGAATTAGATTCGATTCCGGGTCGCAGGGAACGGGTTCAGTCGAAGCCGGTATCGGGTTGGGTAGCTGGATGAGGGAGTACGGGGGAAATCCTGCTCGGGCCAGTAGATCCGCATCGCGCCGGTTCAAAACCGCAAACCGAACCCGGGGCGAGAAAAGAAAGGGTGGCTCATTTTCACTCCGCGATGATTCCCGAAGACGAAAGTTCGCCGGACGGAAATCCTCGGCAAAGTCGTGCTCGTGGAGAAGAAGTGCCTGCCCGTCCCTGGCCAGCCGCGAGACCAAACCGCAAAAGGCAGTGTTCTTCCCAAGAGCCGGATTATGAATGTGCCAAACATCCGGGTCAGCCCCTCCAAAAATCCGACGGGCTTCAGCGCGAATCTCTTCGGAAAGAGTCTGAGCATCCGGGCCGCCACCCCCCGGACCCCTATAGTCAAGGCCAGGCAAAATCCCGCAAGGGGCCTCCAAGCCCTCCACCGGTCGACCCGAGAGCAAACCAAATTCCAAACTCGGGGAATCCCGGAAAGCCCCAAGCGTAGTCTCCACAACCCGGGAAACCCCACCCCGGTCGAAGTGATAATGAACAATGGCAACTCTCATCGAAATCTCTGGCAAGTCCAAGTGAGCAGCCAGACGCCTGTTCCGCAAGCCAGGAAGCGCATTGGTTTCCACAAATAGAGATACCCCAAAGGCTGTCGCTGAAAACGACAACAAACATGTCGTAAAAAAAAAATTATAGAAAATTTATAGAAATGACATATTATGGGGTTGACGGGTTCGGGGATTTTGGAATGGAATGGTGGCATGGCTAAAAAACGAAAAAAGTTACCGGAAAACCTGAGTTACCACCACCTGATGAGTCGGACGGTGAATGGGGAGGTTTTGTTTGGAGATGTGGAGAAGGAGGTTTTCCGGAAGATGATCTGGAAGGTGGCCGAGTTTTCCGGGGTGCGGGTGATTACCTATGCGGTGATGAATAACCACTTTCACCTTTTGGTGGAGGTGCCGGAGAAGG
>CAZWFJ010000065.1:0-19137 GCA_964633135.1 uncultured Puniceicoccaceae bacterium | reverse complement strand
TGATAGGCCGAAAATAGTCGATTTAGAGAAAAAACAGCTTAAGTCGGGCTAACCCCTGCCCAGCCTTTCGACAGTCTCAAGACTCTCCAGCAAGCAGCGGAGAAATCAGGGAAAGTATCCAAATTCCCCTCCTTCCCCGAGGAGGGCGGGACCAGTGCCAGCTCGTGGGGTGGTTTTTTTGACGAACAAACCCCTGTTTGGAAAAGAATTGGTTTGCGAATATTGGAATGGTTTGTCACGAATTTCTTCTGACTTTGCAATTGTATGCCTGACCCCGACCCCTCCCCCGATCCTGATCCCGAAAAGCCGCAGCCAGCGGTTCGGCCACGGATTGTGCTTTCCTCAAGATCCAAGAGAACCGTCTATGTACTCTCGGCGGATCCCGACGATGAGGATGATGAGGAGGAGGAGGAACTCGACGATGAGTTTTATGACTTCACCGAAATCGACAGGAAATTCCGCATTGTTGACGACATGGATGATTGATTCCCGGGCAAATGGCTCCATGATGGGAGACTGCTTACTTCGATTGGTCTTTGCTCCAGAGAGCACTTTACACAATTTATGATTTACCCACAATTCCCCCGATGCGTAGCCCCTGCCCGATGAATCAGAAAACTTATCCCACTGCACTCCTGTCGCCATCCAGTCGAATATGCCCGTTATTCGGGCGATTGCTTTGGGCGAGCGCTTTTCTTCTCGGTGTGTTGCCAGTCGCCGCCAGCCCACTTGCTCTGGCCAGTGCCCAGCAGCAGGTTATCGCTGCCGTGGTAGGAGCTGAAAATAGCGTGGTGCTTGAGCGGAAGGACCTGCAAAACTCCGACCAGGAGATTTCCTGGGTTGATATGCGGATAAGGGTTCGACCGATGAGAGAGGAGCCATCGCTGGAGTCCGATACGAGTGTCGCGTTCTATTTCACCCCGCGAGGCCAACTCCGGGTGAATAGCGGGGGAGATTGGCAGGATGCGGATGTTTCACCCGTCAAATTAAACGAGTGGCAAAGGATTGTGACGAAGATGGATTACAAGGCCTCTCCGCAAACGTGGAGTATATGGCTGAATGGAGAACCCGCTGGCAAGGATCTCCTTTTCGCAAACCGCGTCGATCAATTCGAAAAGATAACCTTTGGAAATGAAGTATCCACAGATTTCTTCCTAGACCGCCTGGAGATCGGTGCCGGGGAGCCGGTAATTGCCCCTGTGGCCAAGGTGGCCAGAACCGCCCCGCCGGAGAAGCCGAAGATCGCCCCTTCCGTTTCGCCCGACGAGAAGAAGAAGGTTGCAGCTCCTCCCGCCAGAGAGGCGGCCGAGAGCACACCCGCAGAAAAACTCGCCGGGAGTGCGCCCACCCTTCCCGGCGGAGTAGAAATGGCCGATGGCAAGCCTATGGCACCCGCAGAAGCGGCGGACCCTGCGGTTTCCGCTGCGGCTCGCTCCGGGGATTCCCAACCCGCGATTCTCCCTTACGCTCTTTTCCTCGTTCCCATCGCAGCATTTTCGGCGTGGTGGCTGCAGAGGAGGAGTCCAGCACCAAAGTGCCCCCCGCGTGGGTCGCTGATCGCTTTTGGCATTCTCAGCGGAATCGCCCTGGGATTGTTTTTTGCGTTTCCACAGGCTGAATCCGGGTTGCCTCCCTTTCTAGGCGGATTGGCGGCACTATTGGCCCTCTTTTTGGGCGGCTTCGGCTTCTATCTGGCCCGGAATGACCAGCCCGAGGAGATCTCGATCCTGTTTCGCTATGCCTCTTTCGTAGGCTGCGGGGGACTGCTCCTGGTATCGCTCGGATTTATGCTCGACCCGGCGATCGGCGTTGGCATTGCCACGATGGGGATGATCGCAGGAATGGTCGGTTGCTGGATGTTTGCCGATAGCGGGATCCGGGGCGCACGCTCGTTCTTCGCTGGCGTTCTGGGCGCGGTGGCGGCCCCGGCAATTGTTTTCCAACAGTTCACGACAGGAGGATTGATCCTGGTCGTTTCCCTTGCCTCCCTGCCGCTGTTTTTTCTCATGCGGGATGCCCGCAGGAAATACAAACGCGAAGAAGAACATTACCAGGTCGAGAAACGCGGTTCGTTCAAACACCCGGTGGTGGTGGGGGATAACGACTCGGGGACCGAAGAGGTGGTCGTGGTTCGGAAGAAGAAGAAGCAAAAAGCGAAGCGGAAAGGCCGAAGCCGTGCCGATTCCCGGCTTTCCTCGGCTCAGCGGCCAGTAGTCATCTCCCGGGATGCCACAGAGGAGGAAGAGGGGGTCCCCTTCTTTGGCGAAGGGGTCCTGGCGACAGAGCCAGGGCGCAAAGGGGATGTGCAGATCGATCCATGGACCGGTGCCGCCGTGCCCTCCGGACAAGAACCCTCTTCCTCCGAGGAAGAGGCTTTCCAGTCCGAGGAGCAATACAGCGAGGGCGAATCGTACGAGTCCGACGAGGATTATGCGGAGATGGAACAGTTTGATCCAGACGAGGAATTTCCGGAAATGCAATCCCTTGCGGAGGACGAAGACGATACGGAAACAGAGTTTCCAGAGTCGGAGCAGAAACCTGAGGAGGACCGGACGGACGAGCGGGGTCCGAAAGACGGGAAAGCCTGACCCGAACAGCCTCGCTTCTTCGGATTAAACCGTGATGATCTCTCTCTATGGATGATGTGATGTATGGTTCCTCGGGTTGCCTGCAGCCGGGGATGGAAGTGGGGGCCTTTACCGTGATGGAGTTTCTCGGCTCCGGGGCACTCGGCGAGTCCTACCTGGCCGTAGGTCCCTCCGGTACCGAAGATTCGGTCGTACACCTGCTCTCGCCGCAAAGGAACCCAACCGAGGAGATGATGGCGCGCCTGGACGACCTGATCGAGCGCGGGCGCGATATCCGCAATCTCCATGTCTTGGCGTTGCTGGACGCCCAAACCGACGAGTTTTTTAACTGGGTCGCCTTTCGACGATCGGATTGGATCCACCTGGATGCCTTGATCGCTGATAGAAAGCAGAAAGGGGAGGGGGGATTTTCCGAAAAGGAAGTCCGGCGAATGATCTTTCAAGTTCTGCTCGCTCTCTGCGTGTTGCACAAACGGGGAATCATACATGGGGCACTGAAGCCCGCGCACTGCTTTGTCGACGAGGAGTTTCGGCTCGAGGTCGCCGATTCGGGCTTGTACCCCCTGCTCGGTTTTCCCCAACATTTCGGACCTCCGCCCGAAGGAGCGATGGTCGTCGATATTCCAGGATTTGTCCCGCAGATACGCTCCGCTTTGGCATCGACTCTCTTTGCGGCCCCCGAATGTGCCCTGGAGGCCCGGTTCTCCGTGGAGAGCGATTTGTATTCGGTAGGCTTTCTCGCCTGGCATCTCTTTACCGGGCATTTCCGCGCCGGAGCCAACTTTTTTTATGAATTACCGGAGAAAATTCAAACCGATTGGGGTCAGTGGTTCCTACGGGCCACCGAACCCCGCCCCGACGATCGATTTCACTCCGCCGAGGAAATGATCTCCGAAATCCCAGGCGTAGAAAAGGTGGAGGCAACAAAATCCAGTTGATCCCTTGAACGGTATTCCTTTCCCGACTACCTTTCCCTCTAAAGTAAGAATATAAATAAAATGTAAAAGCGACCATTTCGGTGCGATTGTTTTTGCCCAAATTTGGAGTGGACTTTAGGGTTCTTCGAAAATATTCTCTGCGCCCCACATTTAAATTAACCCAATCATAGTACGATGAGAAAATTTCGCGTCACCACATCCATCACGAAGTATTATTGGGCGGATACCCGCGAGGATGCTTCCAACTTTCACGACGACCTGATCCGCAAGGGGCAATTCCGCCTTGAGGAAGACGGGAAGACCAGTGCTTCCTTCTGCTTCAACGCCCTCGAAAAAATGATCGAGGTCCCGGAGGATTTCTCCAAGACACGCGATCCCCGCGAGCGCCTGCGGCCCGGAGATTGGCTCGAGGTAGGAGGTTCTTCTTCCTCGGTGAGTGCGATCGTGCGTCGAATCACCCGCAACCGCGTCTACTACCTCGAGGCATCAACCATGAGCCAGCTCTCGGTTTCGACCGAGCAGTGGGATCGGTGGGCAAACCTGTTCCCCCTGCACCCCGGCTACGAGGAAAAGCTACCCTCGCTTATCGTTGATCGCGTGATTGAAGAGCATCGTCAAAGAGGCCTGCTCTCCGGGATGAGTGCCGGCGGCGATTCAAACCTGATTCTTGATATTCTCCACGACTACGGCTACATTCCTTCCGACTGGGAAATGGAAAATGGCTATTGGGCCGAGCGCGTTCTCGAAGAAGCCATCGATGAGGAGATTCAAAAGGAATCCGAGAAGAACGTGATGATGGACCCCCTGGACGAGAGGTCAGCCGCCGATTCAAACGGCGTGAGCTTCTCCTCCTCCATTCCGACAATCGACGACTTCAAGTGGTAACCCCGTTTACATGAGCCGAAAAATAGCACTTCTGAACTACAAGGGTGGAGTTGGCAAAACTTCCCTCACGGTAAATATATGCGCGGCCCTGGCCGAGGAGGGGAAGCGAGTCTTGCTCGTCGACCTCGATACTCAGTCGAATAGCAGCATTTGGCTGATGCGGCTCGAGAAATGGAACCGTATCAACATGTCCAACCGCGACATGATCTACTCCATTTTCGTTCCCGGTGAGCAGAAACTCTCCGACATCGTGATCCGCGACGTGGTCAAGGACCAGTCGGGCAAATGCGTGCTCCCGGGTCTCGATTTGCTCCCAACCACCTTTAATTTTATCGATCTTGAAAACGAGTATGTGCCCGATCCATACAACCCTCACTTTCTCCTCTTTTATCAACAACTGAAGGAGATCGAGGATCAGTATGACTTTATCCTTTTCGATTGCCCCCCGAACTTTCTGCGGGCGACCCAGCTCGGGGTCTTTGCCTCAAATGAGATGATTGTCCCCTCGAACCCCGATGCCCTCAGCTTGATCGGATTTACGCTGATGGTCGAGAAGCTGATGCTCTTTCACAAGCGCTCTTCGGGATTCCGCAAGCGCGAGATGGGGAGTCCCGCTTATGTGAGGGGGATTATCTTCAACGCCATCAAGTCGAATGTGGATATCAGTGTATCCGTGATGCGGATGCAGATGCGGCTCAAGCAATTCATCCGGCAGCGCTTTGTGGCTCCCGATGCGAGGGTGTTTACCAGTCGGGTGCGGGATGCAACGATTGTCCGCCGAGCCGTCTCGCTCGGCATCCCAGTGAACTTGGTCGCCGGGCAGGAAATCCAGCAAGGTATTGCCAATGATTTCCGTGCTCTCGCTCGTGAAATCCAGGAGCAGAATCCCACCGGTTCCGAACAACCCCGTCCCGCAGCACCTCAGACCGCTGAGCAACAAAGGACGGACCAACCCAGAGAGGAGGAGGTGTCAGTGCGATGAAACAGAAAGAACTCACCGCCAAACAACGCTTGTATTTTCGGCAGTATCGCCCCCGGCATACCGACCGGGACTGGGATCTCCTGCGAATGAAGGTTCCCGATCTGGAAATCCTCTCTCTGCCGATCGCTCCCCTTTATCTGGAGGTCGTCGGAAAGGCATGGCCGGGCAAGCGGAGGCCCGATCCTATCGCTTCCTATTTCGAATTGACCTACGAAGAACTCGTAGAGCAACACAAAATGAAACCCAAGGAGATCGATTTGATGATTGATCTCGTCAGCCGCGTGGTAAGGACCGAGCAGGGAGAGAAAGAGATGGTCCAAAGCGAGAGAATCACCCTCCGCACGAACGATTTCTTTTTCCGTACCCTCGAGAAATTCGATGTGCGACCCGATCTGCCGATCGATTTTATCGCCCTCGATGAAGAAAGTCTCAATCTCTGCGCAGGCTCCTCGGCCGATGACCTTGAGAAAGTGCTGCGGCAGGGCCTTTTCCTCTCGGAAAAAAAGTTTTTGAGCGGCGATCTGAAAGCACTGATCAACGCCGTCGCCACAGAAAGCCAGCAGCTGATGTCCCGGTTTCTTCCCACCGTACCCGGTGAGCGCGGACTGAAGCCGTGGAAGGCCATGAAGAACGTCATCGAAAAGGTGCCGACACGCTTCCGGACCCCGTTGCAGGCTTACTACAGCTCGGGATCAACAAAGGTAGCGGACGCCGATCAGGAGGAGTTCGATCGAATCTGCAAGAGATTGGACATGATCGGTCTCGAGTTTCGGGCACTCTTTCCCACCGAGTCCCGCGCGATCCGCGACAAGGCGGATGACGCAGCCGAGGTCTTCGCTCCCATCCAGGAGGCGGAAACCCGCATCCTGGCCGAGATGATCATCCGAGGGCGGAAGACCACCGCCAAATCCTCTTCTTCGGCAGGCGCTCGAAAGCCAGTCTCCTTTTTTCGGGGCTTGATGGATCGAGTCGGAGCGAACTGACCTGGGTTCGCAAGGGCACGGGATTATTGGCGAGCGAATACCAAGAATCAAATTCCCCTCCTTCCCAAGGAGGGGGGACGAGTGCCAGCTAGTATCTTGTAACAGTTCTTCTTTCGTGCCGGTGCCGATCGCACCGGACGGTTTCTCTGGATCGGGACTGCGGGGGACGCTCAAGAAGGCCTGGGGATACGGAGTGTGTCATTGAGGGCGTCGACGCGCCCGAATCCTTCGCCGCACTGGCTGCGGCAGGGATCGACAAGGTTTTGAATAATCCCCGCAGGTATGAGGTGAGTTCGACTCCGGTCATCCGTCCGCGCTTCCCGGCTGAGAAAAGTACGCGGGAAGACCGAAGAAATCGCGCGTATTTCGATGGCTGATACGGTAAATTTCCTCCGTTGTCGTGCCAAAAAACTCCGCGCAGTAGTCTGCGATAGTGGCGACCCTTGCGGGTTCGTTTGTTTTGCCCCGGAACGGTTCAGGGGAGAGGTAGGGGCTGTCGGTTTCGAGGATGAGATTTTCCAGCCCGTTGGCGGCGAGAGCCTCGCGGACCTCGCGTGCATTTTTGAAAGTGAGGATGCCCGTGAACGAACACTTGGCTCCTGCGGCGCGAAGCATTTGAAGGGTGGCGGGTCCCTCGGCGAAACAGTGGAAAATCGTACGATGAGCTGGGATGCCGGATTCACCGATGATCTCAAGGCACTCTGCGACCGTACCCCTTGAATGAATGATGACCGGAAGATTTCGCTTGTGGGCCATTTCCAGTTGCGATCGGAAGGCGTCTTTTTGCCAGGAAATGGTTTCGGTTTGCCGATCTTTGGGCAGGCGGGTGAAGTCGAGGCCGATCTCGCCTAGGGCGCAAGGGGGCTTCGTAGTCGAATCGTCCAGGAAGGAAGGTAAGTTTCGCAGCCGACTGGCGAAATCCTCTCCGACGTGCGAGGGGTGCAGGCCGGCGGTCCAGTGGATGCTCTCGGGAAAGCGGATGGCGAGAGATCGATTGTGTTCCCAGTCATCGACGTCGGTGCCAACGGCGATGCACTCGCGTACACCTGCCTCACGCGCACGCAGGAGCCATCCGGGGGGTGCCGTCGTGTGGTGGTCTGATTCCTCGGGAGGGTGGCAGTGGCTGTCGATTAAGTGTGGGTTCATGGCTGGGATTCGGCTGCTGGAGGCGGGGGTGGCAAGTAGTAAGTCACGAGCGAGTAATCGCTCCGGACGGGAATCTTCCCGTTGAGAGTGATCAGGGTGGAGCGAAGCGCTTCGTCGACAGCTTCGTCGCCACTGGATTCGACAAGGAGTGGTTCGGCTCGGGACCAGCGGCTGGTTCGGTCGAACAGAAAGGTGGCCGGGTTAAGAAAGGTCTTGCCGCGCGAGGATTCGAGGACTGCGGATGGCATGGGGACGGTAAGATAAGCGGGCCGGGTTTCAAGCAAGTCGACGATTCGGACGGTCATTCGGTCGGGAGGTAGAGCGAGGTCGGGCAGTCCTTCTCGCCCAAAGTTTTGCAAGGAACTCTCGGTTCGCTCCAGGAGCCAGGCACCGGGATTTTCCTCCGGGATGGATTCTGTTATCCAGTCTCGCCAGTGGCGGTTGTTTTCCAGGGTGAGAAAGGGCGGAAAGCTGCTGATCTCCCGGGAGACGGAAAGCGTGCGGAAGTCTTCCATGCCGGGACCCGGCATGGCCCGGGTGGAACCGATCAGGAGGGTCAGCGGATCAATTAAAGCGATCGTCTCTGGATCGGACTCCCCGAGGAAGGTGAAAGCCTGGGGAGATTCGACACTCCGCTCCGGGGATTCGACGCGAATCTCAATCAGGAAGAAAATGGCACCGTGTATGGCCAGGCCAAGGACAGCGGCCGCAACCGCTATGCCCGTTGGTTTTGGGAAAAGCTTCCTCGCTTTCTTGGCCATACCTCGGGTCAGGGAGTTTCGGGATCTACTTTCGTCGCCATCTGAACCTGGGCGAATCCCGCTTTGCGCGCGCTTTGGTAGATCTTCGCGAGTGAATCAAATGGGGTCGCGCGATCCGTCAGGAGGAGCAAGGTGTTTCCGTCGCGAGAGGAATCCAGCATGAGATCGCGAAAGACACTGTCCATCCGCTCAATGGGGTATGAACCCATTACCGTGACAATCTTGCCGTCCCAGACGGTGGCGACGGCGTCTGCCTGGACGCCGATGACTTGCTCGCCACTTCGCAGAACCGGGAGGTCGACATTTACCCCTGGGCTGAACAGGAAGCTTTGGGAGAGAAAGAGGGCGAGCAGACAGATGAATCCCAGATCGGCAAACGCAATGGCATCGATGCGAAACCGGGGTGCGGTCAGGCGTTCGGCTAGTCCAAACGGACTGGTGAGGCGGTCGTCCCGGAAAATTTCCTCCGGTGGTGCGGAATCGTAGGCCTTCATTGATCACCCTCCTGGGACTCTGCGGTGGAATCGGTTTCGGGAGCCGATGCTTTCATCGCTCCGATCCACTGCAGAAGATCGTGACCGACCGACTCCATGTCGTGGACCACGGCGCGTAACCGACCATGGAGGAAGTGATGTGCCAGATAGGCCATCGCCGCGATGGCGAGGCCCGCGATGGTTGTGAGCAGGGCCTGAGAGATGGAGCCGGCGAAATCGGCCGGATTGGCATAGGCACCTTCCCGCTGGAAGAGGAAGAATGCTTCGTAGCCGGCGAGGAAGGTACCCAGGAGTCCGAGGATGGGAGCGATCCGGGCAATGGCGGCAATCGTGCCAATTCTCCGCTCGAGAATCGGGATTTCAATCAACGCCGCCGATTGGATCGCGCCCCGGATTCGGTCGATCGATTGGTCGTAGTGGAGGAGGGCCGCTTTGACGATGTTCGGAATCGGGCCGGGGGTTTCCTCACATACGGCGAGCGCTTCGGCGAGGCGGCCTTTGCGAAGGAGGTTCTGGATGCCATCGACGAAGTTGCGAACCTGAATCTGTCCCTGGTGCAGGAAGAGGGTGCGCTCGATGAAGAAGATGAAGCCGAAAACGCTGATGATCAGAAGGGGCCACATCACGAGGCCTCCTTGTTGAAAGAGAGTGAAGTCGAAGAATTTCATATTCGAGGGAAAAAAACGATGAGGGTTCAGGTGTCGCCGGGCCGCAACTCCCGGGCGCGCAGTTTGGCACGGGCGATGTTTTGCCCGGGAAGTTCCTGGTCGTCGATGATCTCGAGAAAGCGGGTTGCCTCGGTCTTTAAACCGTCGGCATCACTCCATGCGGAGAGTTCGAGCAAGGATTTTGAGAGCCAGAAGGCAAGGGCTGCGTCTTCCGAATCCCTCTCCCTCAGGATCGGCTCGATACCCTGCCATAGAATCTTCCGGGCCTCCTCTTTTTCTTCGGTGCGGCGGATGGCTTCGGCCTGCTTCAGGATACTCTCAAGCTGGACGGATTGCGGAATTCCGGGAATTCCGCCCACCTTGGCCAAGGCCGCCGCAGCATCGAGAAGATCCGCTACCGAGGCATCTGGGTTCGCGAGGATGGCCTCGGCACTGCCGATTTCTGCCAGGTAGCGCAGGGGGTGGTTCGAGAAGAGATTCGCCGTGTTGTCGAATAGAAGCCGCGCACTGCCGAAGTCCCCGACCGAGCGGAGGATCTCCCCTTCCTTGAGCCTCGCATGAATACCCAACGGGTGGCCGGGAAAACGATTGACGATGCTCTCGAGGAAGCGGATGGCTTCACTGACCGACTCGGGGGTGCCGCGGGATTCGGCTATGACTGCCGCTTCGAACAGAGCCAGAGGTGCGTAATCACTTTCGGGAAATCGATCCGCCAGATTTACCAGGCGCTGTTGGGCTTGTCCGGCCAAATCCCGTCCGGCGAGGTAACGGGCTTCGAAGAGATAGCTCAAGACGGTGGCGCGGCGTCGGGGGAATCTGGTGCGCAGGGTGTCCATCACCTCGGCACCCTTTTCGATCTGGCCGGTTTTGAACAAAATTTCCCCCTTGAGCAGGAGGGTCTGCGCGAGGATGGACTCCTCCGCTTCCTCGTCACCGGGATCCTTTGCTTCCTCTTCCGGTTCCCCTTCCGGTTCCCCTTCCGGTTCCCCTTCCGGTTCCCCTTCCCCGTCCGGTTCCGGTGGTAATTCGCTGTCGAGAAGAGTATCGATGCGGGCCAGCGCCTCCTCGTTTCTCCCCATGAGGGAGAGGGTGTAGGCCTCGAGCCAGGCAAAGGTCTTTCGGGTCCCCGGTGGCAAGTCATCCTCTTCGAGGACATTGCGAATGTCGACGAGTGCTTGCTCGATAAGGCCCTCCTGAATCATGGCCCGGGCTAGGTTCCAGGCGATCTTCCGGCTGACTTCGGAGCTTATCGCTTGGTTGTCAGAAACGTTATCGTCGCGCCATTGCGCAGCTTGCTCGACTTCCCCGCTCTCAATCATGGCCCAAATGTACTGAAATGCAGTCTCTTCCGCAGGCTGCAAAGCCCATGCCTCCCGGTAGGCATCGGTGGCCGATAAGTAGTCGGCATTTTTATAATACAAATCGCCGGCCAGATGGAGGTAGAAGGGCTGTTCGGATACGGGAAGGTTTGGAACGATCTCCAGGATCCGGGATGCCGCAGTCCTGTATTGGGGCGGGTCTTGTCGCCAAGCCAGAAAAGCGGAGGCGAGGCGGGCGTTCTGCCGGATGGAAGATCCGGGGTAGTCGGAGAGGAGCCGCTCCACCAGCTCGAGCGCGCGCTGGGGGTCGCCAAGTTCCGAGAGCAGTCGCGCCTGGGCGAAGAGCAGCCGATCGCGGATGGGATGATTTGGGCGGTCGTCAATGATTGCTCCCAGGGTATTGGCATCGGACGAGCTGACTTCCTGGATATCCCGCATCAACAGGTTCAGAGAGATGCGTAGATTTTCCGGATCGGTGCCGGTCTGCAGGATTTCCCACAGTGCTGCTTTTCCCTCGGGGGTTCGCAGCCCGTGAAATACGGCCAGGGGGAGCAGGATTTCATCGGCAATGGTCGAATCGTCCGCGTCGGTGTTTTCGACGAAATTGGTCAGAAATTCGACGGCTTCTTCGTCTCTTTCCAGGCCCATAAGAACGAGTGCGTACTCGCGGGCGAGCTGGATGCGAAGGGGCAGAGCAACTGCAGATTCGTATTGGTTCCGGAGAGATACGACGGTCTCCTCGTCTACCTCTCCCCGCAGTATGTCCAGGCGCGCCCGGATCGATTCAAAAGTTTCGAGAAGAAAGGGAGAGTCTGTGGATTCGGTGGCACGGGCGAAAAATTCGGTGGCGCGGGTCGGATTGTTTTGCCGGTCGGCGAGGAGACCCTGCAAGAGATAATACCAGGGGAGGTCGGAATCGCGAAGTCGGTCGGGGTCAATGCTCCGCAGGCGATTGCGTGTGCGGAGGATGTTGCCCAGAAGAAAATCCGCCATAGCCCATCGCAAGCGTACCGATGGATCAGAGGGATAACCCCGGTCGCGGATGAGTCGGAGAACCCTGCCGGGCTGGTCCATTTGGATCAGGGCCGTGAGCAGGTGGAGAAAGGCCTCGCTTCGCTCTTCTGCGGTCAGAATGGGATCCTCGGCCAGGGGCAACAATAGCTCTTTTCCCATGCCGGGGAATCCGGTTTGCACGGCGCGGATTCCGCTTTCCAGATCCAGCAGTGCTGCAGAGCGTTCGAGCACCGGATCGCCCAGGGGCGGGAAATCCTCTCTGATCTCTTCCTGGGCGGAGAGGGCGAGGAAGCCTGTGCCCACCAGGATGACCAGGGCGAGGAGTCCAGAGCGCGGCCTGTATCGCACGATCCTCATTCTCGCTTAGACCCCTCCCTTGACGGCTGTATTCAATTCCTGGATCATGCGGTTTGCGCTCTCCTGATAACCTGCTCCGAACAGATTGAGATGATTGAGCACATGGTAGAGGTTGTAGAGGGTTTGCCGAATCTCCCAGCCCGGACGCTCGGGGATGCATTCACGATACTGCCGGTAGAATGTCTCGGGAAAACCGCCAAAGAAACGGGTGAAAGCGATGTCCGCTTCCGGATCGCCGTAATAAAAGGCCGGGTCAAAGAGGATCGGATCTCCCGAGCTGCTCTTGCCCGCATTGCCGCCCCATAGATCGCCGTGCAGCGGCGAGGGGCGGGGGAGAGTGCCGGACGGGAAGAGCGAGGCGATTGAGTCGAGCAACGGGTCGACCGACGGCAGGTCGAATCCGTTTTCGCGGGCGAGACGGATTTGGGGCAGCAGGCGACACTCGCAGTAAAAGTCCGGCCAGGAAGGCGAGGGGCTGTTCTCTTGGGGAGTCGATCCGATGTAGTTGTCCATTTCCCAGCCGAACAGGTCCGTCCCGCCGGATTGATGAAATCGGGCCAGTTGTTTTCCTAACTCCTCCCCGGCGAGTGAATCCAGCGGGGAAAGGTCGATCCACTCGAGAATGAGGATATACTGCGGACCCACCTCCCCGGTTGCTACGACCTCCGGCACCCGGATGGTGCCTGTAGCCGCCATTTCCCGCAAGCCTGCAGCCTCGGTCTCCAGGAGAGAGCGTTCTCCCATCGGTGCCTGTTTGGCAAAATAGGATCCGTCACTCGTGCGAATACGGCGGCTGTCGTGGATGCATCCTCCTCCCACCGGATCGATTGAGACGATGTCAATTCCCCTGCCGAGGACATCTTCCAGTAACTCAGCCAGTGATTCCATCCCTCTCGATTATCCAGTTCAGCAGCGATTCAGACCCGTTTTCAAGGATGTCGAGCACCTGTTCGAAGCCGGAGGATCCCCCGTAATAGGGATCCGGCACATCCGAAATACCCGGCAGGTCCACCCAGTTGCAAAAAGGAAGTACTTTCGCCTCCGTCTCGGGACTCTCCGCCAGTGCCCGGATGGTACGGTGGTTTTCCCCGTCCATGGTAACAATCCAGTCAAACGCCTCGAAGTCCTCGCGGCAAAATCCCCGGGCGATGCTGGTCAACTCGTATCCACGAGAGCGGGCGGCTTTTCTCATGCGCGAATCGGCCGGTTCTCCGGCATGGAAGTCAATGGTCCCTGCCGAATCGCACGAGACGTGATCGGCTTTCCCCGCCCGGCGGATCGTCTCCCGAAAGACCCCCTCCGCCGCAGGAGAGCGGCAGATATTGCCCATGCATACAAACAAGATACGGATCATCACACCGTCAGCTTGGGGGAGAATCTCCAAGGCCGAGCACCTCGCTCATACGATAAATGCCGGGTTCCTTACCCACCACCCATTTCGCCGCAGTGAGGGCACCCCGGGCAAAAATGGATCGGTCGCCCGCACTGTGGGAAAACTCGAGCCGCTCGGAGGGTCCGGCGAAAACCACACTGTGTTCGCCCACAACACTGCCGCCACGCAGGGCATGCAAACCCACCTGTTGGTCTGGCCGCTCACCCGTTAAGCCCTCTCGGCTCCGCAGTGCCGCCTCTGGTCCCCATCCGCGTCCAACCAAAATCGCCTCGAGCAAGTTCTCTGCAGTTCCGCTCGGTGCGTCCTTCTTGAAGCGATGATGCATCTCGACGATCTCGGGGTGGTATGATTCCGGAAGAAGGCGGGCTGCCTGCCGAGTGAGGTGGATGAGAAGGTTTACCCCAATCGAGTAATTTCCCGCCCAGACCATGGGAATCCGAGCCGCGCAGGCTTTGATCCGGTCACTCTCCTCGCGCGTGTGTCCGGTTGTCCCAATGACCAAGGCTTTGCCATGAGCTGCGCACTGCTCCGCAAGATCCGGGGTGCTTTCGTGCGAGCTGAAATCGACAGCAACTTCGCATCGATCCATCAGCGCGCTGGGATCGGAATCGATGTCACACTCGGCGATGATCCGGCATCCCTCCTCCCCGGCCAGAGAAGCGATCGCCTGCCCCATCCGTCCACAGGCACCATTGAGAAGAATCGGCAATGTCATGGTGCCTACCGTACCGCACACCCTGTACCATTCAACCCAAATCCTCAGTGTGCATGAATCCGACCACGGTATTCCTATTTGGACCCATTGTTCGATGTTTTGCCTTGAGCCGATCCAGCCACCCCGTGCCTCCGATCTGTCGGGAGATCCCGTAAATCCGGCACTCCAAGCAGAAAATGCCTCCCGCCGATGCAGAAATAAAAATACCATCAAGTGAAAATTAAATCCGCCTATCCGCATGCCGCGACCGGAATTATAGAGGACAGTCCTAAAATCTTGTATACAAATGAGGCGTTTGCTACGTGCGGCACGCTAATGCCGTAGAATAGTCGTAAACCTGCGGATAATCCTACTTCCGAACACCGGTTTGGCCGGACGCTGACCGCCGGGGATTTGAGACCTGCATTATAGGACAGTTCTAAAGTAAGGTTTGCGAATAATGAAATTTTCTGGAAGGAGCATGGACATGACAACGAAGATGCGTGAGCTTTCGAATAATCTTACTTTTAGTCATCCGCGAAGCAGGACGGTGGCTGGGAGCTTCTTATGCCGGAGAGTATTGCGGGCCAGTCCCATGCGCGGCGGTGCGCGGTGGTGAGAAACTGGCCGTTCCCGTGGATAGTCGCCAAAGAGCTGCGTCCGGCCAGCACTGCCATGTCAAAGACAGAAATCGACCGTTCGGGCAAACTTTTCATTGAACCCAGTCTTTAAAGGCTATGCAGCCAGTAAATAATGATACCGCGCGAATCCGACTGGCAGGCTTTTCGACTTCGTTCGTTGCTTTTCCGCAGCGGACCTCTTTTCTGGAAGGCATGATTTCGATGACGAGTTATGCCCGGCACGCGGGATCTTTGTTGAGGGGACTGCTGCGGGTTTCCCTGGTTCTGGGGGCTACGCACAGCGGGGCCGACACTGCGGATCCCGAGTTTGTTGTGTTTGAGGACGGAAGCTCAGAGGTGCGGATCAAGCTGCCCCCCGATCCCGCCGATCTCCCCGATCAGCTCGAGGATGCGATTCTGGAGTTTCAGGATCGTGTTTACGAGATGGGTGGGGTCAGGATTCCCCTCGCCGAAGCTTCGGAGACAGAGACTGCGGGGCCGAGGATCCGTTTCGAGGCGGCGGATTTTCCAGAGTCCCCCGGATTTCCAGCCGGGGCAGATGAACGCTTTCGTATCAAGGTCGAGCCGGACTCGGTCACCATCGAGGCTTCCGATCCGATTGGTTGGGAATACGGCCTCTATGGCCTGCTGGACGAATTCGGAGGAGTTCGCTGGTTTTGGCCGGGCGAGCTGGGAACCTATACTCCCCATCGATCCAGCTGGAAAATCCCGTCCGGCAGCCATGAGCGCGTCCCCGCCTATGTTTCCCGCCGCTTTTCAGGCCTGCGGTCGCACGAAGAAAAAATCTGGGGCAGGCGAAACCGACTCAAGGGTACCTTTCATTTCCATCACAATTTGCGAAACGTTTTCGGACGGGAATTCTTTCTGGAGCATCCAGAGACCTTGGTGGTGGACTGGAACCCCGAAGATCCCCCGCCACCCGGAGACCGTTTCTGGCGGTCCCATCCAGATCTTACCTCCGAGGTCGTTGTCGAAACGGCCGCGCAGGCGGTGATCAAGGCCTTTGACGAAGACCCGACCCGCATTTCCTTTTCGCTTGGCCTGGATGATAACACCGACTTTGGAGAGAGTCCGGGCATTCGCGAGTGGACCCGTCCGATGCGGTATTTCCGCGATTTGCCCGATTTTTCCGATCTGGTTTTCCAGTTTATGAATCGGGTCGCCGACAAAGTGTCCGAGGTGTATCCAGATCGCTTTCTGGGTTGTCTGGCTTATATGTGGAACGAAAATGTTCCCAGTTTTCCCGTGCATCCCATGGTCGTTCCCTACCTGACCGCCGACCGTAGCCAGGGCCACGATGTTAACTTCACAGAGTCGGATCGCGAGTTGGTGAGGAAATGGACCGCAGCCGGCCCGCAGTTCGTGGGGATTTATGATTATCTCCATGCAGCCCCGAACTCCTTCCCCCGAAGAGCCAATTTGATCATCGGACAGCGCATCCGCGATTCGCATGAGGCCGGGGTGGAGGGGTATTATGCGGAATTTAATCCCATCTGGCCTCTCCACGGAGATCTTCCCTGGATGGTGGCTCGCATGCTCTGGAATCCAGAGTCGAAGCCCGGTGAGCTGGAGGCGGAGTTTTTCGACCTCTTTTTCGGACCCGCCCAAGAACCAATGAAGGCTTTCTACGACCGGGCACGCCGGGTCTGGATGTGGCAGGATGGCTCTGCGGTCTGGGTGAAGTACTACAAGGATGAGGCCGGAATCGAACTCTTCTCTTCAGAGGATCTGCAGGCGATGACCAATGCACTTGAAGCGGCGCTTTCTGCCGCCGACCAAGAGGGTGTATTCGAGGAGCGCGTGCGATCGGTCAGGGAGGCTTGGGAATTGACCTTGGCAATGGCCCGCTTGCAACAAGCCCGTCGCGAACTCCTCCTCAATGCCAGCAAGGCGAAGAATCCGGATAATCTCTTCCGGTTTATCAATGCCCGAAAACAATGGGAGCAGATCCTGGAGTCGCTTTCTCAAAAGCCCTTGACGCGACAGGTGAGCAGAACCCGTTTCCCCCATTCTGATCCCTCATATCACGCAGCTCGATCTCTCCTTGAAAACTCATCTGATGAGGCGAGCCGTCGATTCGCCGATGAGCTGCGAGCCGAGGCGCAACGCATCAATGACGGTGGAGCCAGGGTGATTTTTCAATTGGCAGAGAGAGCGACCCGCGATCCAATGCGGACCCCCCTGATCTCTGGACCCATCCGCACGTCCGCCGGGGAATTGATCAAAACCGGGTCGGAACCCTGGGAATTCTCGCTCAGGCCGCCCTGGGAACTGAAGGCCAGTCCCTCCGAAAGAGTCTCAGTGCGCTATTCGCAGCCGGGGGACAGGGCCGCCTTGCAGGTGCGGGATGCCTACGCAGTGGGCCTGGCGTACCATTTTGAAGTGCCCGCCGTTTCCCCGGAGACCAGTGACTCCCTCGCCTACGAAGCCGTTGTCGATCTCGCTGCGAAAATATCGAAGGGCAATCGCACTTACATCCAGTTTCAATGGTGGGATCAGGATGACCGTTTCCTTGGCATTACCCGCACCCTCCGGCTGGCCGCTCAAAAGGAGCTTCTGGAGGGATCTTTCCGGGCCTTTGGGTTCCCACCGAAAGAGGCCGTGCGGGGATCCCTGATGATCGCAACCGTGCGACAGGAAAAGGGGGATCTTCTGGATGTCTTCTCCGTGAGTGTCGTGCCGTTTTAAGTTTCCACAGCTTTGCGAATATCCCTCCCCGAAAACTGCTCTGCCACCTCGGGGTGCCGCAAAAGTGAGAAAAACATGGTTCCGGAGACCACGAGCAGACTGAGGCTGATCCAACTCAAAAACGCAGGCGATACCACAGGGAGAAACGCGTAAGCGATCAGCGGCGAGAGCACGCCACGAATTCCGGTCAGACTCATGTGTACACTCATGTACTCCGAGACTCTTTGGTCGGGGGCGATTCGGGTTACCCAGAGGTTCCAGGCCAAATTTCCCCCGCCCATTCCGAGTCCGAAAAGCGCGGACCCAATCCCCACTGCGAGGAGTGATCCAAAGTTGAAGTAAAAAAATATCGCCAGAAAAAGAATCGCGTTGATCAGAATGCGATAGGTCAGGAAATTCATGCGCTCGAAAAAGAATCCGAAAATCTTCAACCCCAGAATGCGGGCCAGTGCGAATATTACCACCGTGAAGAAGATGACCTGACTGTTCGATAGTTCAAAACCATATCTCGGGTTGGCAAGGATCTCAACTCGCAAAGGGAGAAGGGCAAGGTTGGCAAAACCGAGAATCATCCACGCAATCAACATTTTCGCAAAGAGCCGATCCTCGGCGATCAGCGAGAAATTTCCCCATCGTTTCGGGTTCTGTATCTGGATCGGTTCGCTCGGAATCCGGATTACCGCGAGAGCACAAATCAGCGAGGCACCCGACATGAGCAGGAAAATTTCCCCAAAGGCTTCCGGATGAAAGTCGAGGTATTCCCCCCCAAAATAGCTCAAGGCCGCTCCCACGATTGCCGCAACAATAAACGTGTTCGAAACCAGTCGCCCACGGTCGCGGTGGGAGTAGTTTTTCGCATAGACGGCGACAAAAAGGCTCGGGATCTGGGCCAAGAGCGCATTCGCCCCCAAGAAGGAAAGGGTGAAAACCCACAACTCGCTAGCCTGGGAGGCCAATGCATATCCAATTGCCGCTCCAATGAAACAAAGTGCTCCCGCGTGACTCGCGCGCAAACCGGTGTGCGCAACCGTCAGTTGACCAAATGGAGCGAGGAAAAGCCCAAAGGCGATTCCAGCACTCAACATCCCCTTTACCAAATCAGGTGCCTCAAAATAGCGGATTGCTGCCAAAAGCCCAAAAGAAAGTGCCCCAACCTCAAGAATCCCACCAAACGCCCCACGAATGAGATCGTATCGGTACGTCAATTTCTTTAAAGCATCTCGCTGATACATCCCCCAACCCTATTTCCCAATCCCTCCACGAAGCAATCCTCCGAATAGGTACAACGGTGTTGGAAATTCATTTGATATAATGGAGCATGAGAGGTCTTAGTTCGCGCACTGCTTGAGTATATGGGGTTTTCTTGATCATGGAGATACGTAACCATCGGATAAATTGCAGACAGCACTGAGTGGCTCTGTTGAGCTGTGAGACAAGTGAGTTGATTTTCCGGTCGTTTCGCTCTGCCTGTTCGGCTGCATGCTTTTTTCTTCCGAGTCTTCGGTGGCGGCTTTTTTCATCCGTGATGCCTTCATCGGTTTTTAGCCCCAGCAAGAGTAGAAGCATCAGTCGTAGTCGATGTCCCC
>CAZWFJ010000064.1:7930-19439 GCA_964633135.1 uncultured Puniceicoccaceae bacterium | reverse complement strand
CTGGCGATTTCTCGCTCCTGACAACTCCTCCCATGTCATCTTCCGCATTTCCCCCTTCCTTGCCTTTGTGGTCCTCTCGAATCCGGTTCTGGCCCATTATGCACAGGCTTTGCTGGTCGATCGAAGACGCGCCTGCCTCCCGCCCCGAACGATTTGTCCGGCTGAAGTGGAGCGCGGCCATTCCTGTCCGGTGTCCGGGAGGACGGGGCGGGGCGAAGCCGGGCATTGGGGGCGTCGCCTCGACGGCGACGCGGCCATCCGCGAGCGTAGGCCCTACGGGGACTGGCGCGAACATCGAACATTAAACATCGAACGCTGAACATTGAACGGGTCTCATTCGAGGTTCGATGTTTCCCCTACCTTATCCGGATCGACCGGATTCAGCGGAGCCAATCTTCGTTGAATCCCTGGATACTTCTCAGGTAACCCGGATCACCGCCACCGACCCATGCTTCGCTGGCCCGCAAGTCGCCCCAAAATAAAGCTTGATTTGCGTTTTGGCACTTGACCAATATCGTCGCCATGATATCAATGATATCATGGCGACGATATTAATTCGAAACTTCGACGATAAATTGAAACAGCGCTTGCGGGTTCGAGCGGCCGAACATGGCAGATCGATGGAGGCGGAAGCGCGTGATATCCTGGTTCATGGCGTTTCGGCATCCACGCCCGGCAAAGAACGAAGCGCAGCGGGGTCGATTCGTGGCCGGTGGGCCGGACGCTTCCAGACCGATGATATCCTTAAAATGACACGGGGCGATTAGGCATGTCGGTCCTGGTCGATACCAATGTAATCTTGGATCTGGTTACCGATGCCCTGCGGGAGTATTTTCTTCCTTTCCAGGGCACGTGACACATCATTACCTCTGTGGTCAAAAAGGGGGCGTTCCGTTATTCTTATAATTTGAGCAGGCAAAAGCGGGTCAGTTGCTTCCCCATCCGCCCCACCGACTTCGACAACCCCGACGACGTGGCCAAGCACGATAAGATGGTCACCCTGGTCGAGCGGATGCTCGACTTGCACCAGCAGAAAGCAGGGGAGGGCAAGCCCAACACCCTCAAACAGCTGGAAACCCAGATCACCGCCACCGACCGCCAGATCGACCGCCTGGTTTACGAACTCTACGAACTGACCGACGAGGAGATTGTGCTGGTCGAGCAGTCGGGTTATTGTAGGATTTGTTTAACGGATGAAGAAAAAGAAATCCAAAAAGCAGGAAGCCTCGATCAACCGTTCCTCGGCGGTGGAGTATTTGACATTTGTCGCAGCCAGCGGGGAGGACGGGGTCGAAGTGGTCTATGCGGACGAGGACATCTGGTTGACCCAGCGAATGATGGGGGTGCTTTACGATGTAAAGACCCATACCATCAACTACCACCTGAAGAAGATTTTTGAGGACAACGAATTGGCGGAGGATTCAGTTATTCGAAAATTTCGAATAACTGCCGCAGACGGCAAAAACTACCAGACCGGCCACTACAATCTCTCCGCCATCATCGCGGTCGGCTACAAGGTGAACTCCGAGCGGGCGGTGCAGTTCCGCAAATGGGCGACCGGCGTGGTCAAGGAATTTACCATCAAAGGCTTCGCGATGGATGACGAGCGCCTCAAGGAAGGCGGTACCGTGCTGAGTCAGCAATATTTCGAAGAGCAGCTCCAGCGCGTTCGCGAAATCCGGCTGAGCGAGCGCAAGTTCTACCAGAAGATCACCGACATCTACGCCACCGCCATCGACTACGATGTGGAGGCCACCGCGACCAAGCGCTTCTTTGCCACCGTGCAGAACAAACTGCATTGGGCGATCCACGGGCAGACGGCCGCCGAACTGATCGTGGACCGGGCCGATGCGGATAAGCAGCACATGGGTCTGACCACTTGGAAAGACGCACCGAAGGGAAAAATCCAGAAGTTCGACGTAAGTGTGGCCAAGAACTACCTGACCGAGCCGGAGATGGCCCAGCTCTCCCGCCTCGTGAATGCCTACCTCGATATCGCCGAAGATATGGCGCAGCGCGAAATTCCCGTAACCATGCAGGACTGGGAGACACGGCTCAACCGTTTCATCGAAGCGACCGACCGGGAGATTCTGCAGGACGCAGGCAAAGTCACCGCCGAGATTGCCAAGGCACACGCCGAATCGGAATTCGAGAAATACCGCATCGTGCAGGACCGCTTATTTGTTTCCGACTTTGATGCCGCTATGAAACAGATTCAGGACGATGAAGGTATGTGAATGAGAAATCGATTTGGTCGAGCAGTTGTGTTAACGACCGCAAAAGTAATTCTATCAGCAAGATTGGAGATTGACCGGACACGGTCGAAATTGATGGTATTCTGAGAGAGTGATCCCCTTTTGGCTCAATCATCGTTTTGGGGGGCCGGGGCCAAGGCCCAATGGCACTCGGTTAAGACGATTTACAATGAATCTTAATCCTAATCGTGATCGTAATCCTAATCGGAAATCCCTGATGAACAGCAGATTACGAGTACGAGCAAGATTACGATTAGGAGCGGTTGATTGCTTAAGCTAGTGACATTCGGCCAAAGAAATTTTTGGCAAGGAAATTTTTGGGACACCCATAGGTTTGGGAAAAATTCTTGCCTATTGCCCCACAAAGGAGGCGAAGGTTCATTTTTGGTATGTCCAACGGGGGGGGGTATTCCGTAATATTAGCTAGTATCTTGTAACAGTTTTTCTTTCGTAGTCGGACCGGCTCTGGACCTTCGTAGCCTTGGCGAAGTCGGTTGCCGTCCGATCCCTTTCGCCTCAATCATCGCTTTTGGGGGCCGGGCCAAGGCCCAATGGCACTCGGTTAAGGCCTGAATCGAAATCGCTATCGTACCGAGCGGAGCGACATCAACAAATCGCTATCGGGTTTCGATTGTTATTACCTGTTGCTAAGCAAATACTTAATAATTCTCGATTTCGATCCCGATCCCGATTTCGATAGCGAATCATCGCTTAACCGAGTGACATTCGGCCATGGCCACCCGACTACGCTTTGATACGAAATTGATTTTGTTACAAGATACTAGGGCTGATTGCGCTTGGCGTAGAATTCGTCGATTTTCTTGGCGACGTCGCGGAAACCTATATCTGCGGAGTAGATTTCCTTGTAGCGGTCGATGGCCTTTTCGGTTTCGCCCATATTCTCGTAGCATTCGGCTAGATTGTAGATAATTTCCTTTTTGACGTCGGGCATTCCGTTAATCTCGCCTTTGGCTGTTTCGAATTGCTCGGCGGCCATGTCGTAGAATTCCTTTGATTTGTAGGCCTGGCCGAGAAGTTTGAGGCTGGGGATGCGGACTTTGGGATTACGGAGGGCGATCTGAAGCTGTTGAATCGCGAGGTCGGTCTGGCCGTCCTCGAGGAGCAATTCGCCGTATTGGTGGCGTGCTGCATAATCATTCGGGTAGCGTTTGACCAGGTCGGCGGCATTTTCGATCAGGTATTTTTTCCGGTCGGCCTCCATCTGTGCGAGTTCCTTTTGAAGATCCTCGTTATCCGGGTCGGCTTCGATTTCTTCTTTCTTTGCCTTGATCAGGCTTTCGACGTATTCACGGTAAAGCTTGGTTTCCATCCGCTCCAGGGTGACATCGGCCTTTCCGCTTTCTAGCTTCCGTGCTTCCTGAATCCAGGAGATTGCGGATTCGTAGTCACCGGCGCGGTGGTAATAGTTGCTGATTTGGCGGTAATTGTTCAGATTTTCCGGTTCTTCCTGGATTTTTTCGTAAGTATCCTGGATCAGTTTCTCGAGGTTTTCTTCGCTGGTAGTGGACCGGCTTGCCTGTTCGAGGGTTTCGGCTTCTGTTTTGTCCTTCAGTTTGGAGCGGAAGTCGCCTTGATCCTCCCACTTGCCTTTCTCCATCGACTGGGCAACGGAAGCGCGTTTGACGATATCCTGGGCCTCCCCGTCGCCCGGATGCTCACGGATGATTCCCTCGCAGACGCGGATACATTCGGGGATGCGGGAAACTTCGAGGTAAAAATTGGCCAACTTCTTGGCGACCTCGGTATTGGAAGGATCCTCGTTGTAGGCCCCCTCGTAGGCGAAGACTGCGGTATGGGGGAGTCCCTGCAAGGCGGCGGCGTCGCCCAGGAGCTTATGAGCATCAATACTGTTCGGATCATCCTTGAGAATCTTCTCGGCCTGGATCATCGCCTTGGCGGGATTCTTCTTCAAGGTGACCCCGCCGAGGAAGGAAAGGGGTTTAGAACTTAGGCCGGAGAGAAAGGATTTCTTCTTGCCGGATTTGGCGGCTTTTTGGGCATCGCGAAGCACCTGGCGTGCCTCGACGCACCCAGGATATTTCTCGACAAGACCCATACAAATCTCGATCGCGAAGACAGCACTTCCGGTCGTGAGGCTTTTACGGGCCTTTTCGACCTGTTTGCGAATACGTGGATCCAGTTCGGTAAGTGGTTGATCGGACATGATTGGGAAAATAGACAGAAAAAATAGAGTATCGCTTAGTTTGGCGGGGGCGTCTAGTCAGAAATTAATCCTCCTTATAGAAATGCGGAACCAAGGATGGGGGAACTGGGGATCTTCTAAGGGACCTCCACCACAGTTCCGGAGCGCAGGTAGACGAGTATTGTTCTGATCCGGATCTCCTCGATTCCGAGAATCATGGCCAGTGCTTTGCGGTAAAGGCTCATCTGGTGCTTATGGCTTGCGGGAATTTCATCCGCCGGGGAGCGATCCGTCTTAAAGTCGATGATGGTAGGGCTGGCCGGACCTTCCCGCCCCCCCTCGGGCAGGTGAACACGATCGAAGACACCGGAACTCCAGGCACCATCGATACAGGCATCGAAGGCCCGCTCGTGCCAGACGCGGGTTGGGCCTGCGGGTGAACTCAACAGATTTCGGACCGCTTCGGACTCGAGTGCCCCGGCGATCATTTCCGAAACTTCGGGATCGCAATCCGCGTTTGAAAACTCGTTGCCCGGCCACTCGTATCGGGCCAGTGCCTCGTGGACTCGCCGCCCGAGGTCGAGGCTCCGGCTGCGCCCGGGAAGGAAGGGAGAGGGTCGCCCGGTGTCATCGCTGTCGGAGGGGGAAACAAGACGGCGGGAAAGCGGGGAGGCAATCACGCCGGGTTGGGGCGGGTTCGCCTCGGGTGGGGGTGCCGGACTCGGCGGGCGAGGCATCGACTCCACCGGTTCCCCGAGGCGGACGGCGACCCCTTCTGCGGGATCGGGTTCAAAGGCGTTCTCGATCCAACGGTGAATTCCCGTGGACGACTTGCCCTTTCTGGCACCGAGGAAAAGGTGGAGGCTGGAGACCGCTCGGGTCACGGCGACGTAGTGAACGCACAGATCCTCAAAAGCGCGTTCTTGCTCGACCTCGGCAGCCCAGGCCTCCAACTCGGGGAAGGCGGATCGGACCTCTTTCTTCACGCTCTCGAGGATCGCGGTGACTCGCCCGTTCTCCTCGTGCGCCCAGAATTCTCTGAAATTCCCGGGGGTGGTTCGGGCGTCCAGATCGGGGAGGATTACGACATCGAACTCGAGTCCCTTCGATCGATGGATGGTCAAAACCTGGACACTGCCCACGGCACCGGTGTCCTCGATCCGGGCGTGTCGGAGGGTTCTGACGATTTCGCGCAGGCAGGGTTCGGGCGAGGCTTCGATGTTGTGGATCAGGGAAAAGACCCTTCTCAGGCACCGACGTTCCGACTCGTCGATTCGGCCATCTGCCTGCAGCGCGCCCTCGAGTTGGGCCAGAAAATCAGAAGCGGCTCGCTCCTCCCATTTTCGCCGCAACGAACGGGCGGAAATTTCTCCCCCACAGAACGAGCGAATGGCATCCCGAGCGGAGCAGGTTTGGAGCACGGCGAGGGCGATCGTATCGCCCGGATGAAGGACCACCTGAAAGATCGCGTGGAGGATCCGACCGGTTACAAAGTCCTTGTGTAAAGCGAGGGCACCGTCGCGGACGGTCGGGACTCCAGCGGCCCGGAGCGCGGCCTCAAACCGATTAGCCTCTTTGTTTTTCCGGCAGAGAAGGGCGACGGACTGGCCCGACTCCCAGGGTCGTTGGTCGAGGAGAAAATCGAGCACGGCTTGATCGCGCGCCTCATCATCTGTGGCGACGTTCACCTCGACCAGGCCCACTGGTTCCGGGCGGGCGGTCTCGTGTTTCGCCCAGGTCTTCATCCATCGGTCCACAACCTTTGGGCAAAGATCCGGCGGGAAGGAGGCAGCAGAACCGAACAGGCCGTTCGTAAACTCGACGATCGCCGGAGCACAGCGGTAGGTTTTCGCCAGGGTTCGGCTTTCGATCGGGCGGGGTTCAAAATCTTTATAGCGCTCGTAGATTTCCTCGAAGAGCCGACTGTCGCCCTGGCGCCAACCGTAGATGGCCTGCTTTTGGTCTCCGACGCAGTAAAAACTCCGGTTATTTTCGGCGTCGAAAAAGAGTTCGTCGACCAAGGGGTGAATCACCTGCCACTGGCTGCGGCTCGTGTCCTGAAACTCATCGAGGAGCCAATGCTTGAGTACTGCGTCCAGCCGATAGGCTAGAATCGAACCCTCCACCTCGCCGAGAGTGGAGAGGAGAAAGGGCAGGTCGGCGAAGCGGATTGAGCCGGTCCGCAGGCGACGTTTCGCATACTCCTCCTCGAACATACGGAGAAATGCATGGGCACCCCGGGTATTGCGAACCGCCAGCAGGACCGAGTGTGCGTGGAACACCCGTGCGAGGGCGACAAGAGCCTCGCCGGTCTCCGCCTCCAGGGTGACCCTCTTCCGGTTGATGACAAAATATTTCTTACCGTCGGCCAATTTGGCGGAGTCTTCGGCACCGGCGGTCATCCACTTGCTGGCATCCTTGGGAAGGGTAGGGGAAAAATCCCACTCCCGAAGGATGTCGAGCATTTCCTGGATGCCCTCCTCACTCTCCGGGGGGATGGATTGTCGTTGCAAAGCGGATTCAAACCGGCTGAATCGAGCCTTCCACTCCTCGGGCGAAACAGGGGGCAGGTTCAATCCGGGTGGCAAGGCTCCCCACACCGCCTCCTCGGGAGCGCTGCGGAAGAGGGACAGGGCATTGGCGATCCATTGTTCGAGGACGTCCTGAAAGCTGCGAACGGATTCGCCTCCGCGATCTTCCTCGACCAGATGAAAGAGGGCCTGCCGGACGTTTTCCCCCGAGGCGGAGAAAATCGCCCGCAAGAGGTCGCGCGTTTCAAAATCGTCGGCGGACTCATCGGCCAGCCGGACCTCGGCACCGAGGCCCAGCTCGAGGCAAAACAGCCCGACCAGCTCGAGGAAGAAGGCATCGATCGTGCTCAAGCGCAGAGAGTCCGGGTCGCGGACGAGCGATGCGAGCAGGGAGAGAAAGTCCTCCCTTTGCCAATCGGGGTGTCCGATTTCTCCGGCCAGTTTGCGGGTCTCGTCCGCGTCGGTTACGGCATCGGCCGCCGCCTTGAGCAGCTTGCTACGGAACTCTCCCGCCGCCTTCCGTGAGAAGGTCACGGCCAAAATGGATTCGGGAGACTCGGCATCCGCGAGGAGACCGATCAGCCGCCGGACCAGCTGATAGGTTTTTCCGGAACCGGCAGAGGCGCGGACGAGAAGGTGTGGACGAAGTTTCACGCCGGACCCCCCTCTGCATCGAGTGAGCGAATGTCCAACAGGTCTCCGGGGAGCCAGCTGGATTCTCCTTCTGGACCTGACCAGCGGAAAGGGTCCGAATCGGGAAACTTGCGACTGGGAGGCCAAAAACCCTTCTGTGCCCAAAATCTAACGACATCCTCTGCAGCCGCCAGGGCGGCCTCGGCCCACTCCTCATGGAAGCCTGTCCACTCGACGATCCGCGACTCGCTCACCGCGCGGGGCAGCTGGGCGTAGCCGATCCGTATAGGCGTGCCGGGATACTTTTTCTGCAGGGCGGCTGCATAGAGGGGGAGTTGCAGGTTGGTCCATCCGAACCCGGGAAGCACGGGGATTGGGAGGAGGCTTGAGGGGCTGAAGGATCGTTTCTTCTCGAAATTCACGACGTGGGCCTCCTCGGGGGATTCCGGCTTATCTTTCGTCTTATAGTCGATAATTCTCAACTCACCGTCGCGCTCCTCCACCAGGTCGATTTGGCCAGAGAGGGGAATCTCCTGGATTGCCAGCAACCCTTCCTCTCGGAAATTCCACTCCACGTGCAGCGGTCTCCATCCTTGGCGGCGGGCCTCGGCTCTCAGTTTCGTTGCCGCTTCCACTCTCCGGCTCAGCCCCTCGCGTTGCAACTGGAGGAGGAGGCCTGGGCGCGGGCCGAACTGCGCGCGAAACCACTGGTCCAGGAGGCGGGCGGCCTCGGCCTGCACGCTCATCGGGTCGTCCCATTTCAGGGAATCATTCGGTTCGCCATCAAGGCGGCGCATCACCTCATGCAGGCCGGTTCCGAAAACTCTAGGATCCATTTCGAGTCGATCGGGATCGACCGTCTTCAGCCCTGCGACCCGTTCCAGATAGAAGGTAAAGGGGCAGCGGATCCAGGCGGCAAAGCTGGTGACGTGGATGCGCTGGAGGTTCTCGAACCAATCATCGACCGGATGCCCACTGGACACCTCCATGCGGAGAGGCGGTGCCGAAGCGGCCCGGGGGTGGAGTGGGGGTTCGCGGGAGAGGAGCTGCACCCTACTGGGGAGCTTCTCGCGTGAGGTGAAGTAGACCAGCCGCGACGGGGACACCGGACGGCCCTCCAAATCTCGATGGGGGACATAAAGCTCGATCTGCCCGCGGTCTCGCCGGAGCGCGAAGAGCGTCCGCAAGACGTAGGCGTCGCGGGCATCGCGATTCTTTCGCCCGGGAATGCGGAGAATTTTGCGGATGGTCTCGGGCAGAAGCGGGTGGGTCTCGAGCGCGCCCGGGATCGCCCCGTCGTAAACATCGGCGATCAGCAGCCAGGGGCGTTCGTCCCAAAGAAGCTCCAGCCAGCCGAGGACATCAATCGACGCGTCGGTGCGGTGTGGATACACCGTAAACTTCATCGACTCCTCGACAGCCCATTTACTGAGAGGGGCGAGTTCGCCGGCGGGAAAAAGTGCCTCGGCGAAGCGGCGGATGCCGGAGAGAGATTCCGCGAAATCCGCCACGCCCTCGCCCTCTTCGACCTGGGCGAGGAGCGGGCGCAGGTTCGGATGCTCGAACAGGGCGAAAGCGTTCCCGGCCTCGCGGGCGGTTCGGCGCAGGGCATCGGTCATCGCAAAGATGCGCGAACCCGTCTTCTGTTTTGTGACCACGGAAAAGTAATCTTCAATCGAGTTGGGAAGAATTTCCTCCATCCAGTAATCTGCCTCCCGTATCCAGGCATCCCGGTCGGTTTCGTGGCAGGATGTCTCCATCCATCGGGCGACAAAGGGATCCCTAAACCATGCGCCCAGGTCCGGCACCTCCTCCCCAAAGCAAACCCCGGTCAGGTGGCGGAAAAAGCGTCCGGCTTGGGTCGACCCGAAGGAGAATCCTGCCGGATCGTAGGCAGGGATCTCGCGACAGGTTAGCTCAAAGGCCAGGGCGGCACCGTCGGAGGGAAGGCCGACACCGCAAACGCAGGCCGACCTCGATTCGGGAAATTGCCCGATCCGCTCCGCGATTCTCCGATTTGCCTCGTCGACATCCTTGCAAACCCGCAGGGATTCGTCGGGGAGATCGATGGGGGCGCTTGCGAACCATTCGGTTCGGGGGCGGCCAAGATCATCGAAGGCATCCGCTTCGCTCGTCTCGGCGAGAACCAGAATCTCGACGGGACGGTGCTCCGCAAGGCAACGGAGAAAGTGGGCGATCCGCTCCGGGAAATCGGGAGTGGCAGCGACGACCATACGCTGCCATGGAAAGTGCGGAGAAGGATTTCCGGCGATCCGTGCCGCTTGATCATCGGGGTCTTCGTATCCCTGTTGTTCGAGCAGCCGCCGGTAGGACCTCTCGATCCGGGCCAGCCCCCGCCAGCGGTCGCGGTCGCCGATATCGGGATGGGCGGCGACTTGCTTAAAATCGAAAAGGGCCTCTCCCAACTCCCTTCGGGTATCGAGGAAAAAGCGGGCCAGTGCCAGTCTCTCCTCGATGCCGCCTCCGAGCGGACGACCGAAGGCGTCCTGGATCACCTCGGGTGGGGTCAATCCAATCGCGTTTGCCACTGCCACGGTTTGGTCCGCCCGGGTCGGAGCTGGAGAGCCTGTGGCGATCGTCCGAAAAAGCGCGCCCGGTGTGAGTACCGCAGGGCTGAGAAGTGCCCGACCGCAGGCGTTCGCCCGCAGGGCCAGAGCCTCCCGCACCTGGCGACCCACATTGCGGGTAGGGAGGAGTAGGGCCGTGCCGGACAGGTCGGGAAGGCGGGCCGTGTCTCCCGTCCATAGATGGTCGAGCAGGCTTTGCAGGACGGACTGCTCGCAGCCGGTATAAAAGAGCCGGATCACGAGAGCAGCCGGAGCAGAGAGATAAAATCGTCCTCCGCGTAGCCCGCCTTGAGGGCGGCGCCCAAACGGTCGCGGACCAGCCGGAGCGACGGAAGATCGAGCGGAGCAGAGTCACTGGCCAGTCGCATGTCCTTCTCCATATTGCGGACCGAAAACTGTGGTGCAAAGTCTGAATTCCTGATCTTCGTCTCCTTGAGTTCGGCCAGGCCCGACCAGGCCACATTCTCCCGCAGCACATCGAAGAACTGCTCATCCTGAAGTCCGGCCTGCCGGGACCAAGCCACCCCTTCGCAGAGAGCCTGGGTGATTGCCGATATCTGATGATTCATCGCCAGCTTGATCGTGGCGGCTTGTTGGGGGCTGTCGAACCGAAAGCACTTTCGGGAGAGAACCGCGAGCACGGACTCCACCGTCTCCAGGTCCACCGACTCGCCACCGAGAAAAAAGACGGTCTTTCTCGCGTCTGCCGCCGGCTTGCTGCCGGTAAAGGGAGCCTCAACGTAGCGGGCACCCGTCTCCCGCACTTGGGCGGCAAACCTCTCGGCGCTGACAGGATCGATGGTCGAAGACTGGATCACGGTTTTCCCCTCGCCCAGGGCGGCCCCGATCCGGCCAAGAACCTCGTCGACCGAGGCCGGGTCGTAGACGCAAAGGTGAAGAATGTCCGAAGCTTCGGCGGCCGCGAGGGGACTCTCCGCCCAGCCTGCCGTCTGTGGTTTCGGCGTCCGGTTCCATGTGCTGACCCGAAATCCCGCCTCCGCATAATGCTTCGCCCATATCGAGCCAATGATCCCCAACCCCAAAACAGAAACACTCGGTGTAGTCATGGAAGAAAAGGGTAGGGCAAGTTGGTGGCATTTGTCGAAAAAGAAAGACAAAATAGCTTCGCAACCGGAAGAAAATCTGCAAAGCGGTGCCGGGGAAATCTTCGTGGCGGAACGGGGAACCCGTTTCGAAGGGGTGTCGGGGGAATCTTCGTAGCGGAACGGGGAACCCGTTTCGAAAGCGGTTCCCGCTTCCGCTACGGGGAGAAGATCGAAAGCCGGGGGAATCTTCGTAGCGGAACGGGGAACCCGTTTCGAAAGCGGTTCCCGCTTC
>CAZWFJ010000064.1:0-7830 GCA_964633135.1 uncultured Puniceicoccaceae bacterium | reverse complement strand
CGCTACGGGAGAGATTCTTGATCAAGGAGTCCCGGATCCTGTGAATTTCCGTTTGCCCCGGGTCTAGGGCTGATTCACTTTTTCGGGTACGTATGAGTTTTCTACAATTGGAAGAGCGCACCTTTCTGGTTTTTGGGGTGGCCAACCGGAAGAGCGTGGCCTGGGCCATTGGCCGTGAGTTGGAGACCCAGGGGGCGCGGGTGATTTACAGTGTTCGCTCTGAGCAGCGCAGGGCGGGGCTGGCCAAACTTCTCCAGGGCCGCCCGTGCCATGTTTGCGATGTCGAGGAGGAGCAGGCGGTGAACCGGTTGGCGGACGAAATCGGCGCCGATACGCGGCTTGACGGCATCGTTCACTCCATTGCCTTTGCCGATTACAGCGAGGGATTCCGGCCTTTTCACGAAACGGGCCGGCGGCAGTTTCTCCAGGCGACGCAAATCTCGGCCTTTTCGCTCGCGGAGATCGCGAACGCCTTTCGCAAGCACCTCAAGCACGAGGCGTCGGTAGTCTCAATCGGCATCTCAACCACGGAACTCACGGCTGAGAATTATGGATACATGGGGCCGGTCAAAGCGGCCTTGGAGGGGGTGAGCCGCAATCTGGCCAAATCCTTCAGCGCGTTTTCCGAAGTGCGATTCAACACCGTTAACTCGGGACCACTCAAGACGAGTGCCTCCGCCGGAATCCCGGGCTACCTCAACAACTATCTCTACGCTGAAAAGATGACACTTCGCAAGCGGGCACTGGCCACCCGCGAGGTAGCGGATGCGGCGGTTTTTCTCCTGAGTCCCCGCTCCTCCGGGGTCAATGGCCAGGGAATCACGGTAAATGCCGGGATGGATACGAACTACTTCGACCGCGAGTTGGTCGAGCAGACGATGCGCGGCGATGGAATTTAAACAGACCCGTATCGCCGCCGTGGCTCATGTGCTGCCCGGAGAGGTCGTGACCTCCGACGACATTGAGAGGGAACTCGCACCCGTTTATGAACGCCTGCGCTTGCCCGCAGGAAGGCTGGAACTCATGACGGGAATCCGGGAGAGGAGAGTGTGGCCGACCCATACCCGTCCTTCCGAGGCCAGCAGTGCCGCTGGCAAGGCCGCACTGGACATGGTCCCCGATCTGCCCCCGGTCGATCTGCTCGTCCATGCGGCCGTGTCGAGAGACCGGCTGGAGCCGGCGACAGCAGCCTACGTCCACAAAAGCCTCCAACTTCCGCGTCATACGCAAATCTTTGATCTCTCCAATGCCTGCCTTGGGTTCTTGAACGCCATGATCACTGCCGGAGCGATGATCGAATGCGGCTTGATCCGAACGGCACTCATTGTCTCGGGTGAGAACGGGCGACCGCTCCTGGAGGAAACCACCCGGACCCTTCTGGCCGGAGAGTTCACCCGGAAATCGATCAAGCCCTTCTTCGCGAATCTGACCATCGGGTGCGGGGCGGTCGCCATGGTACTGTGCCGCCGGGATCTGCACTCCGGAGGTGGGTTTGGCGATCTTGAATTCGGAGTCTCGCGGACGGATGGCAGCTTCTCCCATCTCTGCGAGGGGGATAGCTCTGCGGGCGGGGGACTCGTCATGCAGACCGACTCGGAGGCACTGATGGAGGCCGGAATTGGCCTCGCGACCGAGACTTGGCAGAGCTTTCTCCGCAGCGATCCCGCACAGGCCCCATTTGACCGGGTCATCACCCACCAGGTTGGAAAAACCCACCAGCGGCGATTGCACGAGGCACTTGAGATTGATCCGGCGCTCGACTACCCCACTTATCCCTTCCTCGGAAACGTCGGTTCGGTGGCCTGCCCCATCACACTCTCCATCGCTGCGGCAAATCAGGCCATCCGGCCCGGAAGTCGGGTCGCCCTGCTCGGGATAGGGAGCGGCCTCAGCTCGGTCATGCTCGCCCTGCGCAAGAGTTGATCCGGTACGATAACGATCCCGCTTTCGATTTGGATTTTTCTCTTTCCCAAAAGGCTTCGCAGGCGAATTCTCAGGTATCCAGATTTACTGGACAAAGCACGAGGGAGAAGAATGCTACACCGGGGCCGCTTTCGAGACGAACAAGGATCTTGTTGTAACCCTTTCGCAACAGAACTTTACGAAACCCCTGGTCGAGCTGCCAGGAACTCAGGCCGTTTTCCTCCCATACGACCAGATCGTTGATCCAGACCTTGGCATAGTCATCGGTTCCGACGGCAAGAAGCACTTCGCGGGGGCGGTCTGAGTGGATCTCGGTGTAGGCGTAGTAGGTGCTGTCTGTGATCTCATCCGGTGGATTAATGCGGATCCGGTCTGTTTGGACGAAGCGCCACTTTAGTTTGAGCGGATCCTTGGTTCGGGGGTGGGGCTTACCGAGGTATTCGGCGTCAAAATCGATAAGCGTTTCCGGAGGAAATTTCTCGTCATCGAACGAGGTTACGGCGTTGCGAGGACGCTCCCAGGGTCCAATGATGTACCACGTATCGATAAAGAGCCATCCCTTGCGGTCTGACTCGTCGGTGAACTTTCGGCCAGGGAGGGCTTGGGCGACGATCTCGCGGGTAGAGATATTTTCCAGGACACGCCCATTTGTATTGGTATTGGCCCCCATGGAACCCTCGTAGGATCCGCGGTTCAGCAGAGAGTTCATGTGGCCTTCGTCGCCAAACGCATTGCTACTGGAGTTACCGCTCATCTGATAGGCTTGTGCCATCAGGGAGGTCATATCTGCCATAGCACCCTGAGGTTGGCCTTGCGTCGATGCCATGGATGCCATTGCGGAGCGAACGCTTGATTGCGAGCGGAGCATCTGTGAAAGCTGTTCGCCGGACATTTGCGCGCCCTCTTCCCTATTCATCCCAGAGAGCTGGGAGGCTCGACTTTCCGCAGTCTGGGCAAGGTTGCTCGCTGCGCGGACTGCTTGCTCGAGGGCGGCGTTGTAGGCTTCAAATTGCTCGGAGTTGGAGGGTGGGGGGGCGTCGGACCCAATGAGGTCCGAAAGGTCCGGGGTCTCCGGCATGCCGGGCTGGTAGAGATTATTGAGAGCCTCCTCTAAGCTCTGGGATTGGGCGGCGGCCAATTCGGCGGCCCGGGCCTCGGTAAAGTTTTGGTTGACCTGCTCGCTCAGTTCCTGGGCAGTTTCATATAAGTCATTGGCCGACATTTGATTGAGGGCCTCGTCGCTGAATTGGGCCGTCATTTCCTCCAAACCGGCTTGTTCTCCATGAGCATCGAAAGCCTGCTCGGAGAGGTCGGCCAGCTGTTCATCGGAGAGAGTCGAAGGGTCAAAGGGGAGATTCTCAGTCTCGGTGAGTGCCTCTGCGGCGAGTGCGGCCTGTTCTCCAGCGTCCAGGGTATCCGCAGCCATTTCGGCCAGCTCGCTTTCCGGAAGTTCCTCCCAGTCCATCTCCGGGTCCTTTTCAAACAAAGCCGCCTCCAAAAGTCTTTCTTGCTCATCGGTCAAATTCTCGAGCATTTTGCGGCCCAGTTCAGCGAGCTGAGCGAAGTCCAGGGGGGGGAGTTCGGGGAATTCGGACTCGTCGAGTCGCGCATGGAGAAGATCACGGATGAAAGCGAGATAGGCCTCGGATTTCTCCAGCAACTCATCTGAGAGGCGAATTTCGTCGCTCAATTCCCTGCGGATTTGGTTCTGCTTTCGCTTATCATCAGTCTTTTCGATCAGGTTCCTGCGTCCCCGCTCAATGACTTCGACGAGAATAGAGGATATCTCGACCAGTTCCTCCGTGATGGTCACCTGCTCGGCGGCCTCGTCGGCGGTAAGAACCCCATCCGTATCGGAGCGGGCCTTGTCGGCCAAAAGAGTGGCGATCTCCAATGTGCGCGCGCTGCCCTCCTTGGGGGGTTCGTGCTTGCTCATGATGGGATCAGACAAGACGGCACGGCGCAGTTGGGAGGCTGCGATCTCAATCTCAATGGCGAGTCGGAAGGCTTCGTCGTCGACCGTCCTGGAGGCTAGTTCCTTTTTGCGCTGGCGTTTGATCTCTTCGGTTTCGCGCACCACCTCAACGAGCTTCTTTACCTCGCGCTTGAGTTCGTCACGCTTTTTGCGTTCCTGGTTGCGGGCGATCTCCCGCACCTGCTCTTCGTTTGGCTCTGGTCTTTCGACCTTCACCTTGCGTTTTACGACGCCCTCCTCGTCCGTCTCCTCGACGACCATGGCAAATTCGCTTTGCCGTAAAGCGGGATTGTAATAAAGGACGGCAGCGTAGACGCCCGAAAAAACCAAGGCCAAAATCCAAGCCCCCAGAAGGACTCCCCGGTCACTTTTTCGGGACGAATTTTGTGTCGGTGGTTTTTTGTTCATGGGAAATGGGTAATAAACAGGGATCCTCCGTTTTAGTCAAATTTCTCGTGGTAAGTGCGGACACCGACATTGCGAAGATTGCGGAAGGCGAGGAGGTCGAGGACCTCTACGACCCGATAAAAGGGAGTTTCCTCGTCGGTGTCCAGTCGAATACGGGCGTCCGGGGTGTCGCGCTCGACCATGCGCATTTCTTCGTGAAGGAGCTGTACGGTGCTCTCATCGCCCATGTAATAAAGATTTCCCTCCGCGTCGATATTGATGACTACCTGCGAATCATCCGGAGGCATCTCAAGTGCCGAGCGAGAGATGGGCAGCTCGATTTCCTCGACAGTGGTGTCGTCCTTTTTGAGCATGGTCGTCACCAGGAAGAAAATGAGCAGGAGGAACACTGCATCGATCAGTGGACCCATATCGAGTGCGACATCGTCGTCTTGTTGCCAGGGTCGTCGTGCCATAGTTTTGTCCTCTTATCGGCCTCCCTTGACGTCTTTGAGTTCGAAATACTCTTCCTCGCGGTGATAGAGGCGCACGCCTACTTTTTCAAAGCCTTGTATGGCGAGAGTGTCGAGAAGGTCGATTACATCCTGAAAGCCGACCTCGCGTTCGGCGTCGACCCGAACCGGTACGTCGATCCCGCGGGTTTCGGCGATTTCCTTAAGTCGTCCGGCGAAATTATCGACCTCGGCGTACCGAATCGTTCCACCGGAACCGCGCCGTGGAATGCCTTCCGAGATGGACCCCTCTGCATCGATCGCGAAAATGACCTCGTCGCTGTGGGCGACCTGGGACAGTGCGGCGGTGGCATCGGGCAATACGACGGGAATTTGTTTCTCGAGCCGCTTGAGCATCGTGGTGACGAGAAAGAAGATGAGAAGGAGAAATACGGCATCAATGAGGGGAGACAAGTCCACAGCAACATCATCGTCCCCCTGTTTTTTCATGCGGCGGCGACGAAGGAGAAAGAGTGCCCGCCGGTTTTCAGGTGATGTGGCGGCAAGCTGGTGAAGGTGCCGACTCATTCTTGCGCTTGCGTCCTCGGCTCGGTGTTTTCGCCTGCAGAAGAATGAGCCTGTTCGGCTTCTTCTTCCATCTCTGGTTCTTCGGCGATTTCCGGGGTAAGCCAGAGTGCCAACATGGCATCGACCTCTTCTTCGATGCGGATGCCGAGGTTATTGATCTTCATCTTGAAGTAATGGTAGGAACTGAGGGCGGGAATCGCGACGACGAGACCGACCGCAGTTGTGATCAGGGCTTTCCCGATCGAGTCCGCAAGTACGGAGGCATCGCCTGTGTCGCCCATGATAGCGACTTTCTGGAAAGCCTCAATCATACCGATAATCGTTCCCAACAGCCCAAGCAGGGGTGAGACGGTCGCTACGATGGCCAGCGGGTACGTGCGCTGGAGTTGTCGTCCAACAGCACGGGAGACAATATCGGAGGCCGTAAAGCTTACGATTTCGAAACTGAGGTGGGTATGGCCAGCGATGTATTCGGCGGCTCGTCCGAAGATACTCGAATCTTTCTTGGCCTGCCGCTGGGCGGCCTGGAAATCGCCACGTTGCCAAATTCTCAACAGGGCCTCTGCCCTCTTGGGGGAGACAAAACGGCTGCGGCGTACCGAGTAGATGCGTTCAAGAAAGTAGGCCAGGCCTGCGACAGCGACGAAGATCAGGATGTAAGAGACCTCCTCACCCTTCAGGATCTCCTCGCCCCAATCAATCTTGCCAGCTTGTTCAAATTCGAGATCGATTGGGGTCGGAGCATCAGAAGAACCCGGAGTGTCGGGATCTGTAGTCTGGGCACTCAGGTGAAGAGACAGTAGGCCCAGCATGATGGCCGCCAGGACGCGGGTAGATTTTGCCGATAACAGATGAGGACTTTTTCGCATGTTAGGATGGGCTTAGGGAACCGTCCTGAAAAGGGCAAGCTGTGAATTCTCCTTTGAGGTGCGCACGCCCGACTCGCGTGGGTGCAATTTTTTATTGAACCCCGTGTTTGAAGGCTTTCCGCCATTTAAATAAAAATACCGTGGGGGATACCTCCGAAAAGACACTACCGAGTTGGCCCGCACTTTGGTTTCGTATCCGCTCAATCTCGCGGCTCAGCTTTTCCCGATCCGACTTTTTGGCTCGCCCGCAAAGGCGGTGGAATCCTTCCAAAAATGGTGTTTTTATCATACCAATACCATGACCCGAACCGCCCCTCCAGGGCGAGCCTTTTATCCCGAGATGCCTCTTCGAGTGTGATGACCGTGCGATCTTGCATTAACGGTAGCGCTGCCGAAGTTCCTCTATCGTCAAATACTTGGCTTCCGGAGAATCCATCAACTTTTTTCTCTCATCCAGAATATCTTGGTGCCAAGAAGGTGATTCGGGCGAAGATTCCTCGTGGCAGAGTGAATCCCAGATTTGTTTCATGACTGTAAGGCGTTCATGAACAGTCATTTTTTTAATCTCTGTTATACTCATTACGGTGCAGGATAGCGAGTTAGTGTTCTTTGGCAAGTAGCTCTTTTGTTGTCGAACGTGGAGGGTCGGCAACCCGCCAATGGGGTTCTTAGTCCGTGTGATTTTTAAAATTTTTCGGGATGGTTATCCGGTTGCCCTGCTCCGTCTAGTTCGCGTCCGATCAGTCGAGTGCCTTCATGGTTTTCTTTGGGTTCTGCCTGCAATCCAAGACTCGGTAAATCCGAATTTTATTCCCTTCGATTTTGTAGAAAACGGCATAGGGAAAACGTTTGGAGAACATGCAGAAATAATCTCTGACTTTTCGGTGGATGCCGGCATGGAGAAGGAGTGAGTCGATGTCTGAATAGAGCGAGTCGAGAAAGTATGAGCCGATGCCCTCCTCTTGTGCCTCGTAGAATTTCTTCCCTTTCACGAGGTCCCGAGATGCTGCTGAAAGTATCCGCAGCTTCATGCGTTCCGAATGGCTTCTTTCGCAGATTCCCAGTCGATGAAGTGTTCCTTTCCTTCCTTTATTCTCTTCTCCGTATTCTCGAGCTCTTCGAGGTGCCATTCAGGAACATCGAGAGACTCTTCGTCCTTGGATAAATCAGCCCAAATCTGCTCCATTACACTGATTTTCTGGAGCTTAGGTAGTTTTTGGATTTCTTTTTCTAAAGCTGTCATGGGGTCAAAATAGCATCAATGTGTTGGTCTTCAATTCTATTTGCGAACGTGGAGGCTAGGCGGCCCAGCCTGTGGGGGGCGGAGTGCTTTGGGTTGACGATTTCACGGAGTGTGAATCTGGGTTGCCTACGCCGTCTGGATATGCTGTCCGTCCATGCTCCGAAGACTGCCGGAATCCCGGGGGGCTGGCAATTCCAATTCTTCCCTTTTCCGTTCCATCGTGATGATTTCCCGGCAAAGGCACGGGATCTTCGGCTTCCATTCCTTCAATTCTTTCACTCCGTGCGCTCCGTGCCTCCGTGTGAGACTGCTTTCTCTTTATTTGTTTTTTCGCATATCGTGGAGGCTAGGCGGCCCAGCCAGTGGGGTGCGGAGTGCTGTGGGTTGTCGATT
>CAZWFJ010000063.1:0-19595 GCA_964633135.1 uncultured Puniceicoccaceae bacterium | reverse complement strand
ATCGAAACCGCTCAAAGCAATCCCGCCTTCGCTTATCAACTCATCTCAAATTACCTGCTCAAATAAAAATACCGTGTCTCGGGTTGTATACCCCGTCTGGTTCAGAGTGGATGTTTTCGGAGTGGATGGAGGCTGAGAGGCAAATCCAATATTTTCTTACCACGAAGGACACAGAGAACACGAAGCTCTCACTCGGCTGGTGGATGAGAGAGGAGCGGTGGATTCTTGTCCATTCGCGGTGGACGATGCGGGACAACTTGACAAAGGGGAGAGAGGAGTATTACAGTATGACTGATGCGAACTACGATAATACTCGAAGATGAATTGGGAGCGCGATTGAGGGAAGAGGCAAGGAGGCGCGGGAAGAGTTTTAGCGCTTTTCTGGCGGATGCGGGCCGCGAAGCGCTCGGTAAGGGATCGGGGGCGGAAAAGGAACCATTCCACTTGGTCACCTTTCGCGGGAGCGGGACGGTGCGAGCTTTGGATCTCGACCGAACCGGCGATCTGGTCGCAGCGGAAGATCAACAAGCCCATGGAGATCATTCCGAATGAAGCTCTGCGATGTCAATGTGTTGATCTATGCTCACCGGGAGGAATCATTGCATCACAAGGATTACGCCTCCTTTCTGCGGAAAATAGCCGAGGGTGATTCGGCCTTCGGGCTTTCCGAGGCGATCCTCAGCGGATTCGTGCGCGTCGTGACAAACCCTAAAGTTTTCACGGAGCCGACCCCGACGGAGATGGCTTTGGAATTCTGCAACGAGCTACGAGTCCGCCCGCAAGCGGTGGTTTTCAGGCCGGGGCCGCAAAACTGGTCGATTTTCCAAAGGCTCTGCCAATCCATTCCCGCAACGGGCAAGTTGGTAGCGGACGCCTGGCACGCGGCTTTGGCGATAGAGCACGGCTGCCACTGGATTTCGACCGATGGCGACTTCGCCCGCTTCGAAGGACTCAGCTGGTCCCACCCAATGCAAGCGGGGCTGGTGTAGGCGCTCGCCTCTTTCCACTGGATTGGCAGCCTTTCCCTGGCAGGGCGCGGGTATCTCGCCACCGAGACCACAGCCTCCAGCCCGTAGGGCTTACGCCTCGGAGGGAGCGTGTCTCCTTCTACGCTCTCCGAGCTTCGCAGGACAAGTCGCCCGGGAATGAGAGATGGTGAATTCGGTTTTCTCAGTGGTTCAAATTGTTCGTATCCACTACCGATACCTCAAGATTTCAAGGCAAGAGAATGCGATGGTTCGGCTCCGTGCCTTCGTGCCTCTGTGTGAACCAATCGCGTTGGAGCGGCCCTTCCTCTGCAGGTGCTCCCCTTCGTATTCCAAGCCCGACTCAACTCTCTCTCGCCTTAGAAATTTCCTGCGTGAACTGCAGGGGGGTCTGAAGGAGGCGATGCATCGGACTCGATTCGTTCGCGGCCGAAAACAGGACATTTGCATCGAGAAAACATTTCATCCCATCGCCTCGGTTCCGCATGCCCGGAATCCCCGAATCAACCTCCGCGCGAGATGCATGAAATTCTACGAATCGGCATCCAGCGCATCGAGAGTTTTTCCGATTGCCTCGTTGTCTTCTTCAAATTCCGCAATCCGATCTTCCGAGTAAATCTCGATCGGCATGCTCACGCAGGGTCGCAATAGCAACCCTTGCGGGGTCTCTTCGGCGAGCAACTCATCATGCTCCTTGATGCCGTAGCGTCTACGCAGCTTGATCGGTAGCGTTACGATCCCTCGTTGACCGACAACAATCTTCCTCATAAGATCATTCATTCCGAAATTCCGCATAATAGTCAATCCGGATTCATGATTTTTGATGAGGAGACTTTGGTTCTTGGTCGGATTCGTCTGTTCGGCGCACGGAGGTTTGGATTGGTTGTTTTTTCCCCGCGGTAGGAGCGTTTCGCGAAACAAAACCGTCATTATCCCGAAAAAAGTGCGTTTTTTACACGGTATAGGGGAGTTGCCCCGATAGGCAAAGCTCTCCGGATCGTGTATTCTTGGAGCTCCTCTTGCTAACGACTTTCACTCTCTCCGCAAAACTTATGAACTCTCTGGCTCAGCCGAATCTCTCCGTGGTCCCATTTCTTCTCGAAGTCGCCGGTCGGGGCGGCCCGCGTCCCCAGGAGGACGAAGGGGTGGGCGAAGCGTTTCGGGGGATCACGCTGACAATGCGGAAATTCAAGGATCTGGACAACTTCCTCTTCCTCGAAGGCGACTACACGCCCTACGCCGTCCTCGAGGGTTTCTTCCGCGCAGGAATCCTCGAGGGGGTGGAACGGCTCGGCATGGGAGGCCCTGAACGCCATGAATGAGTCGGACTTCATCACCTCCACCTTCGACGGAGGCACTGGCTTCACCACCGTAACCGGCATCCCCGAACCCTACGCCTCCCTCCTCGGCCTGCTCTGCGCCGTGGTCCGCCGCCGGTAACGGCAAACCTAGTCCACCCCTGCATCACCCAACGACTTCACCACTCAACCACTTCACTACTTCACTATTCAACTACTCAACCACAAAAAACCAAACTATGAACATCATCCGCAAACACCTCCTCCTCGCCGGGGCGCTCGTCGGAGCGGCCTCGCTTACGCACGGCTCGGTCAACATCGACACCGTTCTCCTCGGCGACGCGGTCAACGCCAACGACTCCACGGGGTATGGCGGGGTCGGCTATGACTACCAAATCGGCACCTACGAAGTGACGAATGCACAGTATGCTTCGTTTCTTAACAGCGTGGCGGCGACGGACACGCACGGGCCCTACAACTCAAACATGGGCTCGAACGCCCGCGGGGGGATCTCGCGCAGCGGGACCTCGGGCAGTTACACCTACAGTGCGAGGACGAACATGGCGGACGAGCCGGTGAACTACGTAAGCTTCTGGGATGCGGCGCGTTTTGCCAACTGGCTGACGAACGGGCAAGGCAGTGGCGATACGGAGACCGGGGCCTACGATCTGACCAATGCCACGGCGATCACCAACAACACGGTGACCCGCAGCTCTTGGTTTAACTCCAGTTCCGGGAATACGTCGACCTCAACGGTCTGGGCCATCACCAGCGAGAACGAGTGGTATAAGGCGGCTTATTACGACGGCAGCGGCGGTTATTTCGACTACCCGACGCAGAGCAACACCGCCCCGACGGTGGCCACGGCCAACACCACGGGAGACGTTAGCAACCCGGGGCCAACGTTGCCAATTACTTATCCGGAGCCGATTGGAATAGCCAGAACGGGAACGTGACGACCGTGGGCAGCGCGGGAGCGGTCAGCCACTACGGCACCTTCGACCAAGGCGGTAACGTCTGGGAGTGGAATGATACTATTGTGAGCACCACGGTGAACACCCGTGGAAAGAGGGGCGGCGGTTTCGACGGGTTTACCGCGCTCGGCCTGAACTCCGGGGGTCGCCCCACGACCCACAGTCCGACCGCCGAGGACGACAATTTCGGCTTCCGCGTCTCCAGCCTCGCGGCCATTCCCGAACCTTCGGCTTACGCTGCGATCTTAGGCTGTCTTGGACTCACGCTGGCACTGACAAGGCGTAAAGGGCGCGTTTAGCCTGAGCTTGTCGAAGGCGCACCCTTTAAACCTGTAAGCCCCGTTAGAGCTTCAGGAATGCTCTAACGGGGCGACGGCTGGCTGCGGAGGGTGAAGGAACCCGCCCTCCAACTTGTCGCGCCGCAGCAAGCGACGGCGGAAGCCTCGTGCGAAGACCCGGTGTAAGGGACCACAGTTGGAGTAGTTGCTTTTTTACCAGAACGACAAAAGGAAGGCGAGAAGATCGGTTTGATCGGAAACGTTATGCGTTCAAAGTCTGTTGAATTTCGAGCAGAATGCTATTTTGACAATTAATTTACGTCAAATAGGGGAGGTTTCCCGATAGACCAAAGCGGAGTAAAATGCTAAAGTAACGTTAACTAGTGAATTTTTTTCCTAATCCTAATGCACCGTTCAATTTAATTTCGTCAATCTTCGAACAGGCTATCATGAATTTTCTCCGAAATCTCATCTTTTGCTTTTTTGCGGCCTTGGCTACCGGGCAAGCGATCCATGCGGCGAGCCTTGCTTTTGACGGCGGAAACGCCACCGGGACGGTCACGCCCGGGACGTGGCAGTTCTATGAGGTCTCGGTTCCCGCCGATACCGAGGGATGGCGAATTGTCCTCAATACCGATTCCGGTGCCGATGCCGACCTCTATGTTCGCCAAACCGATAATCCGAGTACTTGGAGTTACGAAACCCGCTCCCTGAACGAGGCGATCGACACGATTCTCTACGAACGTTCGGATTTGGAGGAGTCGACCTACGTGATTGGGGTTCATTTGCCTTCCGGTGAATCCGGGACAACTTCTTTCACGTTGAACACCAGCGAAGGCTATTTGACGGAACTTAGCTGGGACGACGGGACGCAAGAGCTGGGGACAGCACTCTTCACCAACAGCAGCACTACCGGAGGAAAATACCTTTTCAAGGTGACCGTAGGAACGACGACCTCAGAAGGAGCGACAACCTCCGATTTTATGGCGCGCCGTCCTGCAGGTGAGTTCGGGCGAGGCCGATCTATACGTAAGGGAGAATTTCGCACCGACCTCTTCGTTCAATGATTATGGGTCTGAGTTCGTCGGAAGCGACGGTATCGTCATGTCCGGTTCGACGGGAGAGGCTTGGTATATCCTCGTCGAAGCGACTCGTGGCTCGCAATGGTCTCTGTTTGCCGGCAAACCGTATGTGGTTGAATTGCCTCCGCTGGCGACCGATGCCTCCAGCGGCAGTGGCGTGGACACGATGCCGATCGAAAGGACCCGTTTTTACCGCACGACCATACCCACGGGTGCTTTGGCATGGCGCCTATGGCTCAAAGACTCTTCGGGACAGGACTGGAACAATCAGGTATCCGTCAGCAAAGCGAGGCTGCCGACCTCCAACAACCATGACAAACAGTTTGTCGCCCAGAACTTGCTTACCGAGGACTTCGTAGATCCGGGCAGCAGTGAGAACTACTTCATCAGAATCAACGGTCTGGCGGGCACTGTCTTCGAGCTCGACTCCCGGCAGCATACCGTTGAGGACATCAGCTACGGAGCGACGATCACGTCCCAGAGCTTTTCGGACGGGTTTCGGTTCAAGAGCTATCGGGTGCAGGTTCCGGTGGACCAGATTGCCTGGGAATCTACGGTAACTCCGACCAGTGGAGATCCTTCTATTGCTGTCAGACGCGACAAGGTTCCGAATTCTCACCAGAACGACGCATTCTCCGAAATTACCTCGGATCAAGTGGGTGACAGTGTAACGCTGGTTCCTCCGGTTCTATCCAACGGCACTTTTTACGTTACCGTTTATGCGGATGCGGCGTCCGGTTGGGATCTGTTCAATGGGCCGCCTGAGGTGACTCCGATAGACTATGTTTCGAGCACGCTCAACACGATCGGTTCGTCGCGCAACGGCTGGCGGTATTTTGTCGTCAGCGACCCTCAGCAACAGGCGGGAACTCTCGGCTGGCTCTTGCAATTGACTGACCAAAGCCCCGGCACGCGGATCGCAGTCAGGCGCAATGCCGCACCCGGTTCCTGGCGCTCTCGCAATTACCCGAATCCATCGGAAAACTTCGTCACCAATTCATACGTCGATGGTGATTCGTCCTTGACGTTTCTTCAGCGTCCGGCGCACGAGGCGGATGTTTGGTATGTGGGCGTTTACTCACCGGAGGATCGACTCGATGCCTTCACTCTCGGTTCGGGCCATATCCAACCTTCAATATTACCCGTCGACGGCAGTACAAGAACGGTCACCGGGCATCAACCGGGGGCCTGGCAGTTTTATCGTCTGGATGTGACGGAGACCCTTGGCGGTAATTCGCTCCTGGGCGTTGAGGCCCGCATCAAGGATTGGAGTGGAAGGCGTCCGGATCTGGTGATCCGCCGCGGCCAGCTTCCGCAATCGACAGGGAGTTCCGGCGGCTGGGAGGGACTCAGTTGGAGAGACACCGATTGGGGTAGAGCCACGGGTTGGCCGATCGGCGTTCAGGCGGGGACAGATTCCGACACTTGGAGCCGATACGACAGCAGTGCGGATGGTTCACAAAGGTATGAGGAATTCTTGCTCTCGATGGCGATGGGACAACCGCTGGAGGGGGGGACGTATTATCTGGGGGTTTACAACAATCCGAGTTCGAGCAGCGATCCGATGAGTTACACCCTGGAGACCAAATCGATTGGTGCCGGGATGAGCTACGAAGTCACCCCGCTTGCCTTTTCCGGAGGCAGTGCCACGGTCAGCGACGCAGCGCCCCGCGAGGTCAATTACTTCAGCGTGGAGATTCCTGCGAATCAGAAGAGCTGGAAGGTAGAGCTGGAGATGAGCCGGGGCGATGCGGACCTGCGCATCCGCAAGGATTTTGTGCCCAACAGCGGTGGAACACACACTGGATCAACAAAAAGCCCGCTTTCTCCGTCGCACACGCGCCTGACCAAAGTGGGGAACGAGTATTTCATTCTGGGCCCTGGTTCGGGAATGGATTACCTGGAGGCCGGCACTTACTACTTGCTGGTGACCAGCGAAGGGGAGAATCCGGGGTCGACCAATGCTTATGACATAGGCACGGGCAGCAGCAGTTACACGTTGACCAGCGTGGGAGCCGCGCCGGTGACGGATCTGGGAGCCGTGCAGACCAGTGGTGTAATCCGCCGCACGGGCGAGGCGCAAACCGCGGGCGAGGCCACCGTGTATCAGTTCAGTGTACCGGAGGGCCTGCTCGCTCTGGAGGTTCGTTTGGAAAACGAAGTGGCGGACATGGTTTTGTCCCTGAATGAGGAAGATCGGATTCCTTCCATATATTTCAATACTGGAATTGCCACTGGCTACGGAGTGTCCGGCTCGGGTCGTGACTACTGGGACAGCGAAATCATCACGGTCGCCAACCCGGCGCCGGGAGAATACACTTTGCTGGTCTATCAGAACAATTCTTCTCCCGCTGCGGATGGTTCCTACGATCTGGTGGTGAATGCGGTTGGAGCGACGGTGCTGAGAGACGGTTCTTCGGATAGCGTGACCGGGCAGTTGCCGGGCACGTGGAAGTTCTACCGTCTGGATGTAACGGAGACTCTCGACGGAAACCCGGTCCTGGGCGTTGAGGCGCGCATCAAGGATTGGAGTGGAAATCGTCCAGACCTGGTGATCCGCCGGGGAGATCTGCCGCAATCGACTGGCAACGGTTCTGGTTGGCCGCAGGGCGGTTGGCCGATAGCGACAAGCTGGCCGATTGGCAATCAGGCGGGAACAAGTTTCTCTTCCTGGAGCCGATACGACGGCAGTGCCGATGGGTCACAAAGGTATGAGGAATTTTTGCTCTCGATGGCGATGGGACAACCGCTGGAGGCTGGGACGTATTATCTGGGTGTCTACAATAGTTCGAGCAGCACACCGATGAACTACACGCTAGAGACCAAAGCGGTTGGTGCCGGGATGAGCTATGAGGTTACCCCGCTTGCCTTTTCCGGAGGCAGTGCGACGGTCAGCGACGCCCCTCCCCGCCAGGTCCATTACTTTAGCGTGGAGATTCCAGCGAATCAGAAGAGCTGGAAGGTAAAGCTGGAGATGAGCCGGGGTGATGCGGAGTTGCGGATCCGAAAGGACTTTTTGCCCAACAGTGGTGCTTCCTCCACTGCATCAACATATAGTCCACTTTCTCCGTGGCACACGCGCCTGACCAAAGTGGGGAACGAGTATTTCATTCTGGGTCCTGGCCCGGGGATGGATTACCTCGAAGCTGGGACTTATTATTTGCTGGTGACCAGCGAAGGGGAGAATCCGGGGTCGACCAATGCTTATGACATAGGCACGGGCAGCAGCAGTTACACGTTGACCAGCGTGGGAGCCGCGCCGGTTACGGATCTGGGATCCGTGCCGACCAGTGGTGAAATCCGCCGCAAGGGCGAGGCGCAAACCGCGGGCGAGGCCACCGTGTATCAGTTCAGTGTGCCGGAGGGCTTACTCGCTCTGGAGCTACGCTTGGAAAACGAAGTGGCGGACATGGTTTTGTCCCTGAATGCGGAGGACCAGATCCCTTCCATTTATCTCCGTACTGCCCATGCTACGGGCTATGGGGTGTCCAGCTCGGGTCGTGACTACTGGGACAGCGAAATCATCACGGTCGCCAATCCGGCGGCGGGAGAATACACTTTGCTAGTCTATCAGAACAATTCTTCTCCCGCTGCGGATGGTTCCTACGATCTGGTGGTGAATGCGGTTGGAGCGACGGTGCTGAGAGACGGTTCTTCGGATAGCGTGACCGGGCAGTTGCCGGGCACGTGGAAGTTCTACCGTCTGGATGTAACGGAGACTCTCGACGGAAACCCGGTCCTGGGCGTTGAGGCGCGCATCAAGGATTGGAGTGGAAATCGTCCAAACTTGGTGATCCGCCGGGGTGTTCTGCCGCAATCGACTGGCAATGGGTCTGGTTGGCCGTGGGGTGGTTGGCCGAGAGCGACAAGTTGGCCGGTCGGCAATCAGGCGGGAACAACCTCCCATACCTGGAGCCGATACGACGGCAGTGCCGATGGATCACAGAGGTGGGATGAATTTTTGCTCTCGATGGCGATGGGGCAACCGCTGGAGGCGGGGACTTACTACCTTGGAGTTTACAACAATCTGAGTTCGGGCAGTGAACCGACGGATTACACGCTTGAAACCAAAGCGGTTGGTGCCGGGATGAGCTCTGAGGTTACCCCGCTTGCCTTTTCCGGAGGCAGTGCGACGGTGAGCGACGCAGTGCCCCGCGAGGTTCATTACTTCAGCGTGGAGATTCCCGAGAACCAGAAGAGCTGGAAGGTAGAGCTGGAGATGAGCCGGGGCGATGCGGAGCTGCGGATCCGCAAGGACTTTGTGCCCAACAGCGGTGAAATCTATATCGGATCAACAAATAGTCCGAATCTAATTACTTCTTCTGGACCAGGCTACACGCGCCTGACCAAAGTGGGGAATGAGTACTTCGTTCTGGGCCCGGGTCAGGGAATGGATTACCTCGAAGCTGGGACTTACTATTTGATGGTGACCAGCGAAGGGGAGAATCCGGGGACAGGCAATGCGAGGGATATAGGCACGGGCAGCAGCAGCTACACATTGACAAGCGTGGGAGCCGCGCCGGTGACGGACCTGGGAGTGGTGCCGACCAGTGGTGAAATCCGCCGCACGGGCGAAGCGCAAACCGCGGGCGAGGCGACCGTGTATCAGTTCACCGTCCCCGAGGGCCTGCTCGCTCTGGATGTTCGTTTGGAAAACGAAGTGTCGGACATGGTATTGTCCCTGAATGCGGAGGACCGGATCCCTTCCATCTATTTCCACCCTCAAACTGCTACTGGCTACGGAGTGTCCGCCTCGGGTCGTGACTACTGGGACAGCGAAATCATCACGGTCGCCAATCCGGCGGCGGGAGAATACACTTTGCTGGTCTATCAGAACGACTCGTCTCCTGCTACAGACGGTTTCTACGATCTGGTGGTAAGGGAAAAGCTGCCGATCAGTCTGTCGGTCGACAGCTCTTTGGGGGGCAGTCAGGCCTCCGGCATACTGAGCAATGGTGAGAGTGAGTATTTTGTCTTCGAAATTCCGGAGACTGTCGGTGGCGCGCCGGTTCCCGGGTGGTTGTTGACGGCGGAAACCGTTCAGGGAACGGCAAAAATCCGGGTGAGAGAAGGTGGAGTTCCTCAGGGGAACCCTTCTCATAACAGCACGACTGCGACCACCTTTTCGGATAACAGTAAACTGACCGTGCCTCCTTATCTGAAGGCGGGGACTTGGTATTTGGAAATAGTGGGAGACGGGGCGACCCAGTACACGCTCACCAGCGAAATTGTGAGGCCGGAGCGCGTGTGGACCATGCCCGCGAGTAGCCAAACCACCGTGCAGGCACCTGGGTTGAGTTTCCCTGTTTTCGGGGACACCGAGATTAACGAGGCGGGCATCGACCCCGACCCGGGAGAGGAAGGCGTGCCGCTGGGGAACGGATTGGTTCATTTCTATGCGATTGATGTTCCCGAGGGGAATGCGGGCCTTCTTCGGACCTTCTTGAAAACCCTGAGTGGTGACCCCAATCTCTACATTCGCCAGGATGGCGTTCCCACGCGTCACCATGAAGAAGACGGCACGGGAGGGGATCTTTTCGACAGAAGGCTGACCGGAAACACAAACTCAGAGTACGGGAACTGGGTACCGATCGACGGCAGAGCGGAAAAACAACTGACTCCGGGCCGTTGGTATCTCATGGTGGAGGCAACTGGCTCTTCCAACGCTGTTTACCGCCTGCAAGTCTCCGTCGGAGATGTGCAGGAGTTGGCATTGAACGGAGGTAGTTTGAGCAACCAGGTGTTGGTCGAGGGGGACATGCGTTTTTACAGGGTCGAACTCCCACTGGAAGCTCCGGCCGACTGGAATTTCACCTTCGCCGAAACTCAGGGCGATGTGACGGTCTTCGTTCGTGACACGGTTCCGCCCGGCAATTCATTCGATAACCCGTCTAGTTACGGGTGGTATGACTTCAGACACTCCCGGAGCGATCAAAAGAACTCAGATTTCAGTGCGTTTCAGGAGCGCTTCACCAGCGCGGGGACCTACTCCTTGAGCGTGCCGCCTCTGAGGCCCGACCACTTCTACTATCTCGGGGTCTATGCCGAGAGCGATGCGACTTTCAGCATTAGCTCGTCGGTCTCCACCGAGACGATTGGCACCATTCCAGCGGTCGATTATTCCAACGGTCTGATCGACATCAGTCTCATTCCGGGAGAGAGCCGTTATTTCCGGGTTGCCGTGCCGGAAGACGCCGCACGCTTGGTGATTGGCGGCACGCATTCTTCGTCGGTGAGAACTTACGTCGAGAACGGTTCCCTTCCTACGGAGAGTAGAAATCACCGGGGTTTTGGGTCCGGTGGCATGTCGCAATCGATGGGTTCCTGGCCCTGGGTCGGAGGTGAAGATTTCTACCTGCTCGTCACAAACACCGGCAGCGTTGCTGAAAATGTGCAGCTCCAGATGAGTGGCGAGGTGACTCTTCCCGCGGAAATCGCCGTTTCGGGCAACGGCCAGAATATCTCCGACGGGGACACGACTCCGAGCGTAGCCGACGGAACGGACTTCGGGAGTGTGTTGTATACGGCGGGCTCGGTAAGCCGGACCTTCCGGATCTCCAACTCGGGCTCAGGATCGCTGGCGGTCAGTGCCAGCGACAACAGCGGTCACTTCAGCGTGAGCGGCTTGGCCGGGAGCATTGCCTCGGGCAGCTCCGACGAGTTCACGGTGACCTTCGACCCTTCTACTGAGGGGACAAAGACGGCGACGATCAGCTTTATGACGGACGATGCGGACGAAAATCCGTTCACCTTTGCGGTGGCCGGAGTGGGGACTGCCCCGGTTCTTCCTGCGGAAATCGCCGTCGACTTCGGAGGCACGGACATCGCAGCCGGTGACAATAGTCCGTCCGCCGGAGAGGGCACGGACTTCGGCAGCGTGGATGTGGGTGCAAGCCCGATCGTTCGAACCTTCCGGGTGCGCAACACCGGCGACGAGTCGCTGGCCCTCGGTTCGCCTTCCTCCAGTGCGGGCGACTTCACGGTGGCTGGTCTTGTTTCGAGTATCCCGGGTGGAAGTTTCGACGAATTCACGGTGACCTTCGACCCTTCTACTGAGGGGACAAAGACGGCGACGATCAGCTTTATGACGGACGATGCGGACGAAAATCCGTTCACCTTTGCGGTGGCCGGAGTGGGGACTGCCCCGGTTCTTCCTGCGGAAATCGCCGTCGACTTCGGAGGCACGGACATCGCAGCCGGTGACAATAGTCCGTCCGCCGGAGAGGGCACGGACTTCGGCAGCGTGGATGTGGGTGCAAGCCCGATCGTTCGAACCTTCCGGGTGCGCAACACCGGCGACGAGTCGCTGGCCCTCGGTTCGCCTTCCTCCAGTGCGGGCGACTTCACGGTGGCTGGCCTTGTTTCGAGTATCCCGGGTGGAAGTTTCGACGAGTTCGCGGTGACCTTCGCCCCGACTTCGGCCGGGGCAAAGACGGCGACGATCAGCTTTATGACGAACGATGCGGATGAGGCCCCGTTCACCTTCGATGTAACCGGATTGGGGACTGCGCCGAATCCCCCCTCCTATCCAATTACCATCGACACCGTCCTCGTGGCAGATGCGGGTAATCCAAACGACTCGACCGGTCATGGCGGGGTTTCCTACGGCTTCCACATCGGCACTTACGAGGTAACGAACGCGCAATACGCGGCCTTCCTGAACGCGGTGGCGGCGACGGATACTCACGGTCTTTACAATCCGTACATGAGTTCCAAAACGCATGGTGGCATCAACCGCACGGGCACAAGTGGGAGCTTCACCTATAGTGTAAAAATCGGGATGGGCGACAAGCCGGTAAACTTTGTGAGTTTCTGGGATGCGGCGCGCTTTACGAATTGGTTGACTAGCGGAGACACGGAGAATGGTGTTTACGTGCTTACGCCGACCGGTATTAGTAACAACACGATCATTCGGGACGCGACCGCGTGGAACAAAGGTGGGGTGGCGATCGCCAGTGAAAACGAATGGTATAAGGCAGCCTATTATCAGCCCGTGGCAGATGGAGGCGATGCGGATGGTTACTGGCTCTATCCGACCGCGAGCAATAGTATCACCACGGCGGATGCCAACTATGGGGGCAGTGTAGGCACTGTGACGAACGTAGGGACCTATGTCGGAGACCCTAGCTACTACGGTACCTTCGACCAAGGCGGTAATCTCAGGGAATGGACTGATTCATTTGTGGGCACCCAAGGTCGGCGCGACCGGGGAGGCTATTTCAACAGCCTCGTCAACCCCCTGTGGTCTTCGGCCGGCGGCAACAGCGATCCGACGGACGAACACATTGAGCTCGGATTCCGCGTCACCAGCCTCGCGCCTATTGCCAGGTCGGTTCTTTCCGCAGAAATCGCCCTCGACTTCGGAGGCACGGACATCGCCTCCGGTGACAATAGCCCGTCCGGCGCAGAGGGCACGGACTTCGGCAGCATGGAAGTGGGTGCCAGCCCGATCGTCCGGACCTTCCGGGTGCGCAACACCGGCGACGAGCCGCTGGCCCTCGGTTCGCCTTCCTCCAATGCGGGCGACTTCACGGTGGCTGGCCTGGACTCGAGTATTCCGGGTGGCAGCTCCGACGATTTCACGGTGACCTTCGACCCTGCTACTGCGGGGACGAAGACGGCGACGATCAGCTTTACGACGAACGATGCGGACGAGGACCCGTTCACCTTTGCGGTGAGCGGAGTGGGGAAGGAATCGGATTCACCCGGTTCGCAGGCCGGTTCCGCCATTATCGAACCTTCCGATGTGGAAGTAGGCGATTTGTTCGGCCGATCGGTGAGCCTGTCTGGTGAGACTGGACTCGTTGGGGCCATGGGGGACAGACATAACGGGGGCAATTCCGGCTCGGCCTATGTCTTCCGCAGTCTGGGAACGGCCAGCGGGACGGTGAATCAGCAGGTCAAGCTGATCCCCTCCGACGGGGCGGCGGGCGATTTATTCGGCTGGTCGGTGAGCCTGTCCGAAAAGACGGCACTCATCGGGGCTATGTATGGGAGTTCTTCGGGCTCGGCGTATGTCTTCCGCGACCTGGACACAGCGAGCGGCGCGGTGAATCAGCAGGTCAAGCTGATGGCCTCCGACGGAGCGGCAGACGACTTGTCCGGCTTTTCGGTGAGTCTGTCCGGCACGACGGGTCTGGTGGGGGCCGTTAGCGATGATGGCAACGTAAGCGATTCCGGTTCGGCTTTTGTCTTCCGCAACTTGAATACGGTTGGCGGGACGGTGACCGAGCAGGTCAAGCTGACGGTCTCGGACGGGGCATCAGGCGACAATTTTGGTCATTCGGTGAGTCTGTCGGGCACGACGGGCCTGGTGGGGGCCAGGAGGGACGACGACAACGGGATCAATTCCGGCTCGGCGTATATCTTCCGCAACTTGGACACCGTCAGCGGGACGGTGACGCAGGACGTCAAGTTGCTGGCCTCGGACGGAGCGGCGGACGACGAGTTCGGCCATTCGGTGAGCCTGTCGGACACGATGGGTCTCGTGGGGGCTTATCAGGACGGCGACAACGGAGCCCGTTCGGGTTCGGCTTATCTCTTCCGCAACTTGGACACGGTCAGCGGGACGGTGACCGAGCAGGTCAAGCTAGCCGCTTCGGACGGAGTGGCGGACGACTGGTTCGGCCATTCGGTGAGCCTGTCGGGTGCGACCGGCCTTGTCGGGGCTCATGGGGACAACGACAACGGGAGCGATTCCGGCGGCTCGGCCTATGTCTTTCTCGACCTCGACACGGCCGGCGGGACGGTGACCGAGCAGGTCAGGCTGACGGCTTCCGCCGGAAGGTCGAGCGATCATTTCGGGTTTTCGGTGAGTCTGGACGGTGATGAATTTTTGATCGGTGCTTACAATGCCGGAACGGGCGGCCAAGCCTATAGCGGTTCTCTTGGCTCGATGACGAGCCTCGACGAGGGCAATGCTAGCCGGGTTATCTCAGGCCTCAGCTTCTTTTCCCGCACGGACTGGATCGTCGGGGAGGCCACGGATGCAAACGAGGTCACCCTTTCCGCCGGAGATTCCGCCGACGTTACCGAACACGGCACTGCCGTCTACATCGGAAAGGATGCCGGATCAAACGACAACCGTTTGATCATCGGCGGCGATCTAACCGCCACGACCGTAGTCATCGGCTCGCCGGACGGGAATGCGGGCAACGCACTGGAGATCCTGAACGGTGCTTCTCTTTCTGTAGGAACGATCCGCATCGCACCGGACAACGAACTCGTCTTGGAAGGTGATTTCAGCTCCTTCTCCGCACTGGATTCCTTCTTTGGAGCGGGCGTGCTCGAGGGTTGGAACGGAGCGTCCTGGGAAGGTATTACAGATGCGAACCACTCGGACTACCTCTCCATCAGTTTCGACAGTCGAACCGGCTTGACGACCGTTACGGGAGTGGGAACCGTGACGACCCCCCCTCTTGACCCAATTACTATCGAAACGGTCATTGTGGGAGATGCCGGTAATCCAGACGACGCGACCGGTTATGGCGGGGTTTCCTACAGCTACCACATCGGCACCTACGAAGTAACGAACGCGCAATACGCGGCGTTCCTCAACGCGGTAGCGGCGACAGATACTCACGGTCTCTACAACACAAATATGGGCTCCAGCACGCATGGCGGTATCAACCGTAGCGGCACGAGCGGGAGCTACAGCTACAGCGTAAAGACTGGTTTTGGCGACAAGCCGGTGAATTTCGTAAGCTTCTGGGATGCTGCGCGTTTCGCCAATTGGTTGACAAATGGAGACACGGAGAGTGGTGTTTATGTGCTCACTCCCACTGGCATAACTAGCAACACGATCACGCGAAACAATGCCGCATGGAACGCCGGAGGGGTGGCCATCGCCAGCGAGAACGAGTGGTATAAGGCGGCGTTTTATCAGTCTTTTGCGGACGGAGGCGATACGGACGGCTACTGGTTGTATCCGACGGCGAGTAACAGCATCACCACGGCAGATGCCAACTACGCCAACAGCGTGGGGAACGTGACCGCAGCGGGCAGTTACTCGGAGGATGCCAGCCACTACGGCACCTTCGACCAAGGGGGCAACGTGTGGGAATGGAATGATGAGATTATTGGCAGTTTCCGCGGGCTGCGGGGTGGCACGTTCAGCAATACGGCTCCATTTTTGCAGTCCTCGGAACGCAACCAAACCACTCCAGCCGTCGAGAACAGCACCGTCGGATTCCGCGTCTCCAGCCTCGCGCCCATCGGGGCGCAAGGTCCTGTCTCTATTAATCCAATCCGGGCGGACTTCCTGTCCTCCAGTGGAGCGACAGCGGTATCGGTCTCATCGAGCGGAGCGTGGCAAGTCTCGACTTCTGCCGAATGGATTACCGCCTCACCGGAATCCGGCAGTGGTTCGGGGACCGTTACGATCACCGTTGAAGCGAATACGGGTGCGGATCCCCGGAGTGGTTCGACGTCGATCGGGGGAGCTACCTTTGCAATTAGCCAGTTTGGAAACACCAATCCAGTCTCCTACCAAAACTGGCTGCTCAGCAATGGGCACACTCCCGGAGAGGGAGAGCCCACCGGAAGGCAGGGATTAAATGGTCTTCTCCGCTACAGCCTCGGCCTTGACGAGACGGACAACCGTTCCGTGCTTGATCTCGTTAAGATCGGCCGGGAAGAGGCCGCCGATCCGGAGCAACCGGACCGGATCACCGTTGACTTCTGGACGGACGATTCAGCGACCGGAGTAGCGACGAAAGTCCGTTTCTCTAACAACCTCGCCGACTGGCACGGAGCTGAGACAGTAGTCCAGATCGGTTCGGAAAACGGCATGACCCGCTGGCGGGCGACCAGTCCGGAAGCTCTTGGTGAGAATATATTCTTTGTCCTTCGCGCGGAAGTAGAGGAGTGAGATGAGAAATTTTCGTCATTTTCTCGAATTCGGAAAAACTCACCCACTTTTTGTAACGCACAACCATACCCGCGGGTGCTCTCTCCTTCTCCAATCGTAATCGAAATCATAATCTTACTCTTAATCAGAATCGCGTCATGCCCAATATCAGAGACGCACTGCGGCTCCCGCTGATCTCTCTATTGTGTGAAACGTTCGTTACAAGAAGCTCGAATCCTTGCGCTGATCCGGCACATTCTCTGCTCTTATCGTAGAATATTTATCGCTCTTCGTCCACTCGGCGGCCTCGCATACGGCTGCCTCTTCTTTCCAAACCAGCCAACCGAATCAAATCCAATAACCAACCAAACTCATGAACCATACTGATACCAGAAATTCTCGCCCTTCTCTCTTTGCGGGCGCAATCTTGCTTCTCCTGACTCCCACGGTTAGCTCCGGGGTAATTCAGATTTCAGATAGCCCGGTTTCGGGGGGGGAGATTAACCCCAACTACAGGCTGACGACCGACGGAAGCCGGGTGGTTTATCCGGGCGACCTGACTACGGATAATGTAGATGAGCTTTACGCTGCCTCGACGACCTCTGCGGGCACGCAGATTACCCTGAACAACACCCCGGTTGCGGGGGGGGAGGTTTCTGTTTTCAGCCTGGAGCTGACCGCTGACGGTAGCCGGGTGGTTTATCGGGGCGACCTGACCACGGATGGTGTAAATGAACTCTACAGTGCTTCGACGAGTGCTGCGGGCACCCAGATTACCCTGAACAATACCCCGGTCTTGGGGGGGGTAGCAGCTCCGAGCTGACCGCTGACGGGAGCCGGGTGGTTTATCGGGGCGACCTGACCACGGATGGTGTTTTTGAAATTTACAGTGCCTCGACGAGTGCAGCGGGCACCCAGATTAACCTGTCCCAGCTGGGAAGTTCGAGTCTCTTCGACGTTTCTGATTTTTCCATCAGTCCGGACGACGATTGGGTTGCCTGGGTTCAAGAGGATGGCACAACGGAAGCCCTTTGGTACGGATTGATAGACGGGACGGATTCGTTTGAGGCGGCAGTCAGCTCCACGTTTGGTATCACTCGTCTGGAATGGCTTCCTGACAGCTCCGGGGTTGTGTTCGAATACTCCAACTCGAGTAGCGACATACAAACCCTGAACTTTGCAGCGGTTCCCGAACCGTCTTCTTACGCTGCGATCTTGGGCATGCTGGGACTGGCGTTGGCGCTGTGCCGCCGCCGCGGGCGCAGGTCGATGGCCTTGGAAGTGTAGCGGAACGATACGGGGTCCAATTTTTCATGTTTTTTTTGGAGAATCCAAACCAACGTCGTGTCCTGATTCTTGACGAACCCCGCCGCCCTCGGATCAGCCCTTCCATCCAATTGTCCGGCAGAATCCATGGGTGTCCCGGTAATTCCCACTTTGCCGTTGCCCGATGTCACCGGGCTATTTCTCCGAATCCATTTCCGCTAAATCCTTGAGAATATCCGGATGCCGTTCCACTACGTGCATCAGTTTTCTCGCCATTTTGGGAACCCGGGTGCGCCCCTGTTCCCAATTACGCACGGCAGATGGGCTGCTCCCGATAAGCTTGGCAAAGTCACGCTGACTCAAACGCAGAGCTTTTCGTGCAGCCAGGGCGGTTTCCGTCCGGCTCGGTGTTCCCCGGCTCGGATTGGAGCGCAGGTGATCGAGGATGGCTTGGGGCGAGGGAATCCCCAACTGTTGGGCTTCCGTCTGGGTCAGGCGGCGGGTCTCGCCTGCCGGGAGCGCATCATCTCCGATAGCGATTAGGTTCTTCTGATACCCTTCTGTGTCGAACTCAGGCTTCTTGTTCATAGCGTTTCTTTCCTTTGCGCCAGTAGGCTGCCCCAAATATGCGAATGGCCCCGCCGCGCGGCGTGAAGCGGACTGTCAATATCCGACCATCCACTTCACCGTAGCAGAAATATCGTGGCTCCTCTTGGCTGTGGTTAGTGTCCATTTCAATAACACGACCGGGATCAGCGAACGCATGTTGTGCCTTTTCAAAGCACACGCCATGCTTTTTCATGTTTTCGCGTTCTTTCGCCGCATCCCATTCGAATTTCACCCCTGCAGAACAACACCGAATGCGAGGGGTATCAATTAAATATACGCAAAACGCGTATAATTTTATGATTGAAATATGACTGGATCTCGACTGTGGATTCCTAAGCCATTCGCGAATTTTGGGACACCCAAGAATATACGGTTGCGCCGAGTTTAATAAAGTAGGCGGGTTGGCCGCGCCGCCCACCAGACGGAGAATCCGTCTGCGCAGTTGACATACGTGCAAATTTATCATTAACGAACGTATGAAAACGAAACTCACCTTGTCGGTCGAAGAACCGGTGATTCGAACGGCGAAACGTCTGGCTCGCTCCAGAGGCACGACCGTATCGGGATTATTTACTGAATCCGTCGGAGAGTGGGCGCAGGCCGATGCACTCATCGGGGATGAGCTGGGAAAAGACTCGCCCCAAACCATTGCTCTACTTGGAGTGCTCTCGGAGAGAAAACCATTCGACGAGAAATCCGCGCGAATCCGGCGAAAGCATGGATAGACTCTATATCAGCGAGTCGTCGATTCGGCCCTTGCACGGGCGTTGCCGGACATGGAAGACGGGTTCCAGCTGGAGGCAGCCCTCTCCTGGGGAGCGACTCACTTGATTACGCGAAATGAAAGACACTTTCCGGCGGTTCCCGGACTGTTGGTGATGACTCCGACACAGTATCTATCCAAGTGAGCCACAGAAAAGTGTCCACGATTTCAAAATCTTCGTGGACCATTCCGGTGCGTGAAGGTTTGGGTGATAAGCCCGCGGACAACGGCTTTCAATGTTTTCGGAATGTGTCGGTCGGGGGCCAAGGCCCGCCGACAACGGATTGTTGTGCTTCCGGAACAGGTGTAGCCATCTCCGTAGCCGATGGCTTTAGCCTTTGCGCTCCCTGCGGGTACAAACCCTACAGAACTCCGGGCGCTCTCCGGGGCGTTGGAGCCTCGGGCCCGACCGCAAGCCCAAAGCTGAAGCTATGGGCTAGTGTGATCATGAAAACATACAATCCAGTTAGTGAAAGTCTGACCGCCACCGA
>CAZWFJ010000062.1:0-19993 GCA_964633135.1 uncultured Puniceicoccaceae bacterium | reverse complement strand
CGGAAAACTCGGCCACCTTCCAGATCATCTTCCGGAAAACCTCCTTCTCCACATCTCCAAACAAAACCTCCCCATTCACCGTCCGACTCATCAGGTGGTGGTAACTCAGGTTTTCTGATACCTTTCTTCGTTTCTTAGCCATGCCGACATTTCACCCCAGAATTCTCGAACCCGTCAACTCTATAATAGGTCGGTCCTAAATATTTCTTGGGGGGTTAAGCAGGTCTTGGGATTTATTTTCGCCGGTAGCGAAATTTTACACGGACTCCTTACATCAAGCCTGGAAAATTCATCCCGCCGGAGATGGCTTCCATCGCCTGATCGCTCTTCGTTTTTGCCTTTGCCTGGGCCTCCTGAATGGCATCCAGCAAGGTTTCACGGATGAATCCGACTTCTTCCTTCAGGAACTCGGCATCCAGATCCACGTCGAGGATGGTGCCCTGGCCGCTGATCTTGACCGTAACCGCTCCGCCCCCCGAGGAGACCTCGATTACTTCCTCAGCTAGTTCTTCCTGAATCACCTCCATCTGCTTCTGCATTTTGGCGGCTTGTTTCATAAGTTTGCCTACTCCTGCCATAGGCAAGAAGGATCCGGGTTCAGCAGCAAAAGGCAAGTCAGATTATCGAAGTTTGACGGGGATCGCTCGAAACGGGTTCCCCGTTCAGCTACGGTGCGTGGCCCACAAAAAAGATGCAAAGGTTTCTATTGCTTGCATCAATATATCCTGATTCATTGATGCGTATGAATTTTTTTGAAAAGATTTGGACCACAGGGCAACCGGTTTGTTCTGTGGAGTTTTTCCCACCGAAGAACGAGGGAACCGAGGAGCAGTTCCTGGAGACCGCCCGCCGTCTTAAGGACTACCGACCGGATTTCGTTTCGATCACTTATGGAGCAGGCGGGAGCAGTCGTGACCGGTCGATCGGGTTCGGGCAACGCTTGCGAAACGAGTTTGGGTATGAGGTGCTGCCCCACCTGACCTGTGTTGGGCACCCGAAGTCGGAGATCCGGGGCATCCTTGATGAATTTCAGGAATCGGGATTCCAGGGGATCATGGCTCTTCGAGGCGATCCCCCGAAAGGGGCGACCGAATTCAACCCGCATCCCGATGGGTTGCGCTATGCGACTGATTTGGTTCGCCTGATCCGCGAGACGCATCCCTCCTTTGCGATTGGAGTCGCTGGCTACCCTGAGAAGCATCCGGAATCCCCCAGTCTGGAGGACGACCTGAGGCACTTGACAGCGAAGGTTTCAGCTGGTGCTGATTTTATCACAACCCAGCTCTTCTTCGAAAACCGGGACTATTTTCAGTTTGTCGAAAACTGCCGCAGGGCGGGGATATCGGTTCCGATTCTGCCCGGGATACTTCCGGCGGTATCCTGGAACCAAGTCTCCCGGTTTTGCAAAATGTGTGGGTCCACCGTGCCGGAGAGGCTCGTTTCCGAACTGGAGGGAGCTTCCGGGGATGCGGAAAAGGAGGCCGGGATCGGCGTCAAATGGGCGAAGAACCAGATTACTGAATTGCTTCGAGCCGGTGCCCCTGGATTTCATCTTTACATTCTCAACCGGTCGAGACCGGCCCTTGAATTGATGCGTCAACTTAAAGAGGAGCTGGGATCGGACTTCCGGGAGACTGCTGCCTGAGCGGGACTCAATGCGCCTGAGAGCCGGCTAGGCCGGGATAGGGTGGATAAAATGATCGAGCACCCGGGCGCTACTGATCACGCCGGGTAGCCCTGCACCGGGATGTGTTCCGGCGCCGACAAAATACAAATTTCCGACGTCCTCACTTTTATTATGGGGGCGGAACCAGGCACTCTGGGTCAGGGTTGGCTCGAACTGGAAGGCCGTGCCAGCATAGGCGTCCAGCTTGGTCTCGAAATCCTTGGGGGTAAAAATGAGCTGGGAACGAAGGTGCTTGCGCAAATCCGGAACCAAGTGCTCTTTCTCAAGCGAGGCAAAAATGCGATCGGCGTACTCGTCTTTGATCGCATCCCAATCCTGCCCTCCCCTTAGATTGGGCACGGGGCTGAGCACGTAAAAGCACTCGCAGCCCGGGGGGGCCAGGGAGGGATCGGTACGCGTGGGGGCATGGAGGTAGAGCGAAAAATCTTCCGCCACAATCTTCCGGTCAAAGATGTCCCCGAGCAGTTCTTCGTAACGGGGGCCGAGCACAATCGAGTGGTGGGGCAGATGCTCATAGGTGCGATCGGTTCCGAAGTAGACGACGAAGAGCGACATCGCGTAACTCATTCTCTCGAGGCGGCGATCTGTCCACTTCCGGCGGTGCTGCGGGTGAATCAGCTTTCGGTACGTATTGGCGACATCGCCATTGGAAATCACCACTTCGGCGGGCATCTCCCTGCCGTCGGCAAGGCGGACTCCGGCAACCTTGCCGGACTCGACCTGAATCTCCTCGACCCTTGCGTTGAGTTCGAGGGTGCCGCCGATATCTTCAAACATGCGGACCAATCCGTTCACCAGTGCCCCGGTGCCCCCCATCGCAAAGTGAACGCCCCAAGTTTTTTCCAGATAATGGATCATAGAATAGATCGCGCTGGAGCGGAGGGGATTTCCGCCGATGAGCAGGGGTTCGAAGGAGAAGACCTGGCGCAGTTTCGGATGCTTGATAAACGAAGACACCCGCTTAAACACGGACTGCTCCGCCCGTAAGCGAATCAAATCCGGGGCGACTTTGATCATCTCGTTGAATCGGTCAAACGAGTGGGCGGCCAAATCGGTGAAGGCCCGGTCGAACACCTTTTCGCTGTAATCGCAAAACCGGCGATAGCCCTTCACATCCTCCGGGCTGAACTTGGCAATCTCGGCCTCCAACTTTTCCTGCTCTCCGCGGTAGTCGAACACGGTGCCGTCATGAAAATAGATCCGATAAAAGGGATCACAGGGGACCAAGGTGACATAATCCTGGATTGATTTCCCGGCGGCCTCCGCCAGGTCATCGAGGATAAACGGAACCGTGACGATCGTCGGACCCGCATCGTAAATGAACCCCTGGTCCTCGTAAACGTAGGCACGACCGCCTGGCTTATCCCTCATCTCGAGGAGGGTGACCTGATATCCCTTTGCCTGGGTGCGAATTGCAGCGGCCAGCCCACCGAAGCCACTGCCAATTACGATTGCTTTCCCTCTGACGGAGTCTGAATTCATGGAAAGGCAGTAACCTATTCCCAGGCACCTTTCAACTCATTCGGGCAAATTGGCCAAATTCCCTGCCGATCTGGACCCTTACCGCCGCCCGGGACGAAAGATCACGCAACCTCGATCTTCTTCTTTCTGCGCAGCGGTGCCAGCCAGCGCAATCCAGAACCACCCAATGAAGCGCGTTTCCCGCGCTCGCGCCGGACAAGATCCAAAATGCCCTCGAGCAGCCATGCCTGTTCTTCCGGGGTCAGCCTGAAGTCGAGCCACAGCTCCACCATCTCGCATCGCTTCTCAAGGCACCGGGCCTTAAAGTCCCTCAGCTCCGGCGATCGGCAAGTGGCCTCCGCCATCTTCTGGCGTTGCTTCTTCGAGAGGTCCCGGCACAAATGGGTGCTCACCTCACGGAGGACCTTCTTTTCACATTCCGTGAGATTGATGAAATGAAGACCGATCAAATCGCAGCGGATGCGGAGAAGATCTCTCTCCATCACCGAGCGCGACACTCCGAAGGCTCTTGCGGCTGAGTCCACCGTCCAGTTTCCGATCTCCACCGCCAGCGCGATGATCCGGTCCCCTGGCGAGAGCTGGCCCAGGGCCGCGATTCTTGGATCCGTTGGAACAGAGCCATGCCCCGGATCGCGCTCCACCAGAATCTCAACCAGAGCCTTCTCGTACTCCGCAATTCGGGAGTAGGAGTCCAGATTCTGCCAAAGGCGGAAAAACACGCGCTGCGTAGCGTTCATGGACTCGGTCAATTGAGCGGGTTCCGAGACTCGAAAGTATCCGAAGACCAGTGCCTCGTAACGTTTAATGATGGAAATATACGCCTCTTCGGATCCGGATCGGGCGAGAGCGAAAGACCTGCGGACGTCAGATTTCATTGACTTTGTTCAAGGAGTTTTGCGAGCAAGCGAAAAACGCTTACTCCCGGTCGGAGGGACGGCGCCGGGCTTCATCCCGGCACTCGTAAATCACCCGAAGGGCGATCTCGCGAAGATCAAAAATAGCACTTCGAAAGAGTCTGTCGGAGGCGCGCACCTTGCGAGAGCGTCCGCTCAGTGGTTCGGGAAGGATGGAGAGGCAGCGATTCAATTGGCCATGCATCGCCTTAAAATGGCAAACTGCCAACTCGACATCACCCATTTCCACGGCTTGCGTGGCCAGAATCGCGGCGATTTCCCCTTCGTGCAGTGCTCGCCCCAGCATCCAGGAAATCTGTGGATCGGAGGGAGCCAGGCCCGCTTTCAGCAGCGATTCCCATTCGCGGCGGATGATCAGGTACAACCCGCGGGTCGCCAAAAAAACCGGATGCTGGTGAACCGTGAAGGGGTCAAACTCCGGCGAGCCAAACTGCTCAGGCTCGGGAATTTCCGGACCGGACTCTTCCGAATAGGATGAGTCGTCAATGGACCAGTCCCCGCTGTCCCAGCCCATCTGCCGGGCGACCTGATCGAGGCGGTCGTAGGCTGGTTTCGTCATCAGATAGATCTGGATGAAACGCTCGATCTCGCCATCAGACTCATTGAGATAGCGCTGCCAGTCGAACTCCTTCCAGATCGGCTCCGGGACGTCCTCCCAGTCATTTTCGTCGAAGAACTCAGAATAGTCGTCGTTCACCGCACTTCCTCCTCAATTGGTTTGGAGCCGACCGGAACCGATCGATTCGTGGGATCGCGATGGGCCGTGAGCGACCGGGTGCCAGAGATCAAACTCATTACCTCAGCAAGATACGGAGAGGCAGGGACCATGCAATCGAATTCCAAGTTTTTCATCAATTTCTTCAAGCCTCTTTCCTGGAGCGATTTACCGCACTTAAAAGAGCGAAAAGACCCGCTTCCTCGATATTTGTATCGAGGCCGCAACCGTAAAATTGATGCCCGTCGGCCCTCTCGATCAAAATATAGGCCGCCGAGGAAGTGGCCGATCCGTGACCGATCGCATGTTGCTCGTAGTCCTGGAGGCGAAAATTCTTCCACCCCCGGTTCTCCATCGCCCGGACGAAGGCATTGATCGGGCCGTTTCCCTCTCCGGCAAGCGTCTCCTCCTGCCCGTTGAGGCGGGCCAGACCGACAAACTGGTATCGGCTCTTGTCCCCGGCGGAGCGCTTGATCTCATGGCTGATTAGGCGGAGAGGCTCCTCCACGTTCACGAACTCCTCCCGGAAGAGGTCGTAGATATCCTGCCCGGTCAACTCCACCCCGCGAACATCGGCGAGGTGATTGACGCAGGCACCCACCTCGGGCTGCATCCGCTTTGGAAGCTTAAACCCGAAGTCGCGGGCGAGAACGTGAGCCACCCCACCCTTTCCGCTCTGACTGTTGATCCGGATGATGGCCTCGTAATTGCGCCCGATATCACGGGGATCAATTGTCAGGTAGGGCACATCCCATATCATCTCGTCGGGATTTTCCGCCTTCTCCCGCAGATCAAATCCCTTCTTGATTGCGTCCTGGTGGGAACCCGAGAAGGCCGTGAAGACCAGATCCCCTCCGTATGGGTGCCGCGGGTGAACCTCCATCCGCGTGTTCTCTTCATAAATCCTGCGGACGCGGTTGAGGTCATGAAAATCGAGGTTTGGATCCACCCCCTGGGAGTAGAGATTCAGGGCCACAGTGACGATATCCAGGTTGCCCGTGCGCTCTCCGTTCCCGAAAAGGGTCCCCTCCACTCGCTCCGCTCCGGCCATCAGACCAAGCTCCGTAGCGGCCACTCCGGAACCGCGGTCGTTGTGAGTATGGAGGCTGATGATCGCCGAGTCGCGCCGGGAAAAATGACGGCAAAACCACTCGATCTGGTCGGCGTGGACGTTTGGGGTCGCCACTTCGACCGTGCCAGGCAGGTTCAGGATAATCTTCCGGTCCGGAGCCGGCTCGATCACATCACAGACGCCCTCGCAAACCTCGAGCGCGTACTCCATCTCTGTGCTCGAGAAACTTTCCGGCGAATACTGCACCCGGATCTCCGAGTCCTCCATCTGCGGCAACCAGTCCCGAACCACTGCGGCACCGGTCACGGCGATCGCCTTCACCTCTTCCCTGGAGAGATTGAAGGTGATCCGTCGCTGGGCCGGAGAGACTGAGTTGTAGAAGTGGAGAATCGCCTTGCGCACACCGCGCAGGGATTCAAAAGTTTTGTCGATCAGATGCTTGCGCGACTGCACCAACACCTGGATGGTCACATCCTCCGGGATGCGGTCCTCCTCGATCAGCTTGCGCATGAAATCATACTCGACCTGCGAGGCGGCGGGAAACCCCACCTCGATCTCCTTGAAACCGACCTCAACCAGGAGTTCGAACATCTTCAGCTTTTCGAGCACGCTCATGGGAATGGCAAGAGCCTGATTCCCGTCGCGCAAGTCCACGGAGCACCAGATCGGAGCCTGGTTGATCCTCCGGTCCGGCCACTGCCGATCCGGAAGATCAACCGCCTCGAACGGGCGATACTTTTTGTGCGGTTCTTTTACCATCGAAAACCCAGCATAATGGCAGGAACCCCGGTCGGGATCAAGAGGCGAATCTTGCTCGATTGCAGGGTGGCCACGGTATTTCTATTTGGACTCATTGTTCGAAGTTCTGCATTCAGGCGATCCAACCACCCCATGCCTCCGGTCCGTCGGGAGATCCCGTAAATTCGGCAGCACTCCAAGCAGGGAATGCATCCCGCCGGTGCATAAATCAAAATTCCATCAAACAAGAATTTAATACGCCCATCCGGATCCTGCCGACCTGAATTATAGGACAGACCTAACTTATAATATGCAAATTAGACGTTCGCTGCGTGCGGCATGCGAATGCCGATGAATAGTCGTAACCTTGCGGCTAATCCTACTTGCTATCACCGGCCTGGCCAGACGGTGACGGCCGGGAATTAGAGGCCAAAATTATAGCCCAGTTCTAAAATTTTGTATACAGATGATGAATTTTCTCGGAAGAGGTATGTATTTGAAAACGAGGTCGCGTGTTCTTTCGAACAATACTACTGTTTGCCATCAGCGAAGCAGGACTGTGGCTGGGAACTTCTTATGCCGGGGAGTATTGTGCGGCCAGTCTCATACGAGGGATGGTGCGCGGTGGTGAGAAACTGGCCGTTCCGGTGGATCGCCGCCAACGAGCTGCGTCCGGCCAGCAGTGCCATGCCAAAGACAGAAATCGAACAATGGGGAAAACCTTTCGTTGAACCCAGGCTTCAACGGCTATGCAGCCAGAAAAGAAAATACCGTGTGCAGGGTGATTCGAAATCGTTCGTCTTCTCGCAAGAAAAAGACTAGAAATCCCCGCAATCATTCGCTAGGTTGGAGATCATGAATTCGGCCTATCTCCGTCCTCTTCTAGGGGTCAACATCGACCATTGCGCGACTCTCCGTCAGGCCCGGTACCGCGAAATGGACAGGACATGCGGTGGTTTCATCGAGCCTGATCCGGTGCAGCTGGCCGTACAAGCGGAGAAGGCCGGAGCGGACGGGATCACAGTTCACCTCCGGGAAGACCGCCGCCACATTCAGGACCGGGATGTCTATCGCCTGCGGGAGTCGATCGCGACCCGGCTGAACCTGGAAATGGCCTGCACGCCGGAGATGCTGCAAATCGCGCTGGATCTTCGTCCGAACAGCGTCTGCCTGGTTCCCGAGAATCGGCGGGAGGTAACGACCGAGGGCGGACTCGACATCGAATCCAATCGGAATATGATTGAAGAGATCGTCACGACGCTGGGCGGGGCGGACATTGAGGTAAGCCTTTTCATCGATCCGAATTCGAAACAGATCGATCTCGCCGCCGAATTGCGTGCCCCCCTGATCGAATTGCATACCGGTGCCTATGCCCACCAATACCGAAGACCCCGCCAGCGGGAGGAGTGGGAGCGCTTGGTCTCCGCTGCCCAGCGGGCGAACCGGGCGGAGATCCAGGTCAACGCTGGCCACGGTATCAATTACGTCAACGTCGCGGAAATCTGCCGCCTGCCCTACCTGCATGAACTCAACATCGGGCACAGCATTCTCTCCCGGGCTTTGTTCTGCGGAATCGATGAAGCCGTGCGCGAAATGAAGCTGCGAATGAGTGCCCCCCTCCTGCGTCATGACTCTGCCTGAAATCCCGGAGAGCCGCTCCGTCGTCGGTGTCGGCATCGATATTATCGAAGTTTCCCGAATCGTGCGGGTGCTGGAGAGGCAGGGCCAGCGCTTTCGGAATCGGGTCTATACCGAGGGCGAACTAGCCTATTGCGACTCGATCCAGCACAACGGTCCCCATTTCGCCGCCCGCTTTGCCGCCAAGGAGGCTGTCTCAAAGGCCTTCGGTACCGGGATCGGGGAACACATGGGCTGGAAGACCGCCGAAGTCATCAAAGATCCGCTCGGCAAGCCCCTCATACGCCTTGATGAACAGGGGCAGGCTTTGCTCGCGCACAAACAGGCAAGCGACGTGCTTGTCAGCCTTGCCCACACCAAAGAACACGCGACCGCGATCGCCATTCTCATCCGCTGACCATCAACCCGTGAATATTGACGCCGATCCAATTCTCTCCTGTTCCGCCTCTGCCGAATACGAGAAGGCCTACTTCTCCAGTGGGCAGGAGTCGGAGGACACGGTAATGTATCGCGCCGGGCGGTCGATCGCCGCAGCCATTGAGGACGATTTCGAGGAGATCAGCGGGTTCCCCGCGCGGGGGAAGGCCTTGATCCTTGCCGGCAAGGGCCACAATGCTGGCGATGCCTTGATCTGCGCCAACACTCTGCTCGACCGCCACCCGGATCTGGAAGTGCTGGTCTTGATGGCGTTCCCGGTCGACGCCCTCCGCCCAAACGTGCGGGCACCCTATGAACTTCTCCGTGTCCGAAGCGACGTACACTTCGCTTCGGAAGAGGAGGAGGAGATCACCGCCCTGCTCGAGAATTTCACCGAGGGCCGTTGGCTCGATCTATGCATTGATGGCCTCTTTGGCATGCAGTGCCGCCCTCCCCTGCGCGGGATCCCGCTGGCGATCCTGAAGGCGGTGAATGGTTTCCCCCCAATCCGCCTGCGGGCAGCAGTCGACCTGCCCTCGGGAATCGGCGACGCATCCGATCCCAACGCCTTCGATGCTGACTTTACCTACGCCACTGGGATCGCCAAGTTGTCCCTGGTCGAGAACCGCTCTCTGGCCAAGGTTGGGCGGGTGCGCTACCTCGAGCTGGGATTTTTTCGCCCCCGTCCCGATCTGAAGCCCGAGATCTGCATCCTCCGCCAGAGTATTTTGTGGCAGCTCGCCTCCTTCCGCGAACCGTCGACCCACAAGCGCTCTTTCGGGCATCTACTGATCCTCGCCGGCTCTGACTCGATGCCCGGTGCCTGCCTGATGGCGACCATGGCCGCCGCCAATTCTGGATGCGGCCTCATCACCGTGGGCACCACCGATTCGGTTGCCCGCGCCGGAGTCGTCCAACAGCCCGAGGCGATGTGGTCCGCCGTCGCAGCCTCGGAGGGTACCCTGCACCCCGGCATCCTCGATCAACTCGACTCCCGGATGGACGATTTTTCCGCCGTATTGATTGGTTCCGGCCTCGGACGGACCGAACACGTCCGGCAGCTGGTCCGAAGACTTCTGGAGACGGTCAACAAACCGATCGTTGTTGATGCCGACGCCCTCCTGCCCGATTTGCAGGACTCCCTGCGCAAGCGTCCGGAGTCATTTTTCCCAGTCCTCCTAACTCCGCATCCGGGAGAATGGAAGCGAATCGGAGGTGCCTCGTTTGAGGACAGCGGTGCCTCCGCCCTCCGGCAATTCTGTGACGAGCATCGCTGTATCGTCGTCCTCAAGGGTCCCCGGACCCGGGTCGCAAATGCTTTCCGGGTTTATCTCTCGCCCTTTGGGGGTCCGGTTCTCGCCCGGGGTGGCACCGGCGATCTCCTGGCGGGCATGGTGAGTTCCCTGCTCTCTCAAGACACCCAAAACCCGACCTCGGGCGCGGCACTGGCCACCGTCTGGCATGGGCGGGCCGCCGACTGCCTCGCACGGGCACAAGGCAACTGGGCGGTTCGAACCACCAGCCTCCTTGAATTCCTGCCCGAGGCTCTCGGATTCAAACACTGAACGAAAACGCGATCGTTCACCATCTACGTTCGGGGACCGGAGATCGAGGTTCGGGACCCGGAGTGTTATCGAACTAAACCGTCTTTCCCGATTCAATCGTAAGGGCCTGGAAGAAAATAAATATAGCGATCTGCCCACGGTATTTTGTTCGTTGGCAAGGCGCGGCGATGGAGCATATTGCCGCCTGTGACTAAGGAACGACGCCGCCATTGAGCAAGAGAAGCAGTCAGAGTTCTGTCCTCCTTCCCTATAAACCAGGTAAATAGTAACTGTGCTTTTTGACAGTCTATTGGCCGCATATTTAAATTTGGGAAATATTATAGTAAAAACGCCAACCAATGTTTCTATTTTACACGAATCGAACCGGATTTTATATCCCTGGTCTATATTACTTAAGGAGGTGGTCCTCGTCCCGTTGGCTGGCGGCATGAAGAGGACGAAGCGTCTCACTGCTAAGGATAACACGGCCTATATCGACCTGAACGCGGTGCGTTCGGGGCTGGTTATGGATCCGAAAGACTATCGCTTTTGCGGGTATGGGGAGGCCGTGGGGGGCGGTCGCCTGGCCCGGAAGGGGATCGAGATGGTGAGCAAGGATCTTGCGGGATACCGGCAGGCACTCTACGGGGTGGGATCGGGGGCCACGGAGGGGAAGGGGCTGGGAAAGAATCTGTTCAGCTAAGAACCGGTCCGATTGCTACCGTTATTTTCTGACAGGCCCTCAGATTGTCGGGTAGATTTTTCCATCGACTCCGGGGTTTTGATCCGTTTTATCCCCCTTTGAATGAGCACGTCACCCTCCCTATCCGATCCGGCCCGCAAATGGGAGGAGATCCAAGTACAGGTCAAAGCGGTCCGCGCGGAGTTGTCGCGGGTGATCGTTGGGCAGGACAAGGTGGTCGAGGGCATGATGGTGGCCCTGCTTTGCCGGGGGCACTGCCTGGTCGAGGGAGTGCCCGGGCTGGCCAAGACCCTTCTTGTCAGCACCCTCGGGCAGGTTCTCGGGCTGAGCTTTCGCCGTATCCAGTTCACCCCGGATCTGATGCCGAGCGATATTCTCGGGAGCGAGATTCTCCAGGAGACAGAGGAAGGCCGGCGTTTCAATTTCATCCGCGGCCCGATCTTCGCCCACCTCATCCTGGCCGACGAAATCAACCGCACTCCGCCGAAGACCCAGGCCGCCCTTCTCGAGGCGATGCAGGAAAAGCAGGTCACCATCGCAGGGCAGACCCTTCCCCTCGAACCTCCCTTTGTCGTCTTTGCCACCCAGAATCCGATCGAGCACGAGGGAACCTATCCTCTGCCCGAGGCCCAACTCGACCGGTTCTTCTTCAATCTGGTCATCGGCTACCCCAGCCCCGAGGAAGAGCGCGAGGTGATGATCCGCACCTCCCGGCGCGAGAGGGTGCAGGTCACCGATGTCCTCTCCCGCCAGTCGCTACTCGAGTTGCAGGATCTCATTTACGAAATCCCCCTGCCCGACCACGTCCTCGACGCCATTCTCAAGCTGGTGCAAAGCAGCCGCCCGAAGGAAACGTCGTCCGATGATTATGTCCGGCAGTATGTTGGGTGGGGTGCCGGGCCACGGGCCGCCCAGTGCCTTTGCTCGGCTGTCCGCGCTCTTGCTCTCCTGCGGGGTGAGAAAGCGGCCTCGGTCGAGGAGGTCAAGGACCTGGCCCATCCGGTTCTCCGGCACCGGATCATCCCCAGCTATCACGCCACTGGCGAGGGGGTCTCGGTCGACGACATCATCGCCCACCTCGTCCGCCTGCTCTAACCGCCTCGCTCACCCCCGCCCCGGACCCATGGCCCATCGATTCCTGAGACCGGAGGACATCCAGCGACTCTCGAGTTTCGAGTTCGCCCCCAAGAATCTGGCCGAAGGCTTTCTGGCCGGACGCCACCGTTCCCGCCGCACCGGGACCTCGACCGAGTTCCGCGATCTCCGTCCCTACACGGTCGGCGACGACATTCGCGACCTCGACTGGCGCGTCCTGGCGCGGACCGACCGCCCGTGGCTGCGGACCTTTGAGATCGAGACCAACACCGACTGCCATATTCTCCTCGACAGCAGCGGTTCGATGGGATTTGGAAAATCTCCGAGCAAGCTCGAATACGCCTCCTTTTTCACCGCCGCGCTCGCCTACCTCGTCATCCGCAACCGCGATCTGGTCTCGGTCGGACTACTCGACGAAGGCATCCGCTCCTTTTTCCCGCCGGGCAGCACGCAGGGACACCTGACCCGCATTCTCCAGGCCCTCGAGGACAATCCGCCCGGGCAACCCACCCGCCTGGCCGAGTCGATCCGGCGGGTCGTCCCCCTCCTCCGCCGAAGGGGAACGCTGATCCTGGTCTCGGATTTTCTCGACGATCCGGCGGCCTTTTTCCGCGAGCTGAATCCATTTCTCCACCGGGGCTTCCGGGTCCATCTCCTGCAGATCCTCCACCCGGACGAGTTGCGACTTCGCGGGAGTGGGCTTACCCGCTTCGTCGACCTCGAATCCGGATCGCACGAGATCGCCCACGTCGAGCACCTCGCCAAGGGCTACGCCGAGACCGTCGAACAGCACCTGAACGCGATCCGCGCCCTCGCCTCGCGCAAGGGCATCGGCTACCGCCTGGCCACCACGCGGACGCCTTTTCTCGAACTTTTCGACGATTTCGTGCGCTGAGCGATGTCCGTCCTGTTTGCCAACGCATTTCTACTCCCGCTTGCCGCGCTGGTCGCCCTGCCGATCGTCATCCACCTCGTGGCGCGCCTCCGTCCCCGGACCTACCCCTTCGGCTCCATTCTTTTCATCCAGCGGATCGCCCGGAAAACCCGCCAATGGCAACGTCCCCGGGATTGGTTGCTCCTTCTCCTGCGGACGCTTCTGGTGATTTTTCTCCTCGGCGTCTTCCTGCGCCCGATCTTCTTCGCCGAAGACGGCCAGACCACGACAGAGGAACAGCGCGCCATCGTCGTTGTCATCGACGCGACGGCCTCCATGGCCTACCAGGACGGGGTTCGCTCGCGTTTCGGGCGGGCTGTGGACGAGGCCTTCGACCTCCTCTCCAACCTGCGGGGCGGCGACCTCGCAAATGTCGTTTTTCTCCGGCGGACTCCCGCAACTCTTTTGCCGGAGGCCAGCCCAAACCTCGCCCTTCTCCGGGAAGAGCTGCTCCGGGCCGGCGTCACTCACGAGGACGGACGCCCCGCCGATGCGGTCGCCGCCGCCCTTGGGCAACTGGAAGCCTTCGCGGGGCGTCGGGAGCTAATCATCCTCTCCGATTTCCAGCGCGGAACCTGGGGGGAAGCCCGCCCGGAAATTCCCGGTGATATCCGCCTGACCCTCATCCCCGTTGGCTCGGGCACTTCAGCGAATTTGGCCGCCGGACCCGTTCTTCTCGAACCCGCGACCCCGCTCGAGGGCGAGCCGGTGACCGCCACCATTCGCTTGTACAATTTCTCCCCCGAACCCCGGCGGGTGGAGGTCGTCTTCTCGCTGGGGGAGATTCGCCGCGCCACCTCTGTCGCCCTGGAGGCCTGGTCCGACCGGGGGGCCGTCTTCCCGTTCGACGCGCCACCCCCCGGAGAGTATCCCGTCTCCGTCTCCCTGCCAGAAGACGCCTTTCCGGCGGACGACACCAGCCACGCTGTCCTCCGGGTTTCCAGCGGGGTGGAGATCGTTGTCCCCGAGATGGCCGACTCCCCCTTCAACCCGTGGTTTCGGGCACTGCAAGCGATCCCCGCGACCGTTCCACGGACGCTCGCGGCAGACGGGCTGCGCTCGGCAGATGCCCTGGTCTGGGACGGAACCGATCCGCGTATCACCCCGCCCGCAGCCGCATTTCTCGAAGCAGGCGGCACGGTTATCTGGGCACCGTCCGTCCGCTCCGGCCTTGCCCTCGAGCGCCTCCCGGAGCCGATCGGCTACCGCCTCGCCCGCCCCAACGATCCCCTCTTCCAAGTCTTCGCGGGGGGTGCCTATGGGAACCCGGCCCTCGGCTTCGCCCGGGAGCGCTACCCTTCGCCGCAAGATTTTCTCGAGGAAAGCGAGGTGTTGATCGCCTTTGCCGACGGGCCTCCCGCACTGGCGCGAATCCCCATCACGGGTTCCGGCACCCTCTACTGGTGGAACCTGCCCCTCCTCGAACCGGCGGGAAACTACGCATCCCGGGCCGAGTTTCTCGCCTTGGTCGGCGAGATCGCCGAATCGGTCCGCCGGAAGCAGCCGTCCGGAGGGGGCGAACGGCACCCGGGCGACCCCCTTCACCGATTCTTTGATGTCTCTGTTTCGGCCGGGGAAATCACTGCGGACGGGCCGGGCGGGCCACTCCCGGATCCGCACCGGCGAGCCGAGGCTGAGGGCGACTGGCTGACCGCCGGACCGATTGGCGGACCTGGTATCGTGACCTGGCACGAGCGAAACCGCGTCCTCGGGTACGACGCCGTCGTCTTCCCCCTCGCACAATCGGACCTGCGAAGCCTTTCCCCCGAGGAGATTCGGCGGCCCGACGCCGAGGTCATCGCCAGCGCAGCCACCATCCGTCACCTTGAGGAGGGGGTCGAATGGTGGCCGTGGCTTCTCCTGATCGCCGGTCTTCTGGCCCTCGCCGAAGTCGTTGTCGCCAACGCCCCGCTTCTGCGCCCGACCCGGAGTGCCCCATGAATCCAGTCCTTCCAGCCGACTACCTGATCTTCCTTGCCATCCTCGGACTCGCAGGTAGTGCCTTCGTCTGCTGGCGGGGCACGCGGCCCCTCGGCACGGGCGGACGGCTTGCCGTCACGGGCCTCCGGCTGGTCGCCCTTTCCCTCCTGCTTCTCATTGCCCTGAATCCCGGGCACTGGGAGAGTCCCCGGGAGGAAGAGGAAGGTCGCTGGGCCCTCCTCCTCGACACGAGTGCCAGCATGGAGGTCGCGGATTGGGGAGACCGGCCCCGCTCCGAGGCCGCCGCGGAAGCCTCGGCTATCCTTATCCGCGAAGCGCGGCGGGCCGCCATCGGTCTCGATACCTTCGCCTACTCCAACGACCTCCGCCGCGTGGACGACCCGGCCAGTCTCCCTCCACGCGACTCAGCGGAGGGCACCCAACTCGTGCGGTCTCTCCAGAGTCTCCTGCAACGCACCGCCGGGCGGGAAGGTCTCGCCGGGGTCATTGTTGTCGGCGACGGTCGCGAGATTCCGCCTTCCGCGCCGGAGGACGTACTCCTCTCCGCCCGCGCCCGTGGCATCCCCATACACATCCTGCCGGTCGGCGGCGAAATCGTCCCGCCCGACTTGGCCATCGAGCCGACTCCCCGCCGGGTCACCGCTTTCGCGAACCAGAACCTCACCCTGCGCGCCCGCGTGTCCTCCGCCGGAATCGAGCCCCTCCAGACCACCGTCGAGCTGAGAGACGCCTCCGGCAAAACAATCGCCGAGCGGTCGGTGCGCCTGCCCACCGGCACTGCGGAGGACATCGCCTTCGAACACGAACCCCTGCCCGCCGGTTACCACGAGTTCAGCCTGCACCTGTCCGAGAGGCCGGAGGAGAACGACCTCTCGAACAACTCGGCCCGGATCGGCGTGGTCGTGCTCGAAGGCTCCCTGAACGTTCTCCTCGTCGAAGGCTCGCCCCACTGGGATACCAAGTTCATCGTGCAACTCCTCCGGGAAATGCCTTTCGTCCACCTGACCACCGTTCACCGGGTGACGGGCGAGCGGTACTTTCGCGTCGATCCGGGGCAGGCCCGTCCGGCCCAGTCGCAGCAGGCGGTTTTCCCCGACACTCTCGAGGAACTACTGGGCTACGACCTCGTCATCTTCGGGCGCGGAGTCGAATATTTCGTGACCCCCGGCAAAGCCAGCAACCTACGGCGCTTCGTCTCCGAACACGGGGGCGCCCTGGTCTTTACCCGGGGCCAACCCTGGGAGAACGATCAATCTGGTCTCGGTGCCCTCATGCCTTACGAACTCGGACCGATCATCCGCTCGGAGGTGCGCTGGCAACCCACCCTAGCCGGGGAGCAGGAAGGCTTCTTCGGCCACGGGCTGCCCTCTTGGCGGGATCCGATCTGGGAACGCCTGCCGCCCCTCGAGGGAGTCCGCGAGAGCCTTCGCCCCGCCGCCTTTACCCAGACCCTCGTCGAGGGCCGCATCGTCGGAACCTCCCGGACCGCCCCGCTTCTGGTAAGCCGCCGCGTGGGCATCGGACTCGTCACCGCCGTCAACGCGGAGGGCCTCTGGAAGTGGGACTTTTTTCCCGAGTTCGAGGAGGCCAAGCGGGTCTATCGCGATTTCTGGATTCAGCTCTTCCAGTGGGCGGCGACCTATGCGGAATTTCTTCCCGGCCAGGAATTCGCCATCCGCCTCGATGAGGGGGAGGTCGATCCCGGCACGCCCGTTCGCGTTTTTGTCTCCCGTCGGCAAACCGCCTCTGCCGGGGAGTCATCCGGTGAGGAACCTGTTGTGACCATCCGCCGTGGCGACGACTTTCGACGCAACCTCGCCCCCGGTCCCGTCCCGAACCGGGAGGACCGCTGGCAGGCATTCTTCTCCCTCGACGAGCCCGGTTTCTACCGAATCGACGTCCGCTCCGCCGACCAGCCACCGGATGACATCGGTGCCAGCCGCAGCCTTCTCGTGAAAAGTCCGCCCCGCGAATCGGATAATCTCAGCGCCGATCCCGCCTTCCTCGAAACCCTCGCAACCGCTACCGGCGGACGCGCCTGGACGATCGACAGCATCGGCGGGGTCTTCGACGAGGCCGCCCTGGCCTCCTCCGCCCGCGAGGCCAACCCGCGCTGGATCCCCCGCTGGGACACCGCTCCCCTGTTTCTCCTGATCCTTCTTTGCTTCGCCGCGGAATGGTGGTACCGTCGCCGCCGGGGCTTGAGCTGATTTTCGCCCCCACCGAACCCGACCATGTGGCAACAACGCTTCAATAAACTCCTCCGCGACCAGTTGCGGAACTGGCGTCTTTCCCTCGTCGGCGATCTGTGCCTGAACCTCTTTACCGCCTTCCTCGGGTGCCTCGCCGTTTACATCGTCCTCGACCGGTTTCTGGCCCTGCCCTCCGGCGCGCGCCTTCTCCTCTCCGGATCGCTGCTCGCCTTTTTTGTGGTGTTTTTCGGCATTCGGTTCCGCCACAGTCGGCGCTCCCCCGCGAGCCTTTTCGCCCGCTACGCCGATGGGGTTTCCGCCACAAAACGCCAGGAGATCCTCTCTGCGGTCGAACTCCTCCGCAATCCTCCCGACCCCGAAACCGGTCCGCTGCACGCCCACCTCCGCGAGGAAGTCTTTGAGCGAGGGGTTGCCGCCCTGCGTTCGTACCCCGAGGCCGCACCCTTCTCCCTCGCCGCTTTCCGCCGCCACTTGATCATCGCCGGGATCGCCCTGTTTGCCGCCATCGGACTCGCCCTCCCCTACCAGGACATCGTCGGTGCCGTACTGCCCCGCATTTTCGCCCCCTCCGGTGATCACCCTCCGTATTCCCCACACCGATTCGAGATCGCGGACAATCTCACGGTGATCTACGGCGACGACCTCGAAGTGGGTGCGCGCCACCGGGGTCCGCACCCCTCGGAACCCGTCGCCCTGATGGTCCGCTCCCCATCGGGCGAACACCGCCTGCCCGCCTTTCACGACGGCGATGGGCGATACTTCCAGACCCTCGAGAACGTCACCGCACCCGTCGAAATATCCTTCGCCACTGGTCGCGCGCGCTCCCGTTGGACCCCCGTGGAGATCCGCTACCAGCCCCGTATCGGCACAACCCGGCTGCGAATCACCCCGCCCGCCTACACCGGTCGCCCACCCCGCGAGTTCTTTCCGGGAGAGGAGGGTCTGCAGGGACTGGAGGGCAGCCGGGTCGACCTCTTCGTGACCGCGAACCGCCCGCTCGTCGGCGGCGTGATCCGATTTTCGGACCCGGAGGCAAAGGATTCCGAAGCCTCCTCCTGGAGCCGCAAAGCAACGGTCTCGGGAGAACACACCGTTCGGTTCTCCTGGGAGCTGGAAAAATCGGGCATCCTCGATGTCTCGGTCGAGGACCCGCGCGGCACCCGCAACGCCAGCCCCTACCGACTTCGCCAAAGGGTGGAGTCGGACCGCGGCCCGACGGTCGCCATCACCGAGCCCTCGCTCTTCTCGCTGGCAACCCCCTTCTCAACCATCAGCGTCAAGGGGTACGCCGAGGACGATGTCGGTCTCGCCCGGGTGGGTCTGCTGCGATCCCTGGACGAGTTTCGCGACCGCCGGCTCGACCTCCCCGTCCAGCCCGGTGCCAAGCGCCTCCCGGTCGAACGGGAGATTTCCCTCGCCTCCCTCGGCGTCGTCCCGGGCGAGGTGCTCGAACTGTCCCTCGGTGCCCGCGATCTGCGTCCCGGCCAGCCGAACTTCAGCTATTCCGATATCGTCCAAATCCAGATCATCTCCGAGGCGGATTACGAGGAGATCCTCTGGTCCCGCGCCACAATCCAAGACTTCGCGGAAAAGACGCGACTCACCTTCAACGCACTCGAGGAACTCCACGACCAAGCCATGGAACTCGCCGAGGACGCCGCCGACCTCGATCCCCAAGAACGCGCCGACAGGCTGGAAGCCCTCCGCGAACAAGCCGCCGAAACCCGCGAACTCTTCGAGACCTACACTGCGGATTACCCCCTTTTCGAAGTGGAGAAACAGGCGGCGGAGGCCCTTCGCGAGACCATCGGTACCCTCTCGCAGTTCGAATCCTCCCTCGCCGGAATGGCCCCAGACGCCCCGTTCGACGAAGAACTCCGCCGCGCCGCCGAGACACTCCAACCGAGCCGGGAACAGGCCGCCGAGATGGCCACCCGGGGCGAGGATCTTGCCGGGGTCGAGTCGCTGATGCGGCTCGCCGCCGAATACTCCCGCATCCTCGAGGAGCAGCGCCTCGTGACCCGCCGCTTCGAAGCTGCCGCCCCGGCAGACGACCCGCAGACCCTCCGGGATCTGGGCCGCCGGGAGGAGGAACTCCGCGATGCGGTGAACAACCTCCGCGACCAAATCCGCTCGACCGTTGAGGAACTCTCCGAAAAAGAGGCACTCCAGGAGCTGTGCGACTCCGCGACCGAATTCGCCGACCGAATGGACGAACTCGGCATCGGCGAGAAGCTGAACGCGGCCGCCCGGCAAGGTGCGTCCGGGGCCGGTGATCCGGCCCGCGCGGAATCCGCCGCAGCCCTCGCCGCCATGGAGCAACTACTCTCCGAATGCTCCGGCGACGCCTTCGGAGGCATGTGCCAGGGCCAGCTCAACTTCGCAGCCCGCTCCCCCGCGCTGAGAGAGACCCTGGCCCAAATGATGAGCGGCATCGGGAGCGGAAGCGGTGCCGGGGGCGGAGCTGGTTGGGGAGGAGACGACGGCTACGCAGTCGCAGGCATGTCCCCGCTCCACATTCCCCTCGTCGGCCCTCAGCGCATCCGATTTTTCCCGGGTGATTTCGGCGGCGGATCGCAGTCGGGCGAAGGCCGCAGCGACGGGAGCGGACGGGCCACGAACCAGGCCACGGTCGAACAAGCCGCCGCCCCCGCCGCCGACACCAAACCGAGCGAGCAAGAGCGCACCAGCGGAGCCATCGAGCAATCCCCCGAAAGGTATCGCCAAGCCATCGAAAATTATTTTAAAAACTTCTCCGAAATGCCATGAACACTCGAACGCTCCTTCTCCTCCTGGCCCCCCATGACTTCCCAATTGGGACATCCTGATCGTAATCCTAATCGTGCTTCCGGGTAGAGCGGTCGGTTGCCCGACCGCGCCCCCGCAGACCCGGACGAGCG
>CAZWFJ010000061.1:0-20223 GCA_964633135.1 uncultured Puniceicoccaceae bacterium | reverse complement strand
TCTCCAAACAAAGCCTCCCCATTCACCGTCCGACTCATCAGGTGGTGGTAACTCAAATTATTCGAAAGTGTCAGTCTCTTCTTAGCCATGTACGAGAGATGATTCAGAAATTTGTCGATCAATGCAAATAAAATTAGGACGGAGCTAAAAAATATTTTAAGGATTCCGGAATTTTGAGAAAACGATTGCGGATTTTGGCTGGGGGAGATTCTTATTGGGAGATGGAGGGTCGTTTTCACATTCTGGGTTCTAGCAGTGCGGGCAATTGTGCGTTGCTGGAGACGGAGGAGAGCCGGGTTTTGATTGATGCGGGATTTTCTGGACGACGGACCGTATCGATGCTTCGTGAGATTGGTGTGGAGCCGGAGGAGTTAGATGGGGTTTTTATTACGCATGAGCACAACGACCATTCGGCGGGGGTTCGGGGGTTGTCGCAGTTTCAAGGGGTTCCCTTTTTTGCGAACCGTGACACAGCCGAGCACTTGCAGGGAAAGCTGAGCCGCAAGGTTTCCTGGAAAGTTTTTGAAACGGGGCGTCCGTTTGTTTTCCGGGATTTAGAGGTTCAACCAGTGGCGGTGCCTCACGACGCGTACGACCCGGTGTGCTTTCTATTTTCCTGGGGGAGGGATGATCTGTTTTCTCCCCGGCGCAGTCTGGCCTGGGTGAACGACCTCGGGCACGTACCTCCGGGGGTATTTAAATTGCTCGCAGCGGCCGATTCACTGGTAATCGAGGCGAACTACGACGAGGACATGCTGGAGAAGGATGCGAAACGCCCGTTTTCCCTGAAGCAGCGCATTCGGAGTCGGCATGGACATCTTTCGAATCGCGAAACTCTCGACGCGCTTCGCCAGGTGGTGCGGCCCTGTTGGAAGCAGTTGTATCTGTCGCATCTGAGCCGGGATTGTAATGCGGTCAATCTGGTTGAGGATACCTTTGGACCTTTTTGTGAATCTTTTGGCACAGGGATCGAAATGGTTGTCGTCCCCCCCGGAACGTCCTAAAAAGCGCATTTGAACATGCATCATCGAAACACAAAAATCATTTTCACCATTGGTCCGGCGACGGAGAGTCCGGAAATGTTGCGCAACCTGATCCGTGAGGGTGTGGACATTTGCCGCATCAACATGGCGCATGCGCAACGGGAGGAGCTTGCGGGCATTGTCTCGCGTGTGCGGGAGGCAGGAAAGGACGAGGGGCGACAGATTGCGACGATGGTGGACATCAAGGGTCCGGAGATTCGAACAGGAGAGGTTGCGGAGCCGCTGCAATTGAAAGCGGGCGATCTCCTCGACTTTGCCTGCGTCGAGGATGCACAGATGGAGAACGGTGTGCCTTTGGTGCAGGTGAATTATCCCGGGCTGATCAATGATCTGGCGGAGGGGAGTTCTATTCTTGTCGACAACGGCTTGCTACGGTTCAAGGTTCTCCGAAAGGCGGAAAGTCGACTGTATTGCGAGGTGGTCATCGGAGGAAGGATGGGCAGTCGGCGTCACATCAATCTTCCGGGGACCCACGTGAGTTTGCCTGCCTTGACACAAAAGGACCACCTTGACATTGAGGCAAGCATCGCTGCAGGGGTTGATTTCTTCGCACAGTCTTTTGTGCGGGAGCCGGAGGATGTGGAGACCTTCCGCCGCATTCTGGCGGAGCAGGGAAGTTCGGCGCGGATCATCGCGAAGATTGAGGACCAGCAAGCGATCTCAAACCTGGATGATATCATTCGCGCAGCGGATGGATTGATGGTTGCCCGTGGGGATTTGGGGATTGAGTGTCCGTATGAGGATCTGCCAGTAATCCAGAAGCGAGCGGTTTCTACGTGCATTCGCTTGCGCAAGCCTGCGATCGTCGCCACGCACATGCTGGAGTCAATGATTGAGAATCCTGTGCCGACCCGAGCCGAGGTTTCCGATATCACCTACGCGGTAGCGGAGCGCACGGATGCGATTATGCTTTCTGGTGAGACAACGGTGGGCAAATATCCCCTGGATTGTGTTCGCGTGTTCAAGAGAATTGCCGAGACAACCGAGAAGCTGGATAATGTTGCGACCCGAATCCCGCTGGACCTGCGCAATCCGAAGAGCAAGCTGGTCCGATCAGCAGCCCGCTTGGCGGAGGACATTGAGGATGCATCTGTTATTGTCTTCACCCGGGCAGGAAATCTCCCGCAGACGGTATCCTCTCTTCGCCCTGTGGGGACGCCCATTTTCGCGTTCACGGATCAGCCGGGTCTGGTCCCGCAGATGCGGTTGATTCGCGGCGTGCATCCCTTCTTGATTGAGTTCGCGGAAGAGGGTGAAGTAACGATTCAGCGTGCATTCCGCTTGCTGACGGAGAGGGGGTATGTAGCCGTCGGAAGCTGGGCGGTTCTCATTACCACAGTGCTACGCCGGAAGCGTCTGGTGGATGGCTTACAACTCAGGCAGGTCGATCCACAGGACTAGCGGACCGTCGGAGAATGACTGCCGCACTCAGGACCTCTTCTCAGGATGCGGGGTTGAAAATGCGCCAAAGGTATAGAAATGATCGGGCAAACTCCCGGGGTGCCCGGGCGATCCATTCCTCGATCTCATCGGGTTGTTTCCATACGCCAGCCGAAACCTCTGTTGGGTCGGGAGTCAAAGGGCCTTCATAATTAATTACCTGATACAAACGGACGAACTCATACCCGGTTTCTCTTGTCGCCGGGATGGCGTGGATTTCCTCCAGGTCGACCCTCTGCCCATCGATCCCGAGTTCCTCGGCCAGCTCGCGCCGGGCGGCGGTTTCGTAGTCCTCCCCGGAGTCGACATGCCCTGAGCAGGAGCTCACCCATCGGTTGGGTGCCGTATCTTTTGTAGGGGCACGTTTTTGCAGGTAGATTGCCCCATCCGGGCGGAAGACAAAAACATGGATCGCACGGTGAAGGAGTTTTCTGCGATGTACCTCCGAGCGTGTTTGCCTGCCGATCACCCGGTCGTGCTCATCTACGACGTCGAACCATTCGTATTCAGCAGACGAGTTCATTATAGTTATCAATCCCCCCTGAAAGGTCCGTGGAAAGGCCTTTTGCGATGGTGGCGACGGCGTCGTGGGAGTGCAACGATTCCAGGTGAGAACAGGAGATCGCAAAAGCGTTTACACCGGGCAGGGCATTGAGAGTAGAGTAAAGGAGTCGTGCGGCATCCTCGACAAACTTCTGGTGTGCTCCGTTGAGTTCGGCAAAGGCCTGTTCGTCGAGTCGCCTCACCATGGACTGGGTTTCGGTAGCCAATGCATTTTGGCAGTGCCGAATAAGCGTCTCAGGAGAGAGTGTATCGTTCTCCCCAAGGACCACCCTGACACGGGCACGACTCCGCTGGGAGTGGGGTATGGCAAAAACATCGCGACTAACGCGGGCATGTTCGGCGAGGTCGGTCGAGCAGGGGCACGCGGAGGAGTAGACGAAACCGATTTGAAGCATTCGGGAGTAGCCTTGCTTCCGGGTGAGGCGGCCCTCCATGACGACATCATAGTATTGATAGCCCTCCAATCCACTTCGGAGGCTTGGTTGCAGGGTGGGAATCGAAAAAGCGATGCGGAGCCGGGCGGACTCGGAGTCGAGTTTATCCAAATAGTCCGAGAGAATGCGGTGAATCATCTCGAAATTGAGCACATCCTCCTTGTGTTCGTAGAAGACCCGGATGATCCGCGACATGTTGATCCCTTTGCGATCCGCCCGGAGACTGACGCCGCCGAAAACGGATGCTTCAACGGTGATCACGGTCCCGTCGTCTTTGCGGACGCGCAGGGGCAGGCGGAAATTTGAGGAACCGACCTCCTGGATGAGTACCCGGGCGCCCTCGATCTCGGTTGCCCGCAGATTTTGGGTGTCGGGAAGAGCGTCGACGTATTCGGGTGCGGGTTGGAATGCGGCGTTGAACGTCGGGACGGGTCGGGGATCGGTACCCCCGGGCTTGCTTTCTTGGGAAGTCATGTATGGGAAAATATTGAAGTGAAACCCTCAACTATGGGAGCGGAGAATCTTTTTGACAAACGGGAAAGGCATTGAATCCCAAATTTAGAACCGTCCTATAATTTCGGTCTCAAATCCCCGGCTGTCACTCTCCGGCTAAACTGGTGATAGGAAGTAAGATTATCCGCAAGCCTACGAAAAACCGTAGGCATTAGCATGCCGAACGCGGCAAATTCCTAATTTTTATATCAAAGTTTAGGACTGTCCTATAAAATCCGGACGGTAGAATGCGGATCGGCGTATACGATTTTCGCTTGATGATATATCTATTTGTCCACGGCGGGACGCATTCCCTGCTTGTAATGCCGGATTTGCGGGATTTCCCGACGGATCGGAAGCAGGGGTTGGCTGGGTCGCCTCAAGGCAGAACTTCGAACAATGAGTCCAAATAAGAACACAGTGGGGTGCGGTCGGCGGTGCGGTCGTTTTTCTTGCTTGGGGGCCGGTTGGTCGGCAAGTATGTCATCATGGATCCACGATTTTTAGAACTTTCTCGGGGCTTAACGGGATTTTCGGTAAATGTCCGGGAGGGCGAACATGTTTTGGTCGATGCGGGCGGAGTCCCGGAGGAAATGGTGGTTGCCCTCATTCGGGCAATCCGGGAACGGGGTGGGATCCCCCACGTCTCCTTGCGGAACGAGCGAATTTCGAGGGAATTGCTACGGGAGGGGACGGACGCCCAATACACGGCGGAGAACTCTTGGGAACTGTTCCGTATGAAGAAAGTGCAGGCCTACATCGCTCTGCGTGGATCGGAGAACGTATTCGAGACGGCGGACATTCCGGCGGAGCGTATGAGGATTCTCTCGAAGAGGATGAAGCCGACTCTCGATTATCGGGTGAAGAAGACAAAATGGTGTGTCCTGCGGTGGCCGAATCCCGCGATGGCGCAGCAGGCGAAGATGAGCACGGAGGCGTTTCGGGATTTTTACTTTCGGGTCTGCACGCTTGATTACGCTCGCATGAAGCCGGGGATGCAGGCGCTCAAGCGTTGGATGGAGAAGACCGACGAGGTGCGAATAACCGGCCCGGGTACGGACCTGCGGTTTTCGATCAAGGGGATTCCGGCGATCCCCTGCGGTGGGCAGTATAACATTCCGGACGGGGAAGTGTTCACCGCGCCGGTCCGCGATTCGGTCGAGGGGACCATCTGCCACAATGCGCCGACGGTTTATCAAGGAGTGGCTTTTGAGAAGGTTCGGCTCACCTTCTGCAAGGGAAAAATTGTCGAGGCGACGGCCAGCGACACAAAGCGGCTCAACGAGATTCTCGATACCGATCCGGGCGCGCGTTTCATAGGGGAGTTTGCGATAGGGTTTAATCCGCACATACGCGAACCGATGGGAGATATTCTGTTTGATGAGAAAATTGATGGATCATTCCACTTCACGCCTGGCCAGGCTTACGAAGATGCGGATAACGGCAATCGTTCGCAGGTCCACTGGGACATGGTCTCGATTCAACGGGAGGATTTTGGGGGCGGGGAGATCCGATTCGATGGAAAACTCGTGCGCAAGGATGGTGTGTTTGTCCCGCGAGGGCTGCAAAAGTTGAATCGGGAGGCTCTGTTGTAGTGGCGGCTAGCGGGAGGGAACCGTATCCATTCCTTCGTGACTGTTCCGCCGCCGATGGTGGAATGAGGCCGATCAATCTTCCTCGACGTAGTCGATCAGCTCGCTGGCGGTTTGGGTGGTTTGGATCATCTGGTGGCCGAGACGGTTGCGGATGATGAAGTAGAAGATCATGGCGGGAATACCGATGACAAGACCGGTTGCGGTAGTGATGAGGGCTTCGCCGATGTCACCTGCGAGGAGTTCGGGTCTCCCCATGCCACCCTCGCCGATAGTTTGAAAGGCACTGATCATGCCGCTCACCGTGCCGAGGAGGCCGATCATGGGGGCAACGGCGGCGACGACATTCAGGTAGTTGATCCACTGTGAGACGCTGTTCTCCTCGGCCTCCAGGTTTTCGACGAGAAGGTTCTCGACCTGTTCCTTATTGAGGTTGGGGCGGTCGCTGCGGAGTTTCAGGAGAGCTGGGGAGAGGCTGCGGCCGAGGACGGTGTTGCTGGCCTGCAATGATTGCGAGGAGCTTTCGACCTCATGGGCGGAGAGAGCCTCGCGAAGCTGCGGGAGGATCGCATCGGGGATAAAGCGGCTCCTGCGAGTTTCCATGTAACTGTAAATGATGAGGAAGAGCATGGCGAGCGAGCAACCGGCCAGTGGGATCATGGCCCAGCCGCCTTGCTGGATCATTCCAAACAGACTGGTGTCGGTGGGTGGGATCGCAGTTTCGCCCTCCTGGGCGAGCAGGAGCGAGGGCACGGCGGCGAGGAAGAGGAGGTGGATTATTTTCATGGTGCTTTTTAAAGAGAATGTTCTGTCAGAGGGGGACCAGACCGGATGGATCCAGGAAGTTTTGTGGTGGTCGATTTTTGGGGGGCGTTTCAATTCCGGGTTCAGGGGATTTTTCTTCGAGGAAAATGGGCAGTGGCTCGCCTGTGGGACCGGGAAGGATCAGTTCTTCGAGAGCCGACCGGGCAGATCGAAAGAGGAAGAGCGGCTTCCAGGGAATCTTTCGCTCGTGCATTTCGGCGAGAAGCTGGTCGCGCTCGATCGGGTCGTCCAATAGGTGAGAGCAAATAATGGCAATGGAGTAGCATGGGGCGAGGTAGGATTTCTCCCATGCGCCGGAGAAAACGATAGGGCGGAGGGCGGTGTAGAGCGCTTCCTCGTAGTTGGCGGCTTCGAACTGGAGAGCAGCCAGGACGTAGAAACCGAGTGCGGACGGCGAAAAGCGCTCATATTCGGCGATCCAGTCGAGTGCCCGCTGCTCGGCTTCTTCCCGCAATTCAAGGCGGTAGTAGGCGAGGAGTTCAATGTCGCGGAGTTCGTCCTGGTCGTCGGGCAGGGTCAGGTAGGGGCGAATTGCTTTGCTGTAGGCAATCGCCTGTGCCGGATTATCGACGGCAAGAGCGGCGAGGGGAAGTGCTCGGAAGAAGGAGAGTTTCTCCGGGGGGATCAGCGGGAACAGGGTATAGCGGGCACCGATAATCGATTCGAGGTAAGGCAGTGCCTCGGTGAGATCGCCCTCCCGAATCCGTTCGAGGGTGGCCTCAACAATCGGATGTCCGGGAAAATCGATTCTTTCCACATCTTCAAAGGAAAAGGAAAGAACGACCTCCCCGCCCTGCTCGACGAGGCGAAGGTAGACCTGCTCGTCCTCGACGCGGGCGAGGGTGCCTTCGAAATGGCGGCCGCCTTGCAGCGAAAGGGAGAGGGGCTTGCGCAGCTCCGCGTGCTCGGCCTCGGGGATGGGGCCTCCGATTGGGGGGGGCAGGCCGGAGAAGTTCTCAAGGATGGCCCGGGTTGTCTCCTTGGGCAAATCCGGGGAGAGGCTGGCGGATGGCTGCCCGGAGAGAACGGCGACACTGCAAAAGAACAAAAGGAGGCGCGGCAATTTCATGATGATTCCTCCCCGTCGGGTGGCGTGGTTGCTTGCGGCGGTTTGACGGCAGTGGGAGTGTCCCCGGGTGTGGGTTCCGGGGAGAAGGGTCCGTGCGCTTCGAGTAGTTCGGTGCGGAGGTTTTCGGCACGCCCGGCGTAAAGGGTGCTTTGCAGCTGCTTGTCTGCGAGCATTTCGTTGAGGGATCGGTACGCGGCACCGTAATCATCCAGCTCGGCGAAAAGGACGGCACTTCGATAATAGGCCTCGGCAACCCGTTCGGGATAGGCGCGGTATAGCGTGTAGATCCGTTGCCAATAGGGGATGGCTCGCTGCGGATTTCCTCGCACCTCGTTCATCTCTGCGAGGCCGGCGAGAGCTTGGGCGTGGGGTATGCCACGGGCTTCCTTGAGTTGGAGAATATCCTCGAAGGAGTTTTCGGCGTCCTCGTAATAGCCGAGTTGGGTCAGGATGCGCCCGCGGAGGATTTTAACCTGCGGGGCGAGCGGATGCAGGGGTATTTGCTGGTCGAACTTGCGCAGGAGGTCGTCGGCCTCCTCCAGTTCGCCCTCTTCGAAGAGAATTTGCGCCTTGCCGAACCACGCCTCGGCACGGGCAGGATGATTGGGGTAGTTCGCGAGAATGTAGTCAAAGTAGTCCGTTGCGTAACCGTAGCCTCTTTCGGAGTAAATCAGGCCAACCTGCCCAATCACTTGCGGATCGAGGCTTTCCATGGGGACCTTCTCGTCGATTTCCTGAAGGAGGGTTGCGGCCATTTCCTCGTTTCCCCGTACCCGCTCGCGGGTTGCCTGAAATTGTTTGAGACGGCTGAACCAGGTGAGGCGGTTCTCGGCCAGGGCGAGGGCGATTTGGTCGTCCATCCACGCGGAGAAGCTGGGGGCGAGAAGGACCGGGTGGTCGGGCAACTCGGTTTCTTCCTCGCGCAGGAGTTCTGACCGGAGAGCTTCGAAAGAGGAGAGGAGGGCTTGAATCTCGGTAGCCGAAGGATCGTTCCCGAATTCGTCCACGGCTTGGTCGAAGCGTAAAAGTGCTTCGGCGGGCTGGCCCTCCTGCAGGTAAGCCCAGCCGAGCCAGTAGAGAGCTTCGCTCATGCGGGGGCGGGGGTCGAGATCGTCCCGGTCGAGATAGTCGGTGAAGTGGTCGACCATGAGGTCATAACGCTCAAGGGCTTTGAAGATCTTGCCACGCTGGAAAACCGCGTAGGGGAATAATCCACCGGCCTCGGGGGTCACCTGTGCGAAAGCGGTCGAGGCCGGGATGAGTTTGCCGAGGCCCATGAGAACATCGCCGCGCAGGACCATGGCCTCCGGTACCCGTTGATGCATGGGGAATTCCTCAAGGAACGCGTCGATCTCCGCGAGGGCGGTTTCGTAGTCCTGCCGGGCGTATCGAGCTGTGGTGACCCGGTAGCGAATCTCCGGATACAGGTAGTGATTCTGAGCGGCCTCGGCGAGAGGAATCAGCTCGGCGAGAGCCTCTTCATAGTCGCCGTTAAAGTGGTGGGTCAGCCCGTGCCAGAGACGAGCCTGCGTGACGAGGGGGTGATCAGGATACTGCTCGGTAAATGCGGTGAAATCGGCACGGCTCTCCTCATATCGCTCAAGCATGGCCAGATTAAACCCCCTGGTAAAGAGCCAGCGGGGCGCGAGCCGATGATCCGGAAAGAGGTCGAGTAGCTGGTTGTAGACCTCAATCGCCTGGCGATACTTCATTTGCTCCTGGTGGGCCTGGGCGACCAGGTAAAGGGCGTCGGGTGCCAATTCGCTGTCGGGATAGAGTTCCTCAAATTCGAGAGCCACGGCGAGAGTGTTTTCCCAGTTTTGCAAAAAGAAATCCGCGAGGATCCATCGATAATGGGCCTGCTGGCGAATCTCGGGAGAGACGGTCTCATCGCCGGCCAGTTCCCGGAAGAGGATCAAAGCCTCTCGCCCGCGTCCGCTGCTGAGAAATGCCTGCCCATAGCGGAGAAGATAGCCGGGAGTATAGTCCTCGATCGACTGCAGGACCTCGAGCTGGCCCTCAAGCCTGGCCACGAGAGCGGTATAATAGGAGATCCAGGCTGTCGCCATGGGCGACGAAATATTTCTTTGGCGATAGGTCAACACTTCATGAGCGCGCTGTAGCTGGGTGCGCTGCTGCCGCAGGAGGCGGTCAAAGGGTGGGACGAGTCGATAGGTTCGGAGTGCCTTTTCAAAGCTCTCCTCCTGCATCAGGGCGTCTCCGGTTTTAAGGGCGGCGAAGGCAAGAGCGGCGAGTTCGGGCATGCGATGGACCCGCCAGGGAGTGGCGAGAAGGATCTCAGCGGCCTCTGCGAATTGGCCGGCCTCGACCCGTTCCTGTAGGGTCCGGAGTCGCGCCTGGGTACGAAGAGTTTCGGAAGCACCAGAGCCGTAGAGTGCTTCGGTAATGGAAACAGCCTCCTCGGTCTTGCCGAGGCGGAATAGGAGGTCGGCTTGCTGAAGGGCGGCAAGAGAAGTTTCGGGCGAACCGGGGTAGGCGGCCACGAACTCGCCGAATCGCTCGGCTGCCTCCGCCAAGTTATCCCGGTACAACTCGGCTTGCCCAAGAGAGTAGAGAACGAACGCGTGGATCGAGCCTCGTTCAGGGAATTGCGCGAGAAAAGATTCAAAATAGTCAATCGCGACTTCGTAATTACGAACGGCAAATTCGGAATATCCCCTCGCCGGCAGAAGAATGCGCTGCACGGACGGTTCGCGGAGTTCCGGCTCGCGGCCAAAGGTTTCCTCAAGGGCATTGAAAAGATCGATGGCGCGGGCATACTGTCCCGCTTGAAAGGCCTGCGTCGCTTGAATCAGTACATCCTGCAGCCGCATTGATTCCACAGAAACCTCTGCTGCGGCCCTTTGCCCGGGACCGCAAAGCCCCGAACCTGTCATCACTGTGCAGAGGATGATTTTGAGGATGCGAGGCGGTTCCATTGGTTTCGGATTCAGGTAATTGTCAAAACGTTTACGTAAACATGGATTAGAGGGGTTTGAGAAGTGCAGATTTTTTTGTGACAAAATCGTTTCGAAACGACCGGGTACAAGAGAAATAGACGATCATCGAATGTGCGCGAGCGTTTCCCATGCCGAAATCATTGCACACCGCCCAAAATCGACTGCCAGTGGAAAGCCCGGTTGCATTTTTGGCCCGCTTGTGGCCAACTGAAGGCGTTATGTGCGGTCGTTACAGCTTCCATTTGACGGAGGCGGAGGTGTCTGAGTTGGCAGGTTCGGCTCCGGAGTCCCTTCCCGCAGCGGTTTTCAACCAGCCTCCGGGAGTCCCGGTCCCGGTTCTCGGACCCGAGGAGAATTGGGACAGGCTGCCTTGGGGCGCAGAACTGCCCGTCGCGGCTGGCGGCAAGCGCTTTGTCATTAACGCCCGCTCAGAGACCGTCTCCGGGAAGCGGATGTTTCAAGGGGCTTTTGCGAAACGGCGATGCCTGCTTCCGGCATCCGGGTTCTTCGAGTGGCAACGAAAGTGGGAACCCTCGCAGCCGTTTTACTTCCACCCCCGCTCGGCTCCGGGGATTTTGCTGGCAGGGCTGATCCTGATGGGTGGCCAGGACGCGAAGCCTGCTGTCGTGGTGCTGACCCGTCAGGCCGACGAATGGATGTCGGAGATCCATCACCGTGCCCCGGTATTGATTCGACCCGAGCGGTTGCGCCTCTGGCTCGATGCCTCGGTCGCAGGCGAAACCGCCCTGCGCGACAGCGTTTTCCCCTCCGAAGCCGCAGTGCTGGAACGGCATCCGGTTGCGCTCCGGGTCAATCGGGTGGCAGAGAATGATCCGGGTGTTATTCTGCCGATCGAAATGGAGTCGGTGCCGGAGCAGGGGGAGTTGTTTGCATGAGAGAAGGGATCAAACACCCGCGTTCCCGGATATGGCTACTTTTCCTGCTGGCCTTCGGTGCGACTTTCGTCAATCTCCACGCGGAAGATTCCGATGCGGGCGAAAGCATTGCCGACCAGCGGTTGATTGGTATTCTGAAGGCGGAAGCCGAAATGCTGGAGGCCTCCCGCGAGGGGCTGGGGCGAGAGGGACTCCTGGTGCGGGCACAGGATATCGCCCGAAGCTACGAGAGCTTTTTGGCCGATAACCCGAACCATCTTTATGGCTGGATCCTGTGTGGGAAATTCCTGCGTTCGGTCGGGTCGGATGCCCGCGCACTGGCCGCCTTTCGCAAAGCCCGTTCCCTGAACCCGGATCTTCCAGTCATCCATCAGCAGATGGGGCTGATTCTATCGGATCAGGAAGCCTACGAAGCGGCCCTGCCGTTCCTTTTGCAGGCGGTCGACCTGGCCCCGGAGGAACCCGCCTACCACAACGATCTTGGCGTTTTTCTGGTCCGGTTTGGCCCAAATTTGGAGGAAGACGGAGTACTCGGCGAGGGTCGGGCCTCTGCACTGGCTCTTGAATCGTTCGAAAAGGCCTTTCGACTAGATGCGGACAGCTTTGAACGTGGGTGGCGCTGGGCCGAGGCCCATGCGGATCTTCCGGATCCAGATTGGGAGGCTACCGCACGGGCTTGGCAAAGAGTGATTTCTTTGGCCCGCACCCCTGCTGAAATTGAAGCGAGCCGACTGCAGATCTCGCGGGCCTGGATCGAGGCCGGAAAGCCAGACCAGGCTAGGCCATGGATGGAGCCTGTCGAAACCGAGGCTCTGCAGTCTTCTTGGGAACAGCTTCGGGCGCGATTGAGTCAGAGTCCAAACAGACCGGCGCCCGAAACCGTTCATGATTCCGGCGATGGGGAAGAATAGGCCAGCCCTCTCAGATCCGGGCTTGAGTCGGAGGATACCGTTCTCCGGTTTGCTGGAGATCAAAAGTTGCGGTTGTCTGAGGGGCGAAAGCTGCTAGGAAGAGAACATGAGCAGTATTTTTGGTACACTATTCCGCATTTCCTCCTGGGGCGAAAGTCATGGCAAGGGGATCGGCGTCGTCATTGATGGATGCCCTCCGCTTCTTCCCCTTTGTGAGGAGGATATCCAGGAGGCTCTCGACCGTCGGCGACCGGGGCAGAGCGCGATCACTACTCCCCGGAAGGAGAAGGATAAGGTGGCCATCCTATCGGGTGTCTTCGAGGGGAAAACAACCGGGACGCCTCTCTCAATGGCGGTGTTCAACGAAGACCAGCGCTCTTCGGATTATACCGAAATGAAAGAAAAGTACCGACCGTCGCACGCGGATTTTACCTATCAGGAAAAATATGGCATCCGGGACTATGCAGGTGGGGGTCGCTCCTCCGCGCGCGAGACCATCGCCCGGGTAGCGGCTGGAGCCATTGCCGACAAAATTCTTCGCCTGAGCCATCGGATCGAAATCCGGGCCTTCATCCGCTCGATCCATGAGATCGCGGCTCCGGCTGATCTGGCATTTCCGAGCCTTCAGCAAGTCGAGTCTACCCCCGTTCGTTGCCCGGATTTGGATGCGGCAGAGAGGATGATCGCCCGCATTAAGGAAGTGCGCGACAAAGGGGATTCTGTCGGGGGGGTCGTTGAGTGCCGGGTCCGTGGACTTCCGGTGGGCTGGGGTTCCCCCGTCTTTGATCGCTTGGAGGCTGACCTAGCCAAGGCCATGCTTTCCCTTCCGGCAACCAAGGGGTTCGAAGTGGGATCGGGCTTTGCCGGAACCCTCCGGCGCGGGTCCGAGCATAACGACCCCTTTGAGATAAGGGACGGAGCGGTTCGCACGGGTAGCAACCATTCCGGTGGTGTCCAGGGCGGAATTTCCAACGGAGAGGAACTCGTCTTCCGGGTCGCGTTCAAGCCCACAGCAACCGTCCGGAAAAACCAGAAAACCGTCTCCCGCAGCGGCCAGGAAACCGAGCTGGCCGCAAAAGGCCGCCATGATCCATGCGTCGTTCCCCGTGCCGTGCCAATCGTTGAGGCGATGGCCGCCTTGGTCCTGGTCGATCACGCCATGCGCCACAAAGCCCAAACCGGAACCTTCGGCGGATTTTGACGGAATCCATGGGGCGAAAATAAATATTCTGCTCCTCCAGATCAAGTCACAACCCAATCCGCAATTTATCCCTGTTCTAAAGTTATTGAGCGATTGCCATATATAGGGGAAGGCGACCAGAATTAGGAAAAAAATAGACGAATGATTCCAGGCGATGTTGCAGAATTCAATTTCGGCATCGGATTGGCGGGTCCGCTTTTGGGATGGATTTCAGGCCGTTAAAAGATAGCTCCGTCCTAAAATGATTGATTGCCTTGGCGTATTTTCTCCGGGGCGGCGAGGAATGAGAGAGGATCGGCTAAAAAACGGTCGGAACACCGCTAATTGCCATCATGCTGGTTTGCGTGAAAGATCCTTGTTTTTTCCGTCAAACGGACTCCGCAATTTATCCCAGTTCTAAAATTATTGAGCGATTGCCACATATAGAGGGATGCGACCAGATTTAGGGAAAAATAGACGAATGATTCCAGGCGATGTTGCAGAATTCAATTTCGGCATCGGATTGGGGGGGTCCGCTTTGGGGATGGATTTCAGGTCGTTGAAAAATAGCTCCGTCCTAAAATAATTGATTGCCTTGGCGTATTTTCTCCGTAGCGGCGAGGTATGAGAGGGGATCGGCTAAAAAAACGGTCGGAACACCGCTAATTGTCATGAGGCTAGTTTGCGGGAAAGGCACTTGTTTTTCGCGTCTGTGAGGTGTAAGGATTTTCGAAACGATTATGGGATTGCGCGTTACACAATATGGGGAGGCGATACTGCGCCAGAGGGGCGAAAAGATCACTTCTTTTGATTCGGCACTCAGGGATCTGGCGGGGCAGATGATTGAGGCGATGCGAGCGTATGAGGGGATTGGATTGGCGGCCCAACAGGTTGGGAAAGCCGTTCAGCTGTGCGTGGTGGACTTGGGTCCAGCTGCGAGTGACACGGGCGAAGCGGTTCTGGACGGGCGTCCGGTGCCTCCGGGGATACTGATGCCGCTGGTTTTGGTCAATCCCCGGATCGAGTTACCGGCCCCCGTCGAGATGGATGTGATGGAGGAAGGGTGCCTATCTTTTCGCAAAGTGCGGGGCAATGTATTCCGGCCCTTGGGGGTTGAGGTTTTCTATCAGGATTTGGAAGGGGGAGAACACGAACTTCTTTGCGAGGGTCTGTTTTCCCGATGCATTCAGCACGAAGTGGATCACTTGAACGGGGTTTTGTTCATTGACCGGATGTCGAGAGCTGACTTTTCAAAGATCCGGGGGAAGCTGCGTCGGCTCAAACTTCAGGGTCAGGCGGAAGATCCCCTGCGAGCCAAGCATTGATCAATTGTTGTGCGACCCGGAACCCGTTTTCATGGGCTAGGTCAATTCCGGGAAAATGGACCTCACCCTCTTCGGAAACGAGAGTAGAAGCAGCGGATTCCCCATCAGGCGGACGAGTGAAGTTGCTGACGGAGCGAATAACCAGAATCCTTTGTGCATTGGCACGGCCCAGTCTGGCGAGAAAGCGAAGAGCGAAGAGTGTTCCGCTGTCTTCCATGTTTGAGGTGTGGAATTGACTTTGTCCCCCGGTGAACAAATCCACCCAGCGGTTGGCCCAGTCGTTCATAAGGTGTCCGTGCCAGAAGCGGACTGCGGATAGGGTGGTGCCCCGGAAGACGCGTGGTGGTTCTGCTGCGGTCGGGCACTCGCGATAGCGGGCACCCTCGTCGCGGGCGGCTTCGGATCCTGCCAAGGGGAGAGTGTTCACCCGCGCCTGTGCCCAGTCGAGAATTTGAGTTGGAAGTCTGACACTTTCGTAGAGGGGGCCGAAGACATCGTTCTCGGCCGAGGGAAGAACATAGGGTGTTTTCGCCCCGAGAGGGAGAAGACCGGTGGGCCATCCCGCAGGTAATTCGCGACCATCAATTTCCCAGGCAAGATCCCCGTCAACGCACCAATCGGCGAGGACGGGAGAACCGAGTGGAGTGCGGGCGGGATCTCCGCCTCCGATCCCCGAGATCAGCCAAAGGGACTCGGACAGGTCGAAGCGAGAGTCCATGCCGAGAGCGGTGATCCGGGTCGCGGTTTGCACTGCCCCTACGCCAGCGACGATTCCGAGGAGATTGTTCTCTGGATCGGCGTAGAGCTCTCCAGGCAGGCGTGCGTCGGAAATAGGCCGGAACGCAAACCTGTCGCGAAACAACGTAAATTCGCCGACTTCCCCGTTCGTTGGTTCGAACTGAGTGATAACGACAATTTTTGGCTTCATGCGAGACCCCCGGAGCGTACCGGGCGTGGAGATTTTCCGAAACCGATGGTTAGCCAGGCTTGCAGCCCCAAAAACGCATAGAAAGTGATGGTCCCGACGATTTCATGCATCAGGTCGTAGTGGTTCCCGACCATTGGGGCGAGGCTCACGATGACATAAATCCGAAAAAGGTTTCCGATCACGGCGATGAAGACAGCGGTAATAACCAGTAACAGCGCGTCGAAAAGCGGCACCTTGCGATAGAAAATAAAGGCGAATGTAAGGAGGACGCTGGTTCCAAGCAGCCCGAATCCGTTGCACTCGGCAGCGACATGGAAGGGACGTCCGTTGACGATTAGCAGCAGCATCGGGACACCCTCGTGCGAGATGAAACCGAGTTCGGTATCGTTCTGCATCCACTCGAAAATTTGGGCGGCCCATCGTCCGGTAATGATTCGCAGGGGCATGTCGAGCAGCGGAAGGCTGACCAGAAGGGCACCAAACAAGGTGAAGGTGACGAAGAGAGAGTTGAGGAGTCGGCGACTGGAGGAGTCGAGGAGCACACCTCCCGCCCCGCGGGCAAAGCAGCAAATGCTTGCGAAGAGCGAGAAGATCCGCACGGTCTCGTTAGCGAGGAGAAGCGTGGAGAGGGCCAGAACCGCTCCGGCTCCTGCCCAAAGAAAGGATCCACGAGCCGAATCGGAGGAGGCGGCGATCCGAGGGCGGAAATCGAAGATCAAGTAGACTCCGAGGATGGCCAGGATAATCGCGGTGTTGAGGATCTGATCTGCATCTCTCAGGGCAGAGGGCAAAACAGCGAAGAACCACGCGAGCACTCCAGCCGCTGCCGCCGTCAGCACGATAAACTCAGGTCGCCGCATTCGGGCAACGGTTGTTTGGTGGCCCATCGCGTTCAACTTTCAATGTCGAAGTTTTCCAGGTTGCTCTTCACCTCGCTGAGGAAGGAGGCCGCGCCAGCACCATTGATCCATCGGTGGTCGAAGGTGAGCACCAGCCGCACGACCTCGCGTGCCTTTTGTCCCTGGGTCTCCGGGTCGAGTTCGTAATGGGCGGATCCGACGAAAAGGGTAGCGATCGATGGGGGGACGACAATGGGCGTAGCCGATTGAACATCGTAATGTCCCATCGTCGAGAGAAGAATGGGGATTCGTGTCTTCGGCTGGAAGCGGCCCTTTCGGGTGTCGTCGACGGCTTTGCGGAAAAGTTCGGCGAACTCGGGCCAATCGCGGCGGTTGACGTCGGGCACGATGGCGGTCCCTAGGCGATCGTCGGGGAGCGATACGGCGACACCCAAATCAAAGTCGCCGATGGAGCGGGGCATCTTGCCCATCAGGAGTGTGTGGGTGAAACGGCGGTGTTTCTTCATCGCCTGCACCAAGCACCAGGCGACAATTGCCGATGGGCTGGGAGGCTTCCCATTCTCCTTCTTGATACGCTCCCGAAGCGCGCGAATTGGTTCCCACTTGGCTTTGAGCATGATGGTCGCGGGGACCAGTCCTTGCATTTGTTGGATGATCTCCGCAGAAAGGCCGGACGTCTTGGCGATCTCACCATTAGCGGCTTCGTATTGTTTGAACTTTCGGATGTTTGCCGCTTCATCGCCCTTTACGGGTAAGGGTGAGTCCTCTTCGGGGCGGCTTTGGGATGCGAAGGTGCAGCGGGCGATTTCGTCGCCGACTCCCACTTCATCGCCCTCCTCAAAGAGCCACTCGACGATGGTGCCACTTTCGGGAGCTTCGATTGGAAAAACAGCCTTATCCGTCTCGACCTCGCAGATGGAGTCATCGGGTTCGAATGGCTCTCCCTCTTTCTTGAACTGGGTCAGCATGCGGGCGCGGGTGATTCCCTCGCCCAGCACCGGAACCTTGATCGTGTTGGAAACGGGAGCGGGAGGGGGTTCTTCCTCTTCGAGAAGGGGGGCTGGCTCCATAGCGGCTGCAGCGGAGACGGGTTCACCGACGGAGGGGGATGCGTGGGTTGCGACAAGGCTGCGGATGGCTTCGAGAACGGTGTCGGAATCGGGGAGCGCGGTGTATTCGTAAGTCGGGTGGAACCCAATAGGCGTATTCTCGCGGGAAATGATCCTTGGCGAGGCTTGGAGGCGTGGCCAGATATCGGGAACCGCAATGACCTCGGAGACAATCGCCTGCCCCACACTGCACGGGTCGGCATCTTCCTGCACTACGAGGAGTCGGCCGGTTTTGCGGACCGAATTCATCACGGTCTCGCGGTCCCAGGGGACGATCGTGCGCAAATCGATCAATTCGACCTGGGAATCGTCGCCGAGTTTCTCGATGCTTTCCTCGATAAGTTCAATGCAGTTGCCCCATCCCACAACCGTTATCATATGGCCGGGGCGGCGAACGCGGGCGCGCCCGATCGGTGCAGAGCGGATTTTATCCGGGAGCTTCCGCTCCTCCCATAGCAGGTGCTTTGGGAGCAGGAGCAGCACGGGATCTGTGCATTGATTGGCGCTCCAGATCAGCCCGGCGGCGTCTTCCGGGGTACTGGGCACGGCGATGATCAGACCAGGCAGGTTGGCGAAAAGCCCCTCGCTGGAAGAGCTGTGCCAGATCGCACCTCCCGGTAGGTAAGCACCGTAGGGGGCGTAGATGACGGCTGGACAATTCCACTCGCCAAAGCTCCTCCAGCGCAGGTTGGCGAGGTTGTTGGCGAGCTGATTCCAGCCCGGCCCGATAAAATCGATGAACTGGATCTCGAAAAACGGTTTCTTCCCGTAGGAGGCCAGGCCGCAGGCGAGGCCGATGATCGTTGATTCCGCGACGGGTGAATTTCCGGCGCGGATCGGCTCGGCGGTGGAAAGGCCGGCGGTGAGGCGGAACACCCCGCCCTTGGGATCGGCGATGTCCTGCCCATAGAAGACCGAGTCCTGGTTGCGCTTGAGGACTTCCTTGAGAGTGGAGTTAATTGCGTCGAGCATCCTCGCCCTTTCGCCGAGCCGCACGGGTGGGCGCTGGGCAACCGGGGGGGCCGGGTCGGTCAGGTGGAGGGCGACCTCCGACTCCTCGGGATCGTCCGCTTTGAGGGCTTCCGCATAGACCCGGCGGGCCTCTTCTTTCAATTCGGTTTCCATCTCGGCGATCTCCTGTTCGGTGACCGCACCCTCCGCCAGCAGTTCCTCGCGAAAAAGTTTGATAGGATCCCGTTCCTCGGTATGCGCGATCTCCTTCTTGCAGCGATAGAGCCGGTGATCGTCAGCACTCGAATGGCTGGTTCCCCGCTCGAGTTCGAGCCAAAGAAAGCTCGGACCACCGCCTTCGCGGGCCATGGCCACGGCCTCAGCACTGGCCCGGTAGACATCCGATGCATTCGCTCCCTCGGCGCGCACCCAGCGATCTTCTTTCATAATTCCCAACGCCAATGGGTTGGCATCGCGATTTGGTGTGCTGATGGCGATGCCGTTATCCTCAACGATGAAGACGATCGGAAGCTGCTTTTCAACCGCCACGCAGGCTGCCTCGAAAAAGTCACCTTGACGGGAGGCTGCCTCGCCCGTCGTGGCGAGGACGACGTTGGGTTTGCCGTCGAGCTTGATTCCCCAAGCCAGTCCACACGCCGGGAGAAGATGGGAGCCGATGGGGGAAGGATGCGACCAAATGTTGTGTTTGCGTGAGCTGAAGTGCCCCGGGAGCTGCCGCCCCCCGCTGGAGGATCCGCGCTTGCCGAAAAAAGTCAGGGCGATGTCGTAGGTTGTCATCCCACGAGCCAGGACGAGTGCCCGGTCGCGGTAGTAGGGGGCCAGATAGTCGTCTTGCTCCAGGTGGAAAGCTGCTGCGGCCACCGCCTCGTGACCGATCCCGCCAACATGGAACCACCCCTGCCCTTGTCGCAGCAGACTCTGCTCACGGAGGTCTCCCTTCCGACTCTCCAGCATGAGCCGAAATAATCGCAATTTGGTTTCGCGATCCATGTCGCGGTGACGGGTTGAAGTAGGCGATGCCATGAAGGGATAGATCATCGCAACAGCACGGCGCGAATTCAAGCGGTTTTCTGACCTTGGGGAACGAGGGGCACGGTATTCTTCTGTCCAGGGTGAATCCCTTTTAGAAACTGGGTTCAAACAAAGCGAAACCCCAACGCCCTGACGATCCTCACGGCGATCGACGTTCTGCCGAAATACATGCCGGGGCTGAACTTGAAAACACCCGAGAGGGACCTGCCTTTGGGTCGGGGCGGTTCCGGGGATACGGTCTTCGATTTCGTCCGAGCAAAAGGCGGATTTTCCTTCTGGAGTCGTACGGCATCGCAAGGCCTTCGGCGTTTAGATCCGCAAGATCGAGTTCCCAGGGTAGGTTAAGGCCTAAATCGAAATTACTAACAATCAACAACATGCGAATATTTTAACAATTTATCTCACGATTTTGAAAGATAACCCGAAACGTAGCTACGCAGGAGAGTAGCCGGAAAATCATCTCTCTTCGATTCTGGAATTTCGCTATCGGATGCGAACAGCCACAGGATCATTCAAAATCAATGCGGTGCTACTGGATCACGTCTTTTCGCAGACCCGCCCCCACGGCCAGCCCGCCCCAATCGGCCCCCT